>JBOHKK010000505.1:0-3207 GCA_050729115.1 Geminicoccaceae bacterium | reverse complement strand
CTCCCAACCACCCAGCGATGGTACCCTTGGGGCGGTTGGGAGGGGGAGCGGGCTGGTGCGAGCTGATCGAAAAATGCGCTAAGCGCCGCGCTGCGACGGGGCGCCCGGCGCGACCCGTTCGCCGGCCGGCGCGGACATGGGAGCATGCCACCGCGGCGGTTGACACAACCTCCAATCGTAATTGACGATGTGAGGGGTTGTGATTAGGATTGTACGCGATCGGGGTGGGGAGTGCTTTTCCATCGGGGATTCCACTTCCAGTTCTGAACGCGACGCGTCGTTCTCGTGGCGCCACGGGATTCGCCGTTCGGTCACATGAGCTCACGCGACGGTTGCTTTGTGTCGCCCCGGGATTGTTTGTGAGATACAACTGATGTTGGGGGGGATCGCCATGGCGACGCGGCGCGGATTGGTGAAGGCGCTTGCACTCGGAACCCTCTGCGCTTCGCTCGTCGCGGCCTGCGCCACCGTCCGTCAGGACGAGGCCGCGCAGGCGGGCAGGACCCCGGCGGACTTCCCCGAGACCACGGTCGACTATTTCCAGGAGATGGACGGCGGCGTCGCGCTCGCCCCCGATGAAGCGGCGGGACGCAACACCTGGATCCTGTGGACGGGCGGCAATCAGGCGTTTTGGGACTATCTCGCCAACCACAGCTTCGGCACCCTCGATCTGCTCAAGACGGCGGACAGCCGGTATCGCTATCGGCGCTTCGACTACTACGGCCTGATGAACGACCCCGACTGCACGGCCGCGACCGAGCCCGACGCGTACGGTCTCTACGTCGACGACTGTCCCCAGCCCGAGGGCCTGGACCCGGAGGTCTATGGCCGCTCCGCCGGGGTCGTCGGCCTGCGCCTGTTCCCCAATCCCAACTTCGATGCGGCCGCAGAGGCGGCCTGGGACGGCGAGCGCTACTACCGCGACCCGGAATACTACAACAATCCGGAGCTGGTGCGGCCGTATCGCCTCGGGATGAGCTGCGGCTTCTGCCACGTCAGCGCCCATCCCCTCGATCCGCCCGAGGATCCGAACGCGCCGGAATGGCGCAACCTGTCGGCGACGATCGGCGGCCAGTATTTCTGGATCGGGCGGATCTTCATCGCCCATCCGGACGAGAGCAACTTCATCTGGCAGCTGCTCAACTCCTCGCCGCCGGGGGCCTTGGACACGTCCTTCGTCGCCTCGGACAACGTCAACAATCCGCGCACGATCAATGCCGTGTTCGACGTGGCGGCGCGGCTCGCGACCGCGCAGGAGGAGGAGATCGCGGGCGGCGCGCTCAATCTTCCGGGCGTCGAGCCGGTGATGGCGGTGCCGCACATCCTCAAGGACGGCGCCGATTCGGTCGGGGTCGCCGGCGCGCTCAGCCGCGTGTACATCAACATCGGCACGTTTCATCAGGAGTGGGTCGAGAACTTCAAGCCTCTGATCGGCGGCGACCAGACCCCGATGGACGTGGCCAACGCCCGGGCGAACTCGGTCTACTGGCGCGCGACCGAGGGCCGCGTCGGCAATCTTGCGGCCTATTTCCTGAAGGCGGCGGGGCCGATGTACCTCGACGACGCGCCGGGCGGGGCGCCGTATCTGAGCGACGATCCGGCCGTGCTCGAGCGCGGCAAGCTGGTGTTCGCCGACAACTGCGCGTCGTGCCACTCGAGCAAGCAGCCCGAGGGCCTGGCCAAGGGCACCGACGCCTATCGCGACTGGATGCACCGGGAGGTGCTGCAGGCCGATTTCCTGGACGACAACTTCCTGTCGGACGACGATCGCTACCCGGTATCGCTGATCCAGACCAACGCCTGCAGCGCGCTCGCGACCAATGCCACGCGCGGGCACATCTGGGACAACTTCTCGTCCGAGACCTACAAGAGCCTGCCGGCGGTCGGCGCGATCGAGGTCAGCCATCCGATCGACGGCACCACCAGCAGGTACGACATGCCGGCGGGCGGGCGCGGCTACCATCGCACGCCGTCATTGATCGCGATGTGGGCGACCGCGCCGTACTTCCACAACAACGGCCTCGGCAGGTTCACCAACGACCCCTCGGTCGAGGGGCGGATGGCGGCGTTCGACGACGCCGTGCGCAAGCTGCTATGGCCGGAGCGGCGCGCCGAGCGCACGTGCCAGGAGGAATGGGGACTGCCGTTCTGCCCGCCGGTCTATCGCACCACGCGGGAGAGCTATCTCAGGGTGCCGCACCAGTACGTGCCGGACATCCTCGAGATCACCGACCTGACGGACGAGGCCGGCAACATCGAGATCGGCCCGATCCCGCAAGGCACGCCGATCAGCCTGCTCTCCAACATCGACCTGAGTGCCTCCAAGATCGACCTCGCGCGGGTCCTGATCAAAGCCAAGAAGCAGCTCGAGGCGGCGGAAGGCAGGCCGGTCGAGGAGCAGCGGCAGATCCTGCGCGCGCTCGTGCCGGACCTCCTGAGCGTCAACAAGTGCCCGGACTTCGTCGTCGATCGTGGCCATTACTTCGGCGCGGACCTGAGCGATGCCGACAAGGAAGCGCTGATCGAGTTTCTGAAGACGGTGTGAGTGGTCGTGGCCGGCCTCGGCCGGAGGCTCGCCCACCACCGTTGAGCGACCGTCCGGAGATGCGCGATGCCGACCGAGCAGACATACGACTTCGTGATCGTGGGCTCCGGCGCGGGCGGCGGGCCGCTCGCCGCCAACCTGGCGCTCGAGGGCTTCAGCGTAGTGCTGATCGAGGCCGGCGACGACCACATCAACGACCACTATTCGGTGCCGGCGTTCCATGGCCTGTCGACCGAGGACCCGCTGCTCAGCTGGGAGTTCTACGTCAAGCACTATTCCGACGACAACCGTCCGGACCGCGATCCGAAATACCACAGGCGCGATCCGAGCTACCCTGGCGCCCCCGGCATCTTTTATCCCCGCGCCGCGGCGCTCGGCGGCTGCACCGCGCACCACGCCATGATCACCGTGTATCCGCACGAGAGCGACTGGGACCAGATCGCAGAGATCACCGGCGATGCCAGCTGGCGCGCGGGCAGCATGCGCCCGTACTTCGATCGGATCGAGCGGGCGCAGTATCGTGACGGCAGCGCCATTCTCACCCTGCTCGAGCCCGGCCAGGCGATCGCGAGCCTGCTGCGGCGTCTGACCGAGAGCGCCGAGGGCGAAGGCGCCCGGGGCGAGCGCGGCGCGGGCTGGCTCACGGTCACGCAGGCGGACCC
>JBOHKK010000504.1:0-3271 GCA_050729115.1 Geminicoccaceae bacterium | reverse complement strand
ATGGAGACGCGCGCGCAGCTGCGCGCGCGGGGCGAGACGGAGGCGATCTACGACCGCTACAAACCCAACGAGCATGACTACACCGACCTCGCGGCGCGCTTGGAGCGGCTCGCAATCGATGTGCTGTACGTCGGTGGTGGGCCGGATGCCGGGCGGATCCTGCGCACCGTGCGCGAGCGCGGCGGCCACCTCCAGCTGGTCGGGGGTGACGGGCTCGGCATGGACGAGTTCTGGACGATGGCCGGTCCAATGGGCGAAGGCACCATCTTCAGCAGTCGCCCCAACGTCAGGGCGCGAGCGCATGCCGCCGCGGTCTTGGCGAGATTCCGGGCGGAGGGCCTGGGCGTACGTCTCGCCAGCTTCGCCGTCTACGCCGCGGTTCAGGTGTGGGCACAGGCGGTCGAGCGCGCCGGCAGCCTCGAGCTCACCGCGGTGGCGGAGACGTTGCGGCGCGGCCGCTTCGACACCGTGCTCGGGCGGGTGGCCTTCGATCACAAGGGCGACCTGGAGGACGCCGCCTGGCAATGGAAGGTGTGGACGCACGGCGAATATCTGCCGCTGGAGCAGGTCGCGGCCATCAAAGACCATTCCACCAGACTCAGCTGGCACGGCGTTGATACGCGATCGTCTCAACGACCCGCGTTGTCGAGCGCGCCCGCGCCGCCCGCTACAGTCCTGCGCGACGATCCGATGTGAGCGCGCGCGTCATACGGCGCGCAGGCGAGCGTACGCGCCGGGAGCGTCCTCGATGGCCGTGAGCTTGCCCGCGCCGGGCTGCCGCGCGGGTATCTTGGGTCCGGACTTGGCGGCGTTCCAGGCTGCCCAATCGGGCCACCAGGAGCCCGGATGTTCGCGCGCGCCGTCCAGCCAGTCCCTCGGATCCGGTGGCAGCTGCTCGTTGGTCCAGTAGCCGTACTTGTGCTGGGTCGGCGGGTTGATCACCCCCGCGATATGGCCCGAGCCGGCCAGGACGAACCTGGTGTCGCCGCGGTACAGCTGGGTCGCCGCGTAGGTGGTGGCCCAAGGGGCGATATGGTCCTCGCGGGTCGAGAGCAGGTACACGGGGATGCGGATCTGGCGCAGATCGATCGGCACGTCGCACAGCGTGATGCCGCCAGGCTCGATCAGCTTGTTCTCCTGGTAGAACTTGTGCAGGTAGAAGCTGTGCATCGCATAGGGCATGCGGGTGCTGTCGGCGTTCCAGTACAGCAGGTCGAACGGAAACGGCTCCTTGCCCAAGAGGTAATTGTTGACGACGAACGACCAGATCAGGTCGTTGGCGCGCAGCAGGTTGAACGTCGTGGCCATCTCCCGGCCGTCGAGGTAGCCGCGCCGGGCCATCATCTCGTCCATGGCGGCGAGCTGCTCCTCGTCGATGAACACGCCGAGCTCCCCCGGATTCTCGAAGTCGGTGAGCGCTGCGAAGAAGCTCGCCGCCTTGATCCGGCGGTCACCCTTGGCGGCCAGGTAGGCCAGCGTGCAGGCAAGAAGCGTGCCGCCGAGACAGTAGCCGATCACCGTCGTCTCGCGCTCGCCGGTCGCCTGCTCGATCGCGTCGAGCGCGGCAAGGGCGCCCGCGGCCATGTAGTCCTCGAAGGTCTTGTCGGCATGGCGCTCGTCCGGATTGACCCAGGAGATCACGAACACCGTGAACCCCTGATCGACCGCGAACTTGACGAAACTGTTCTTGGGCCTGAGATCCAAGATGTAGTACTTGTTGATCCAGGGCGGGATGATCAACAGCGGCCGGCGATGGACTTCCTCGGTACTTGGGGCATATTGGATCAGCTGCAGCAGGGTGTTCTGAAAGACGACCTTGCCCGGGGTGAGCGCCAGGTCCCTGCCGAGCTCGAACGCCTCCAGGTCGGTCATCCTGATCGCGAGGCGGCCTTCGCCGCGCGCCAGATCCTCCAGGAGATTGTTCAGCCCGTGCAGCAGATTGACGCCCCGGCTCTCGAGCGTGGCGCGCAGAACTTCCGGATTGGTCGCGACGAAGTTGCTGGGCGCCAGGGCATCGACGAACTGGCGCGTGTAGAAGTCGATCTTCTGCTTGGTCTTGTCATCGAAGCCGTCCAGACCGTTGACGGTATCGACCAGCCAGCGCGAGGTCAGCAGATAGGACTGCTTGATGAAATCGAACACCGCATGGTCGTCCCAGGCCGGGTCGCGGAACCGACGGTCGCTGCGGTCGGGCGCGACCATGGGTTCCACCGGTCGCCCGAGCAGACGCTGGCCGGCGTTGTGCCAGAGCCGCAGGTAGTCCTGCCACAGTGACAGCTGCGCCTGCAGGATGGGTGCCGGATCGGCCAGGATGCGCGCCGTCAGCTGGAGAACCGTCGGCCCGAGATTGAGTGGATCGGGCGCGGCCACGCCGTTGGTCGCGCAGTGGCGATCGGCGATCGAATGCATCAGGCGCTGGCTGTTGTCCGTGATCTCGCCGAGCACCTGCAGCAGGTCGTGCCGACCTTCCTCGGGCGTTTCCTGTTGCTTGGCCATCCGACGTTCCTTTATGCTCCGGCCTTGCTCCGCCCGGCGGTGGCCGGCGAGGGCTGTCTCGTGATCGTCAGGTCAGGTCGTGCGTCCAAGCCAAGCCCCCGGCATCTGCTGTGACCAATCGATCGGCCGCGGCGCCGCTGGCCCAGGGCCTGCGGCCGGCGCACCTTGTAGACGATCCCACTCACGTGGCCAACCGCCCGCATCGCCGCGGACGGCCGGTGAAGCCTGGCGTGAAGGTTGGCGCTTCGGTGCCCCCATGTGGGTGATCGTCATGGTCTTGGCAAGCTGCCAGGACCTTGCCGGGGGACCGGCCAGGACCGACACGGTCGCGGCGGCGCAGCCCTACCCGAGCCTGCATACGGTGCCGCCCCGCCCGCAGCTCAGCTATCCGGTGGAGCAGCGGCGCGCGATCGTCGACCGGCTGATCGCCGACCGTGAGAACGCCCGCTACACCAGTGCGGTGATCCGTTATCGGACCGGCTTGAGCAGCATGCCGCCGCCAGAGCCGGAAACTTTGCCGGATACTTTGGCCGCGGTCCCGCCCGAGGTCGATCCGGAGGCTCGAGGCACGCCCTCGGCACCGTCGGCCGCGCCGAGCGAGCGACCGGTCGCCGATGAGACAACCGGGCCCATCTACCAGGACGACGACCTCGACTCGTTCATGCAGGACATGCTCGACGACCAGGTCGACGAGCCGCCAGGCGAGGCACCCGAGGCGCGCGCCGCGCCGCGCCGGGGCGCTGCCGTGCCCCCGGGTGCGGGGCAACCCGCAGCG
>JBOHKK010000503.1:0-3288 GCA_050729115.1 Geminicoccaceae bacterium | reverse complement strand
CGCCAGGTGATCCGCGCCGCGGGCGGTGGCGATCACCCGGGCGCCGAGCACCCGCCCGCATTCGACCGTGGCAAGGCCGACCCCGCCGGCGGCGCCGTGCACCACGAGCGTCTCGCCCGCCTGCAGGCGGCCGGCCCAGCACAGCGCGCCGTAGGCGGTGCCGTAGGCGATCGCGAACCCGGCGGCGATCACGTCATCCATGGTCTCGGGCAGACGCACGACGGCGTCCATCGGACAGACCGCCGCCTCGGCGAAGCCGCCGTGAGCGAGGGTCGCCATGACCCGGTCGCCCAACGCGACGCCGGCGACGCCGGGGCCGCAGGCATCGACCCGGCCGGCGATCTCCATGCCCGGGACGAAGGGCAGCGGCGGCTTCTCCTGGTAGCGGCCCGTGATGATCAGGCTGTCGGCGAAATTGAGCCCGGCCGCGCGCACGCGAATGCGCACCTCGCCCGGCCCCGGCTCGGGAACCGGGATGTCCTCGACGACCAGGCCTTCCGGCCCGCTCAGTTCTCTACAGACGACTGCGCGCATGATCACCTCGCCTCGCGATGCCCGAGCCTAGCGCAATTTCCCGATGAGGTGGACCCGCCGCGGATCGCGACATCTTCCGCTCATCGGGAGAAAATTGCTCTATCTCAATTGATGAGAGCAGCTTTATCCGGACGACGATCGCCATCGGCGATCTCGTCCATTCGGATGCTGCTCCAGCGCATTTTTCGATCAGCTCGCACCAGCCCGCTCCCCCTCCCAACCACCCCAAGGGTACCATCGGTGGGTGGTTGGGAGGGGGAGCGGGCCGGGGCCGCGGGTCCACTCAGGGAGAAAATGCTCGGCGGCGATCCTGTGAAGGGGACCGCGCTGTCGCATCACGCCGGATCGTCGGGCCGCCTCCGATGTCCCTCCACCCGGGAATGTGCTGTATACAGAACCGGAGGCCGACCGATGGTGCGGCTCCGGAGCGTGGGATAGCGCTGTGGGAAGCGTGGGATAGCGCTGTGGGAGATGTGGCTTGAGCAGGCATGAGGCAGCGCGGATCGCGCCGCTCGCGCGCCGCGACCGCGAGCCGGCCTTCGCCGAGCCCTGGCAGGCGGAGATCCTGGCGCTGGCTTGCGCGCTTTCGGAAAGCGGGATGTTCTCTCCCGCCCAATGGTCGGCGGCGCTGGGCGAGGAACTGCGGCGGGCCGAGGCGCGCGGCGCCCCGGACGACCACGAGACCTATTACGCAGCCGTGCTGGCCGCGCTCGAGCGGCTGGTCGCCGCTGCCGGCGCGATCACCACGGACGCTCTCGCCGCCCGCATCGAAGAGTGGCGGCGCGCCTATCTCAACACGCCGCACGGGCAGTCGGTCGAGCTCGCCGCCGGCGCCGAGCCGTGAGCGACGGTATCCCGGGGGTTCGCGCGCCCGTGGCCAACGCATCCTGCGGCCACGCATCTTGCGCGACCGGGTAGGAGCCGATGCGCGGCTACTTCGGGATCGGCGCGGAAGGCATCAGCAAGCCCATGAACCTGGGCAACCTGATCCGCTCGGCGCATGCGTTCGGGGCGAGCTTCGTGTTCCTGGTCGACGCCCACTACACCGTAGGCAGCGCGCTCTCCGACACCTCGCAGGCGGAGAGGCAGCTGCCGCTCTACCGGTTCGAATCGGTCGACCGGCTCACGGTCCCCGACAGCTGCGTGCTGATCGGGGTCGAGCTGCTCGACCAGGCGGTCGAGCTGCCGAGCTTCCGCCATCCGCTGAACGCGGCGTACGTGTTCGGTCCCGAGCGCAGCTCGCTGTCGGCTTCCATGGCTGCCCGGTGCGATCACGTGGTGCGGATCCCGACCCGCTTCTGCATCAATCTCGCGGCCGCCGGCGCGATCGTGATGTACGACCGGCTGCTGAGCCTCGGCCGCTTCGCGCCGCGGCCGGTGCGCTCGGGCGGCCCCACGGAGCCGTTGCGCGCGCACATCCAGGGCAAGGTCATCACCCGCCGCCGGCGCGGCGCCGCCGGCAACTGATCGCAAGCGCAGAAGGTCCTGGATTTGCGTTCGGTCCGCGCGCCCGCGACTGTGCGGACATCGCGGGTCGGATACGAGGACTACCCCGGGACTGGCGATATCGCCGGCGCACGGGTGATCAGGAAGCGCATGCCGCCGTTGTCATCTTGGGTCGGATCGATCGGCGGGAACAGCAGCGGCACCATCTGCCCGATCAGCTTTTCGAAGCGCGGGTCGTCGATGTCGGTGACGTTCTCGAGCTCGCCGGTGACCGTGCTGAGGTAGCCGCCGTAGCGGCAGAACGTGGCGGTCAGCCGCATGGTCGAGCCGAGGTCGGCCACGGGCACCGGATCTGGGGCCCGACAGACCGCGTTGGGCAGAACGATCGCCCGGTTGAACAGGAGCACGGCCTTGAACTCCGGGCGTGCGCTCGGGCCGGGGGTCGTGGTGAAGTGGGTCGGCTGCAGCAGCGTCGGCCGCGCGTTGAACTTCGCCAGGAGCCGCGCCTCCATCTGCTTCTGATCGAGATCGAACGGATTGCCGAGGACGATCGTGGTCAGGTCGCGTCGCCCGGCGCCGTAGCCATAGAGATACGGCCGATAGGCGGTGCTGATCATCGAGTTGTAGATCGTGCTCTGGCCGGCGCAGCCGGCGAGCGCGACGAGCCCGAGCATCGCGACCACGGCTGCAGATACCAAGCGCCTCGTCATGCTTTCACACCGCGCTGACTTCGGCTGGAGGATCATCAAGATTGGGCGGCCGGAGGCGCGCGGCCAGTATCCGGTCAAGAACCCCTGCGCCCGGACCGCGCGTCGCCGAGATCGCCCCGACCTCATCGATCGCCCCGACCTCATCGACCGCCAAGCGTCAGTCGGCCAGACCCGCTTTGCGCAGGCCGTCGAGATAGCGCTCCATGTCGGCAGCGTGCTTGAACGGCACCTGGCCTCCTACGTCGTCGGCCTTCATAGCCGGCATCAGACGCAGGAGCTGATCCAGCGCCTGTCGTGCTTCGGCCAACCGGCCCAGGCGCCCGAGGCTGGATGCCAGCAGCCGAGGGCCACCCGGAAAGTTTGGATTCTGCTGGATCGTCTTGCCGGCCCAGTCGATCGCTTCCTCGTAACGCTCCGCCGCGAAGGCGGCGAGGCCCAAGTGGGCATACCAGTAGACCATGAACGGATCTCTCGGTGAGCGTCCCGAGACACAGGTGACGGTTCGTGCCGGACACATGGGTAACACCTTCCCCCTGCAATTGCAGGGGGAAGGTGTGGATGCCGTGGAAAGAGAGTTCGGTGATGGACGAGCGCTTGC
>JBOHKK010000502.1:0-3296 GCA_050729115.1 Geminicoccaceae bacterium | reverse complement strand
ACCCGCGGCTTTGCGCGGATCTGACTCGCCGCTTCACGGGGCGGCGCCGCCGCCCCGTCGAGGAGACAGCCATGTCCAAGCTTCTTGCCAGCACGTTTCTGGTTTCGACCCTGCTGCTCGCGGCCCCGCCCGTGCGCGGTGAGCCGGAGAGCGCGGCGCGCCTGTGCCCGGGGATCACCGTCGCACGCTTCGAGCAGCGGTTTCCGCAGCCAGTGCAGCGGTTTGCCTTCGAGCACGCTCTGCTCGACCCGTTCGTCGAGCTGTGGCGGGCCGGGCGGCGCCCCACACTGCCGCTCCCACCCGAGCGCGTCACCGTCTACGCCCTGCCCGGCAAGCCGCTGGTGATCGGGTATCAGAGCGGCGACTGCGTGATCGGGCTCCTGACGGTCGAGCGGCAACGCCTGTGGCAGTGGCTGCGGCCCCGCGTCGGTTGGACCGCTTAGGCTCCGCCATTTCGCAATTCATACCGACCCCATGAAGTCGCGACCGATGGTCCGTGCGTCTTTTGTGTCATGCCCCGGCTCGACCGGGGCATCCAGACTGGACCCCCGGGTCAAGCCCGGGGGTGACAAGAAGAAGAGCGGTCGATCGGTCAAGTCTTCGTGAGCCTGGTCCCAGTCCCAAGGACGCCCACCATGGCCTTGAGCAGTATCGAGCTGTGTTCGAGCGCGCTGATCAAGCTCGGCGCCGACGGCATCAGCTCCTTCGAAGACGGCTCCGCGGAAGCGCGCGTTGCGGCCCGGCTCTATCCGATCGCGCGCGATGCCCTCCTGTGCGCCCACCCCTGGTCGTTCGCCACGGCCCAGAGCAAGCTCGCCCGCCTGGCGCTCGAGCCGACCACCGACTTCGCGCACGCTTATCAGCTGCCGATCGATTTTCTCAAGGCGCTGTCGGCCGGCGACCAAGTGCGCGGCCGCGGCATCGCCTATCAGATCGTCAACCGGCAGCTGCACAGCGACGCCGGGGAGGTGGTGCTGCGCTACCTGTTCCGGCCGAGCGAGGGTGACTTCCCGGCGTTCTTCGTCGCCGCCCTGGTGGCGCGTCTGGCGGCCGAGTTCTGCCTGCCGCTCACGGAGAACAGCTCGCGCGCCGAGCGCCTCGCCCGACTCGCCGAGGATGAGCTGCGGCTTGCCAGGCTGGTCGACAGCCAGCAGGACACGCCGGCCAGGGTCGAGGACTTCAGCTTGGTCAGGGCGCGGTTCGCATGACCCGCGCCTTCGTCTCCCAGACCAATTTTGCGGCCGGCGAGCTCGATCCGCGCATGCTCGGTCGCACCGACCTGCGGTCGTACGAGAACGGCGCCGCCAAGCTGCGCAACGTCGTGGTCGACACCACGGGCGGCGTGCGGCGGCGACCGGGCATGGCCTACGTCGTGGCCGCCGCCGGCCCGGGCCGTCTGGTCGACCTGGAGATCGGACCCGATCTCGCCTACCTGCTGGCGTTCTCCGACTTTCAGGTCGACATCTATCGGGACGGCGTGCTGCGCGACAGCGTGGCCACGCCCTGGGGAGAACAGCAGGTTGCCCAGATCGCCTGGGCGCAACTGGACGACGATCTGCTGATCACCCATCCCGACGTCCCGCCCCAGCGGCTCCAACGGAGCAGCGACACCGACTGGACCATCGCCCAGTGGCAGTTCGTGGAGATCGGCTCGCCTGCGGTCACCAGCGAGCCGTTCGCGCGCTTTGCAGCTCGCGACGTCGAGATGCAGTCCACCGCCACCACCGGCACGGTTACCCTGAACGCGACGGACGACGTGTTCGTGGCCGAGCATCTCGGCGGCATCGTGCGGATGAAGGGCAAGCAGATCCTGCTCACCAACATCCAGACGAGCAACCAGGCGGTCGGCCTGGTGCTGCAGGACCTGGACGATACCGGCCCCACCGCGGACTGGGACGAGCTGGCGTTCAGCGAGGCCCGCGGCTGGCCCGTCACGGTGTCGTTCCATCAGGACCGCATGGTGATCGGCGGCTCGCGCGATCTTCCGAACGGCCTGTGGCTCTCCAAGACCGGCGACCCCTTCAACTTCGACCTGGGCGGCGGCCTGCCCGACGAGGCGATCGCATTCCGTCTCGCCGCCGACGACCGGCCGGCAATCCGGGCGCTGGTCTCCGGCCGCCACCTTCAGGTCTTCACCAGCACCAGCGAGTGGGTGATCACCGGGGCGCCGCTCACCCCCGAGAGCGTCCAGGTGCAGCGCCAGAGCCGCATCGGCTCGCCCGCCGACCGGCACGTGCCGCCGCGCGACGTCGACGGCGCGACGCTGTTCGTCGCCCGCAACGGCCGCGAGCTGCGCGAATTCCTGTTCGTCGATACCGAGCAGGCCTATCAGGCCGCCGACCTCGCCTTGCTCGCCCAGCATCTGGTGCGCAACCCGGTCGATCAGGCGTTCGACCACAAGCGGCGCCTGTTCCTGATCGTCAACGAGGACGGGTCGCTCGCGACCATCGCAATCTATCGCAACGCCGACATCGCCGCCTGGAGCCTCCAGGAGACCGATGGCCGCGTGCTCTCGGTCGCGGTGGTCGGGGACGAGACGATGCTCCTGGTCGACCGCCCGGGCGGCATCCAGATCGAGCGGCTCGACGACCTGCTGATGGTCGATGCCGGGCTGCGGCTCAGCCAGTCGCCGCCGGCGCTGGTCTGGACCGGCCTCGGCCATCTCGAGGGTCAGGAGGTCGCCCTCGTCGCGGACGGGCTGGTCCTCGAGCGCACGACGGTCTCGGGCGGCCAGGTGGTGCTCGATGCCCCGGCGAGCGAGCTCGCGGTCGGGCTGCCGTATCGCCACGTCATCGAGCCCATGCCCGCCTCGCTCGCCGGCGGCCAGGACCCCTTGTACCGACCGGTCCGGGTGTCGCTGCGCCTGTTCGAGACGCAGAGCCTGCATATCGACACCGGCGACGGGCTCCGCGACCTGCCTCTGCATACGATCGGCGGCGGCCCGGCGGACCGTAGCCCCACCCCGTTCACCGGTGATCGGGCGCTGCGCGCGCTCGGCTGGCGCCGCGGCGCCGACCAGCCGCCCTGGCGGATCGAGCAGGACACGCCGCTGCCCTGCGCGCTGCTTTCTGCAACCACGGAAGTAAAGGTCAACTAATGGGCGCTCTCAGCAATCTGGCCACCGTCGGCCTCAATTTCGCCCTCGCGCAACAGGCTGCCCGGGAGGACTCGGGCGACATCAAGCGCGAGCGTGATCGGCAGATCCGGGAGATCCAGGAGCAGAACGAGGAGCAACGACGGCGCCAGCAGGAGGCGCTGCGGCGGCGGCTGGCCGCCCAGCGCGCCCGAGCCGGGGC
>JBOHKK010000501.1:0-3299 GCA_050729115.1 Geminicoccaceae bacterium | reverse complement strand
CCGAGGCCCTGGCCGCCGCCGCCAGCTGGCAGCCCCGGAGCCTGCCGGTCGACGGCCACGACGTCATGGCGCTGGGGGTGCCCTCCGGACCGCAGGTCGGCGCGATCCTCGCCGCGCTCGAGGCCTGGTGGGTCGACCATGACTTCGCGCCGGACCGGGCCGCCTGCCTGGCCGCGGCCCGCCGCCTGCTGGCGAGCGGCACCGGCTGCGACGCCAAGCCTTGACATGCTGGCCCGCGCCTTGCGCTGGGACGCCACATACGTACGCGTGCCCCCGGCACGGGCGTGGCCTTCGTGTGCTCGGCATGGGACGCCACTCGAGCACGCGTGCCGCCCGGCACCGTTCCTGATCCAAGACGCCCTTGCCTCGCCGCGCCGCGTGGCCTACCTATGCCTGGTTCCCGGCCGTTGGGGGATAGTTTAACGGTAGAACTCTCGGCTCTGGACCGAGCAGTCCTGGTTCGAATCCAGGTCCCCCAGCCAACCTGAAAGACCCCAGGCTGCAGCCCGAACGACCCCGAATCCGACGCGAATCGGCCCGCTCGAATCGCCAAGCCATTGATTCGTAATGTTTTTTTTGAGTTCGTTTGGTTTCGCGCACGACCGAAACGCGCGTCGTCCTCGATCCTGCGCCCGGCCCGCACACGCGTCATCATCCTATCTCATGCTAGGAATTTGATCAAGGGTCCTCACAGCAGCGCAGTCGCAAGCCGCCGGGCGGCTGCCTGCCGCGCTGGACGCCGCACATCTCTCGCCGCCGGCGTTCACCAGAACCGCCTACAGACCATGGCCATGAACCTCTCGGCCGACCACCGCCGGCGACCACTTTGGGAGATCGCCTCGATAGCGGAGGCTAACCCTTGAAGACGTTCTCCCTGTGAAATCTAAGGTACTGTGGTGCCGGCCAAAATCGCTGCTCTGTCGGGCGCCGGAGCCGCCCATCCCGATTGAAGAGTCGCACCACATTGTCGGCCAGACCGCGGCTGGAAACAAGGATCGGATAGTCGGGTGGGTCCCCGATCGAAATCAGGCCACGATCAAACATCCAATGCACCGTTCCGGAAAGCGCGAGGCCGTTTCGGACCGAGTCGGGCCCCCGATCCCTGACCGGCCGAATGTGGGCGGCTTGGACCTCAGCACGGCCGCGCCCGTTGATGATCTTCAGACCCGTGACTGAGCAGGTTGCGCCATAAGCCTCCTGCACGACCCGCGCAAAGGCGGCATCACGAAGGGGCCGCTCGATCAAGCTTTGAATGATTGGGCGCTCGAATGGCACTTCCTGCTCTGCAAGGCCCGACCAAGGCGGCTCAAGTTCCGGCGGAGCGAGTTCGCGGGCGAATCCAGCTCGGAGAATAGCCTCGAACTCGTCATCAGGGATCGAACGAACCGCCCGGCCAAACGCACCCAGATTGGTCGTTGCGTCGTCCTTGCGAAGCGCGCCTTCGTAATAGTGTGTGCCTGCACGGAACGCCACGGGACGATCGAAGGTCAGGTAAGTCGAAGGATCGATAATCGCGTAGTAATGTTCTGGCTTCAGGGGGTCGGGCCTGACATCGGTGACGCGAGCGGTCGCCACATACGACCTCAGGCCGGTTCGTAGGCGGTCACTTTGTTCTGTCCGTCCTGGCTCGTAGTAAACGATGAAGTCGCCTACCGCCGCCTCCACCTGGCGTAGATAAGTTGCCGGAAAATGATAGCGCTCTTCCGGCAAGTCATCATAGATCGAACCTGGCTTATGGGTCAGGACCGCTTTCGTCATGCTCGCTTCCGCGGCAGCCCAGCCGGATCACCATCCCGAGACCCCGGAGCGCCGCCAGGACCTTCTGCACACGAGAATGTACCGGCTCAATCGGGCAAAATCGAGGATTTGCGCGCCGGCTCCGATCCACTGGGTTCGCGCGATGCGAGCGTGGCTCTCGTCAGCGCCGGGCGGCGCGCTGCAACTGTTGCTCGTACAGCGCCAGGGTGGCCTCGATCACTTGAGTGCGGTCGAACCGGGCGACCGCGAGCTCGCGACCGGCGCGGCCCATGGCGGTGATCAGCTCCGGGTTGTCCAGCAGTTGGGCCATCGCGGCGGCGAGGCGCTCGGGGTCGTGGAGCGGGCAGAGAAGGCCGGATTTCCGGTCGACCACGGTATCGCGGCAGCCGGGCGTGTCGGTGGTGATGATCGGCGCGCCGGCGGCCGCGGCCTCGATCAGGGCGCGCGGCACGCCCTCGGCATAGGACGAGGGCAGGACCACCGCCGCGGCCCGGCGCATGGTGGCTTCGACCACCGCGGGATCGGTGAGGCCGCGCCATGCGACCACGCCCTCCCGGTTCAGCGCCTCCAGCCACGACCTCGGGATGAAGTCGGGATTCTTGGAGCCGTAGTCCTCGGCGCTGCCGCCGAACAGCACGAAGGACGCCTCTGGATGGCGCGGCCTGATCAGGCGGGCCGCGGCGACGAAATCGGCGACGCCCTTGCTCCACAACATGCGCGAGGCCATGACGAAGCACCTCCGCGCGGCGGGCGGGACCCCGAAGTCGGGGGCGAGCGCCCTGGTGTCCACGCCCGAGCCGGCGATGTACACGGCGCGCGCGCGCTCGATCAGGCCGAGGCCGACGTACAGCTCGAGGTCGTCCCGGTTCTGGAAGATCGCGACCGGCCGGCCCGCGAGCGCGGTGCGATAGAGCAGGCGCAGCAGCCGCTGCAGCCGGCGCTGGCCGCCGGCCCGCAGGATGCCGCTGCCGGTGACCGTATTGACGATGCCCCTCACGCGGGCGAGCTTGGCCGCGAGCGAGCCGTAGACGACCGGCTTGATCGAGAAATTGTGCACGAGGTCGGGGCGCAGGCGGCGAAGGAGACGGGCGAGCCGGATGAGGTAACCGAGGTCCGCGAGCGGGTTCTGGCCGGCGCCCTCGACCTCGAGCCTGATCGGAGCGACGCCGAGGCGGCGCAGGCCGGCCATGTCCTCCTCGTTGAAGTCGGCGATCGCCGAGACCCGCCAGCCCCGCTCGAGCACACCGCGCAGCAGCTCGCCGCGGTAGCGCACCATGCTCCAGCCGGTGTTGGTCACGAGCACCACGTGGCGGCGATGGGTCATGGGCGGGTGCCGGCGTCGGTGCGCAGGGGCGCGCGCGGGGCGCTGCCGCGGTTATGGACGATCACGCCTGCCAGACGTCGAAATCGCGCCGCAGCAGGCCGCTGAGGTGGCGAATTTCGTCCCGGTAGAAGGCGGCGAGGCGCTCGCGCTCGGCGGCAGGCAGCGCCGCCGCGGCGGGGCCGCTGCCGAACCAGCGGCGCACCCCGAGCCGCTTGGC
>JBOHKK010000500.1:0-3305 GCA_050729115.1 Geminicoccaceae bacterium | reverse complement strand
GCCGGCGACAGCAAGCAGGCGGCCGCGACCTTCGCCTATCGCACGCTCGCGGCGCCGATGCTGACCGGCACCCTGGTCACGATCGCGGGCTTCGTGCCGATCGGCTTCGCCGCGAGCGCGGCGGGCGAGTACACCTTCTCGATCTTCGCGGTGGTCGGCATCGCGCTGATCGTGTCCTGGTTCGTCGCGGTCATCTTCGCGCCGCTGATCGGCATGGCGGTCCTGAAGGCGCCCACGGAGCAGAGCCCGGGCGAGCCCGGACGGATCATGCGCGGGTACCGGCGCTTCCTGACCGGCGCGATGCGCGCGCGCTGGCTGACGATCCTCCTCACGCTCGGCCTGTTCGCCGCGGCGCTGCTCGGCGTCCGCTTCGTGCCGCAGCAGTTCTTCCCGGCCTCCGATCGCCCGGAGCTGGTGGTCGACCTGACCCTGCCCCACAACGCCTCGATCTATGCCAGCGAGGCGGTCGCCGAACGCCTCGATGCGGCGCTGGGCGGCGATGAGGACGTCGAGCGCTGGAGCACCTATGTCGGCCGCGGCGCCGTCCGGTTCTACCTGCCCTTGAACGTCCAGCTGGCGAACGACTTCTTCGCGCAGTCGGTGATCGTCGCCAAGGACGTCGCCGCGCGGGAGCGGCTGCAAGAAAGGTTGGAGCATCGCCTCGCGGAGGAGTTCCCGGGCGTGGTCAGCCGGATCTCCCCGCTCGAGCTCGGGCCGCCGGTCGGCTGGCCGGTGCAGTATCGGGTCAGCGGCCCGGACACGGACCAGGTGCGCGAGATCGCGCTCGGGCTGGCGCAGGTCATGGGGACCGCCCCTGACACGCGGCGCATCAACTTCGACTGGAACGAGCCCGCCCGCCAGCTGCGCGTGCAGGTCAACCAGGACGAGGCGCGCCGGCTCGGCCTGAGCTCGGCGGCGCTCGCGGCCGTGCTGAATGCCGCGGTCACGGGCTCGACCGTGACCCAGATGCGCGACGACATCTACCTGATCGACGTCGTCGCTCGGGCGAGGGGCGAGGAACGGATGTCGCTCCCGACGCTGCGCACCCTGCAGGTGCCGCTGCCCAACGGGCGCACGGTCGCGCTCGGCCAGTTCGCCACCTTCGAGTACGGGCAGGAGTATCCGCTGGTCTGGCGCCGCGATCGCGTGCCGACGCTCACGGTGCGCGCCGATGTCGCGCCCGGGGTCTTGCCGGACGCGGTCGTCGCCGAACTCGCGCCCGCGATCGCCGAGCTGAACGCCGGCCTGCCGGAACCCTATCGGATCGAGCTCGGCGGCATCGCCGAGGAGAGCGCGCAGTCGCAGGCCTCGGTCTTCGCCGTCGTGCCGCTGATGCTGCTGATCATGCTCACGGCCCTGATGGTCCACCTGCAGAGCTTCTCGCGCCTCTTCATGGTCCTCGCCGTTCTGCCGCTCGGCTTGATCGGCGTGGTCGGGGCGCTCCTGGTCTCCGGGCGGCCGCTCGGCTTCGTCGCGATTCTCGGCATCCTCGCCCTGATCGGGATGATCGCCAAGAACGGCGTGATCCTGATCACCCAGATCGAGGCCGACCGGGCCGAGGGCCGGGACGTCTGGGATGCGGTCGTGAGCGCGAGCAGCTCGCGCCTGCGGCCGATGTCGCTGACCGCGATCTCGACCGTGCTCGGCCTGATCCCGATCGCGCCGACGGTGTTCTGGGGGCCGATGGCGTTCGCCATCATGGGCGGCTTGCTGGTCGCGACCATGTTGACGCTGGTGTTCCTGCCGACCCTGTACGTGACCTGGTTCCGGGGCCGGGCAGTCGCTGGCGATCCGTCGTCCGTTCCGGCATTCATCGACCACGGCGTGAGCGGTACGAAGAGGCCGTGATCCTCGATGACCGGGAGGGTCCACGATATCGAAGCGAGGTAGCGTCTGGGAGCCATGAGATTCATCCGCTCAGCCACGCAGCATGCACGAGCGCCGCAGGGATCGCCGGTGTTCGCGGCAGACCCGGCGGCATGCAGCCTCGTGGCGTTGCCGGGCATGGCTCGTGAGTAGCACGGGTCCGGTTGCCGCGGCCCGCGTGGCGCCCACGGCAGTGGCGCGAGCGGCGGGATTTCTCGGCCTCTGGCTGGTGATCGCCGGCGCCGACACATCCGATTTCGCGGTCGGAGGCGCGACCGCCGCGGCGGCGGCCTGGGCAAGCCTGCGTCTCTTGCCGCCGAGGCCGGGGCGAGTGCGGCCGGTGGCGCTGGCCGACCTTTCGCTGCACTTCCTCTGGCAGAGCGTCATCGCCGGGGCGGATGTCGCGTGGCGCGCCCTCGATCCGCGCCTGCCGCTGCGGCCGGGCTTCGTGCGCTGCCCCATCCGCATCGCCCCGGGGCCGGAGCGGGACGCGTTCCGCGCCCTCTCGAGCCTGTTGCCGGGTACGCTGCCGGTCGGATCGGACCATGGCGACGTGCTGCTGATGCACTGCCTCGACGTCGGGCAGCCGGTCCAGGCGCAGATGGCCGCGGCGGAGGCGCGGTTCCTCCGGGCGTCGGGCGGAGCGCTTGGCGATGGCTGAGTTCCTGCTCGCCGCCGCCGGCTTCGTGCTGGTGACGGTGGCTGTCGGCCTGGGCCGCATCCTGCTCGGGCCGGCGGCGGTCGATCGCATGATGGCGGCACAGCTGCTCGGCACCGGCGGGATCGCGGTCCTCCTGCTCCTGGCCGCGGCGACGGGCCTGAGCGCGGCGCTGGACGTCGCGCTGACGCTGGCGCTGGTCGCCGCCTTCGCCTCGGCCGCCTTCGTGAAGGGGGCCCCCGGCCCGGACGACCCCGCAGCGACGGACGAAGCATGAGCCTCGCGCTCGACATCTGCAGCGTGCTCGCGGTCTCGGTGGGTGCGTTCTTCTTTCTGGCGGGTACGGTCGGGCTGCTGCGCTTTCCCGACGCGCTCAGCCGTCTGCATGCTCTCACCAAAGCGGACAATCTCGGCCTTGGCCTCGTGGTCCTGGGCCTGCTGCCGAGGGCCGACGGCGCGCTCGACGGCCTCAAGCTGATCGTCGTCTGGCTGTTGGTCCTGTTGGCCGGGGCCACGGTCAGCCAACTCCTTGCGCGCGTCGCGCAGCGCGTCGGGCCGTCGCGATGACCATCGCCTGGGCGTTCGACGCCATTCTCGCCGCAACGGTCCTGGCGGTGGCGTGGTGGACCATAGCCACCCGCGAGACCTTCGCGGCCATTGTCGGCTTCGTCGCCTACGGGTTGCTGCTGGCGCTGGTCTGGGTGCGCCTCGCGGCGCCCGATGTGGCGCTGACCGAGGCGGCGATCGGCGGCGGCGTCACCGGCGTGCTGCTGCTCGGCGC
>JBOHKK010000499.1:0-3352 GCA_050729115.1 Geminicoccaceae bacterium | reverse complement strand
GGCCATGGCCCAGAACGAACCTCAGGGCGCGATCTTCCGCCTCACCGCCGGCACGATCGCGCGCATCCCGAGCTGACACCTCAGCCGTCGGTGAACGTCTCGACCAGAACGGCGCAGACCCGGCGCGCGGTGGCCTTTGGCACCGTTCCCAGGCTGCGGACCAAGCGAAGCTTGTCGACAGCTCGAATCTGATCCAGAGCGACCCGACCTTCCTTACTCCCGAAGCGAACTCCCACCCTCGTCGGGTAAGGTCGGGTTGCGGTCGTCATCGGCGCGATGATGACCGTCCGAACCTGCTGGTTCATTTCGTCCGGCGATACGATCATGCAGGGGCGGCTCTTGCGGATCTCCGAACCCCGCGTCGGATCGAGGGAGACCAGCCAGACCTCGAACCGTCTGGGCCAGGTCACCACTCCCACTCGTTTCCGTCAAAGCTGTGCTCAAGGTCTTCCGGAAGAAGCGCCGAATCGTCCCCTCGCTCGGCCATCGCTTTGAACGCTTCCTCCCAGCCGCTTCGCGCCGCCTTGACTGGCGTGATGGTCAGGCTGTCGCCCTCGATGCGCATCTCCACGCGCCGACCAAACCCACACTGGTCGATCACCGCCTTGGGGATGCGCAAGCCTTGCGAGTTGCCGATGCGGATCAGGTCAGCCTTCACGGGCTTCACTCCAGCACGGACTCACAAAGTAATTACCACGGTACACCGCGTCAAGCGGAGGATGCATGGGGCTCACGCCGTCCGCCGGCCGGTCGCGAGCAGGATCAGCGGCAGCGCGCCGAACGCCAGAAGGGTCATGATGTGGAAGTCGTTGACGTAGGCGATCATCGCCGCCTGGCGGTCGATCTCGCGGCTGATCGCGAGCAGGCCGCTCATGCTCGACAGGTCCCAGCCGCCATAGCTCAGCGCTTCGTTGAACGGCGAGGCGTACACGGCGAGCTCCGCCCGGTTGTGCTGGGTCGAGCGCACCAGGAAGGTCACGGCGAGCGAGATGCCGATCGAGGAGCCGATGTTGCGCAGCAGGTGGAAGAGCGCCGAGCCGTCGGTCCGGAGCGCCGCCGGCAGGGTCTCGAAGGTGATCAGCGAGAGCGGCAGGAACATCATGCCGACCCCGAAGCCCTGGAGCAGCCCCGCCCAGAACACGTCCCAGGTGCCGGTATCCAGGTTGAAGCCGGCCATCATCCAGGTCGAGACCCCCTGGGCGATGAAGCCGAGCGCCAGGATCAGGCGCGCGTCGACGTGCGCGACCAGGCGGCCGCAGACGATCAGCGCGATCATGTTGCCGATGCCGCGCGGCGCCAGCAGCAGGCCGATCATCAGCACGGGGTAGCCGCTCAGGCGCTCGAGCATGGTCGGGATCAGCACCATCGGCACGAACACCAAGAGGCCGAACACGAACATCAGGATCAGCCCGACCACGAAGTTGCGATCGCGGAACATGCGCATGTCGAGAAACGGCTCGGCCGTGGTCAGGCTGTGCACGATGAACAGGTAGTAGCCGAGCAGCGCCAGCGCGGCCCAGAGCAGGATCTCCTCCGACTCGAACCAGTCGAGGCGCTGGCCGCGATCGAACACCAGCTGGGTCGCCGCGACCCCGACCGAGAGGGCGACGAAGCCGAACCAGTCGAGCCGGCGGCCCGGCTGGCGCTCGGTATCGGGCACGAACGCCAGGCAGCCGAACAGGGCGATGACGCCGAACGGCGCCACCACGAAGAACACCCAGCGCCAGTTGTACAGCTCGGTCATGTAGCCGCCGACGGTCGGCCCGAGGATCGGCCCGAGCATCACCCCGACGCCCCAGAGCGCCATGGCGGTGCCGTGCTGCTCCTTGGGATAGGTGTCGAGCGTGATCGCCTGGGAGAGCGGCACCAGCGGCGCCCCGAACAGGCCCTGGCAGGCGCGCCACAGGATCAGCTCGGGCAGCGAGCCCGCCAGGCCGCACAGCACGGTGCTGACCGTGAAGCCGGATATCGCTCCGACCAGCAGGCGTTTGCGTCCGAGCCGGGCGGCGAGCCAGCCGGTCGGCGGCGTCGCGATCGCGGTGGCGACGATGTTGAAGGTGAGGACCCAGGCGATCTGATCGATGCTCGCCGACAGGTCGCCCTGCATCTGCGGCAGCGCGACGTTCGCGATCGTGAGCGTGGTGGCGTAGAGCGTGGTCGCGAGGATGACCGAGACGAGAACGAGCGTCCGCTCGAGCGCGGTGCGCGGCGGCGCCGCTGCGGCGGCGGTCAATCCTCGCCCCGGACCGCCGCGACCGCGCCGTTGATCAATCGGGCGAGCCT
Organism: Geminicoccaceae bacterium; assembly: GCA_050729115.1. Lineage (GTDB taxonomy): Bacteria > Pseudomonadota > Alphaproteobacteria > Geminicoccales > Geminicoccaceae > JBKPNX01. Next base: position 1,069 of record JBOHKK010000499.1, on the reverse strand, counting down.
CGGCTCGCGCTCGGTGTCGATCGCCACGGCCACGGTCATGCCGGCGCGCAGCGGCGGCTGATCCTGGCGCGGCGCGACCGCGATCCGCACCGGCAGCCGCTGCACCACCTTGACCCAGTTGCCGGTCGCGTTCTGCGGCGGAATCAGCGCGAACTCGGCGCCGGTCGCCGGGCTGATGCTCGCGATCTCGCCGATCCAGCGGTCCTCGGGATAGGCGTCGACCGCGATCTCGACCTGCTGACCGACCTCGACGTGCTCGAGCTGGGTCTCCTTGAGGTTGGCCTCGATCCAGGTGCTCGCGGGGTTGATCATGCTGAACGCCGCCTCGCCCTCCTCGAGCCACTCCCCCGGCTGCAGGCGCATCCGGCTGACCACCCCGTCGAGCGGGGCGCGGACCACGGCATCCGCCAGATCCAGAGCCGCCATGCCGCGCTCGGCCTCGGCCTGCCGGTACAGCGGGTGCAGCTCCGCGGCGCTCGCGGGATCGCCACCCAGTGCGGCGAGCACGGTGCGCAGCTTCTCCCGCAGCGCGACCACGCGTTGCCGGGCGGCCATCAGCTCGAGCTCGGCTTCCTCGAGCCGGACCTCGGTCGAGATGCCGCGCCCCTGCAGCTCCCGCTGGCGCTGGGCCTGATGGGCGTAGAACTGCACGCGCTCCGTGGCCTCGGCAATCTCCGCCTCGATCTGGCGGAACTCGGCGCGCAACGCCTCGATGTCGTTGCGCACCGCAAGCAGCTTCGCCTCGGCCATGTCGAGGGCGATCTGAAACGGTTCCGGGTCGAGGCGGAACAGGACGTCGCCCTGGCGCACGAACTGGTTCTCGGCGACCTCGACCGCGACCACCCGGCCGTCGATGTCCGGGCTGATCGCCACCATGTCCGCCTTGACGTAGGCGTTCTCGGTCGCGACGTAGCGGCCGCTCATGGCGTACCAGTACAGGCCGACCAGCGCCACGACCGTCGGCACCACCACCAGCAAGAGCGGGCGGAGCAGCCGGCGGTGGCGCCGGCGCGGTCGCGGCGCGGGCTCAGCCTGCCGCGGCGGTGCGTCCGGCATCGGTGCCCTCGCC
>JBOHKK010000498.1:0-3357 GCA_050729115.1 Geminicoccaceae bacterium | reverse complement strand
GGCTGGCGCCGCGCCGTGGGCGCGCGCGCGCGCCGGGCGAAGGCGCCGAAGACCGGGAGCGCCGGGTCCTGGCGCGATGGCGGGAGACGGCGGAGCGGGGGGACGATCCGCTGGTGCGGGCCGTCCATCGCGCCTTGCTCAGGCTCGCCGAGGCGATCCGGGTCAGGCACGGCCACTTGCGCGGCGATTGCGGGCTGCTCACGGCATTGGCCACCGATCTGATCGGCAACGAGCAGGGCAGCGAGATGATCGGGCGGCTGATCGAGCCCCTGATTCGCGAAGCCGCCGGACACGAAGGCTACCGGCTGCTGCCCTCGCAGGAGCGGCCGGTCGTGATGAACGTCAAGGGCGCGCCCGCCTCCGGCAAGAGCACGATGCGACCGCTGCAACGCAAGCTGGCCGAGGAGCTCGGCATCCCGTGGACCGATTTTGCCGTGATCAGCCCGGACATCTGGCGCAAGTATCTGCTGGACTACGATTCCCTGGGCGACGCGCAAAGGTACGCGGGCACCCTCACCGGGCTCGAGCTCAAGATCATCGATCAGAAGCTCGATCGCTACATGACCGAGAAGGCCGAGAAGGGGCGGATGTCCCATCTGCTGATCGATCGCTTTCGCTTCGACAGCTTCGCGGAGGACCCGGACGAGGAAGAGGGGAGCCGGCTGCTGACGCGGTTCGGGGATCTGGTCTACATGTTCTTCATGATCACGCCGCCGGATGCGACGGTCGAGCGCGCCTGGAAACGCGGGCTGCAGTTCGGACGCTACAAGGCGGTCGACGATCTGCTCGCCCACAACATCGAAGCCTTCACCGGGATGCCTCGCCTGTTCTTCACCTGGGCGGCCAAGGCCGACAAGTCGGTCCACTACGAATTCCTCGACAACAGCGTGCCGGAAGGCCAGCGGCCGCGAACGGTCGCCTTCGGCTGGAACCGCGAGATGAACGTCCTGGACATCAAGTGCCTGCTCGACATCGAGCGCTATAAGAACATCAACGTCGAGGCGACGCATCCTAAGCGCGTTTATCCCGACCCGAAGACCATGGCGCCGGATCGCAACACCGGGTTCCTGGAAGAGTGCGCGCGCAGGATCGCCGCGATCAACTTCGTCGATCGCGAGACCGGGCTCGTCTACGCCAGGATGGAATCCGGCAGGATGCGCTGGGCGGACCCCGGCGCCTTGGCACGGGCGATGCAAGATGAGGAAACCCGAGCCGGCCTGCTGGCGCTTGCCCCGCAGTCGATCGAGGGTGGCAAGATCGCTCGGGGCGCGCCGAAAGAGCTGGATTCCGAGCGCAGCCATACCCTTGGCCAGTGGGCGGCAGCGCCCGGCTTGTCCTGAAGGTCGTTCGCTCGGGTGCGCGATCAGCGGCGCGGCTCTCCCGCCGCGTACATCGTGAGCTCCCAGCGATCGCGCGCGGTATCGTGACGCAGGATGTAGATCGCGCCGTCGCCGCCGGCCATCTTGAAGTAGCGATGGTCGGCCCCGAGCCAGCAGTCGAGCACGTCGGTCAAGTCGACCGTGCGCCCGTCGAAGGAGAGGCGGCGCGGCGTCTCCTCGCCGCGGGGACTTGGTTCGCACGCCACCTTCACGATCATTTTACGCCCTCGAAGCCCTTTTCAGGGATCAGGTATCGAGCGGGCACGTTCCGGCAACGTTCGGGGCGTCTGGCACCCAGTCCTCATCACGCCGATCGAGCGGAGCTTCCATGAGCACGACCACCAAGAACAGGCACGGTCTCACGATCCCCGCGGGCGTGGAGGTTCTGGGCCCTCTCGCCGATGGCTACGCCGAGATCCTGAGCCCGGACGCGCTCGCCTTCCTCGCCGAGCTGGAGCGGCGCTTCGGCGCCACCCGCGAGCAGCTGCTCGCCCGACGGCGGGAGGTCGACGCGCGTCTCCAGGCGGGTGAGCTGCCCGATTTCCTCGAGGAGACCCGCGAGATCCGCGAGGGGATGTGGCAGATCGCGCCGGTGCCCGCCGATCTGCAGGACCGGCGCACCGAGATCACCGGCCCGGTCGATCGCAAGATGGTCGTGAACGCGCTCAACTCCGGCGCATCGGTGTACATGGCCGACTTCGAGGACGCGACCACGCCGACCTGGGCGAACCTGATCGAGGGCCAGATCAATCTTCGCGACGCCATCCGCCGCGAGATCGACTTCACCGATCCGGACAGCGGCAAGCGCTATCGCCTGGCGGAGGAGGGCGCGACGCTCCTGGTGCGGCCGCGCGGCTGGCATCTGAGCGAAGCGCACGTGCGGATCGACGGCAGGTCGATGAGCGGCGCGCTGTTCGACTTCGGTCTGTACGTCTTCCACAACGCGAGCGAGCTCACGGCGCACGGCACCGGCCCCTACTTCTATCTGCCGAAGCTGGAGAGCCACCTCGAGGCGCGGCTGTGGAACGACGTGTTCTTGTGGGCGCAAAAGCAGCTCGGCATCCCGAAGGGCACGATCAAGGCCACGGTGCTGATCGAGACCATCCTCGCCGCCTTCGAGATGGACGAGATCCTGTACGAGCTGCGCGACCACATGGCCGGGCTCAACTGCGGCCGCTGGGACTACATCTTCAGCATCATCAAGAAGTTCCGGAACCGGCCCGACTTCATCATGCCCGATCGCGACCAGGTGACCATGGCGGTGCCCTGCATGCGCGCTTACAGCCAGCTCGCGATCCGGACCTGCCATCGCCGCGGCGCCCATGCCATCGGCGGCATGGCGGCGCAGATCCCGATCCGCAGCGACCCAGAGGCCAACGCGCAGGCGCTCGGCAAGGTGCGCGCCGACAAGGAGCGCGAGGCGGGCGACGGCCACGATGGCACCTGGGTGGCGCATCCCGGCCTCGTGTCGATCGCCAAGGAGGTGTTCGACCAGCGCATGCCGCAGGCGCATCAGATCGAGCGCCGGCGCGAGGACGTCAGGGTCTCGGCGAAGGATCTGCTCATCGTGCCCGAGGGCACGATCACCGAGCGCGGCCTGCGCCACAATCTGAACGTCGGCGTGCTCTACCTGGAGGCCTGGCTGCGCGGGGTCGGCTGCGTGCCGATCTACCATCTGATGGAGGACGCCGCGACCGCCGAGATCTCGCGCGCCCAGGTCTGGCAGTGGCGCCGTCACGGGGCGCGGATCGCAGGCGGCCCGGTGATCGACGAGGCGCTGGTCGAACGGCTGCTCGACGAAGAGTTGGCCAAGATCCGAAGCGCCGTCGGCGAGGAGCGGATCGTCGCCGGCAGGTTCGAGGAGGCCGCGGCGCTGTTCCGGGACCTCGTCCTGGCCGACGAGTTCACCGAGTTCCTGACGCTGCCGGCCTACGAGCGGGTGACCACGCTGAGCTAGCTGGCGGCCTCCGGCGAGGCC
>JBOHKK010000497.1:0-3407 GCA_050729115.1 Geminicoccaceae bacterium | reverse complement strand
CCCCAAGGGTACCATCGGTGGGTGGTTGGGAGGGGGAGCGGGCCGGGGCCGCGGGTCCACCCAAGGCGAAAATGGTCCAGGTCTGCGATCCGGCGGTCACGGTAGCAACGCCGTCGGGGCAGGACGTCGAGTGGGTGATTTCTGCGGCATCCCTGCCGGCGCGACTGCCGGCGCCTTTGATCCCGGCATCGGATGCGCCGCGATGCTTGACGACCACGGTCGCGCACGAAGCGGCTCCGGCCCATTTCCCGTCGTTCTGCCGAGCCGCACGTCCCTTGGTCATGGATCGCCACCGCGGACGCTGCGCTCTCGGCGGGCGCCGCCGCTCGCATCGGTCACGAGCGCGATGGAGCTCGACCTCCGCCGCCATCCTGGGCGGCGTGGCCCGAGGATGCTACATTCCCGAAAAGCCAAGGAGGCTTCCTGACTGGACAGAGAGGCACCGATGAAGGTGGATGCGGTATTGGCGGCCAAGGGTCACGAGGTGGCGACGGTCCATCCGTCGGCGACGCTCGCGACCGTGGCGCAGCGGCTGCGCCTCGAGAACATCGGCGCGCTGGTCGTGCTCGACGAGGACAGGGTCGCAGGCATGATCTCGGAGCGGGACGTGGTCCACGCCTTTGCCGAGCATCGTGCCGGGACCTCCGAGATCAAGGTCGCCGACGTGATGACCCGCAACATCATCACCTGCCGCCGCGAGGACAGCCTGACCCGCGTGCTCGGCCTGATGACCCGGCACCGGGTCCGTCATCTGCCTGTGCTCGAAGGCGGGCGCCTGGTGGGGCTGATCAGCATCGGCGATGCCGTCAAGCACCGGCTCGACGAGCTCGAGATGGAGGCGGCCGTCTTGCGCGACGCGTACATCGCAGGCCACTGACAAGGCAAGCCGTCGGCCGAGCGCTCGTGATGGCGTCCCTGAAGGCCGCTCGCGCTGCGGCCACCCCCTCGCGGCCGGCGCTCGCCGGCACGGATTCCCACGGTCCCATGGACCACCCGAACAATTGGTTAACAGCCCAGGGTTAATGATTGGTTAACGACGGCATCCATTGGTTGGCGGCGCATCCAGAAGGGAAACCGAACCCCGCGCGGCCTCGGGCCCACGTCGGAAGTCGTTCTGGCCGAGGTGGCACGAGCGAACTCCCGGCAGGCGCGGTCAGCTCCCGGCCCGGGCTTGGCTTCTGGCAGCGCAGCATCGCCAGGTGCCGTCGTCGAGACTGGCACAGCCGCCGTCATTGCCCCCTTGCAGCTTGACCGGGGACCGGCGCCTGGCGCTCTTGCCGCCACGAGGGGGTGCCGCAGGCTGGCTCGTCTTGAACGCCATACTTGGTCATGGCATGGCAGCTGGGCGGCAAGCCGATGCGGCGGCCGGGACGCGCAACCGCGCCCCGCGCCGGCACCTGACGGGCGACGAAGGCGCGAGCGGGAGGCAGAAGGTGGACGACGACGCGGTGATCGGGTGCATCGGCCTTGGCGTCATGGGCGAGCCGATCTGCGCCAACCTGGTGTGCAAGTCGGGCGCCCGCGTGCGCGGCTTCGATCTGCGGCCGGAGCCGCTTTCGCGCCTGGCGGAGCAGGGGCTCGAGAGCGCGCCCTCGGCCGAGGACGTGGCGCGGGATGCTTCCGTGGTGTTCCTGTCCCTGCCGGGCGGACCGGAGCTCGCCGACCTCGGGGCGCGGCTGCAGGGCGTGATGCGGCCGGGCGCCGTCCTGGTCGACCTTTCGACCGCGCCGGTCGATCTGACCCGGACGCTCGCCGCGCGGTTCGCGGCTAGGGGAATCGCTTATGCCGATGCCCCGGTCGCCCGCACCCGCTTTGCCGCCGAACGCGGCGAGCTTTCTGTCATGGTCGGGGCCGATGCCGCGACCTTCGAGCGCATCGAGCGCTACCTGCGCTGCTTCGCAAGCGACGTGCTGCATTGCGGACCGGTCGGCGCCGGCCAAGTCGCAAAGCTCATGAACAACATGGTGCTGTTCGAGATCGGCGCCGCGATCGCGGAGGCGCTCGCGATCGGCCGCGCCAGCGACGTCGAGGCCGAGCTGCTGCTCGCCGCGCTGATGCAAGGTTCGGCCGACAGCTTCGCCCTGCGCAACCATGGCCGGAACGCGATGTGGCCGCGCACCTATCCCGAGCGGGCGTTCTCGACCCGCTATGCGCTCAAGGACCTGGAATACGCGCTGGCGCTGGCCGCGCAGGCGGGCGTCGCCGTGCCGGGCGCGCGCCTCGTGCGCGAGCGCTTCAGGCGCGCGATCGCCGCCGGTGACGGCGACCGTTATTGGCCGGTGATCGCCGAGCACATCGCCCGCGAGCGAGAAGGCTGAATCATACCGATCCTGCGAAATCCTGACCTTCGCGGTCGGTAGCGCGCGCGGGCGCCCGAAGAGAAGAAATCGTGACCTTCGCGGTCGGTAGCGCGCGCGGGGTTGGCTGGTCGGCCGCGCGCCCCAAAAGAGGATGATGCCGGGCGAACCAAGGTCGAATCTCGTGAGCCTGGCATGAACGTCGCGTGCGGGACCGGGAAGGTCGGCCCTGAGCCGCTCTGGAGGCTCGGGGCCGCGGCGCTCGGCGCCGACCATCCCGATCGGCTCACGACGCGTCGGCGGCCGAACCCGCGCCAGGCGAGATGCTCTCGGCCGCGCGCACGCCGAGCTCGACGCTCTCTGCCCCGCTCAGCGACACCACGCGCCCGGCTTCGACGATCCCATAGGGCTCGGCCGTGGCGTAGCCGAGGATCTGGTCGCCGCGGCGCACCAGGGCGGCGAAGCTCACCACCGCCCCGCCGCGCTGGCCGCTCAGCCACGCGGGCTCGGTCACCGCGATGCGCAGCGCGACGTTGTCGGCATCCACGAAGACGCAGTTCTCGGGGCCGAGCTCGACCGGCGTGCCGGCATCGAGGCGCACCAAGAAATCGACGCGATCGGTCGGCGCGATCGCATCGAGGGCGACCGCGGCCGCCAGGCGCGCGAGCGGCGCGTGCGGGTGGATGGCGTTGTGCAGCACGGCGACCGCGGCACCGCGTCTGGCATCGCGCAGGATGGCGCGACCCGTATCCGGGCGGCCGTCGACCAGCGCGGTGTTGCCGGCAAAGAGCACGCCGTTGACGTCGAGCGCGATGATCCCGGCATCCGCGCCCGGATTGCGCTCGAGCTCGGCCATGGCGGCAGCGATCGCGGTCTCGCCGCGGGCCATGCGCTCGAGCACCGCCCGGTTGATCGGCACGCCGTCCACCCCCGGCAGGTTCGGCAGCCGGTGGCCGGTGACCAGCCCGGCCTCGGCGCGCCCCGGGGTGAACTGGCTGAGCGGCGCCGGGCGATCCGGGCCGCTCGACATCAGGGCGGCGAACGGCGCCAGGGCGTAGTCCGACGGCGGCGGCACCCCGGTCGTCCCGCCGGCGGTGAACAGGGTCGCGC
>JBOHKK010000496.1:0-3432 GCA_050729115.1 Geminicoccaceae bacterium | reverse complement strand
GCCCTGGCGGCGATGCCGAGGCGAGCCACCAGGGCCGCGGCCTCGATCGGATCCCGGCTCGCCGCCTCGTCCGGAACCGGCACCGTGTGCACCGACGTCGCAAGCGGTGCCAGCGGCCGCAGGAAGCCCGGCTCGTCCTTGGTGTTGAGCATGCCGACGACGAGGTGCAGCGGACGTCGGTCGGGGCCGTTCAGGCTCGCGGCGAGCGCTTGGCCGGCCGCCGGATTGTGCCCGCCATCCAGCCAGAGCTCGGAGGCAGCCGGCAGACGTTCGACCAGGGGCCCACGGGTGAGACGCTGCAGGCGCGCCGGCCATCTGGCGGTGCCCAGACCCGCCGCGATCGCGCGCTCATCGGGGGCGAGCTCGCCGAGCGCCAGCGCGGAGGCCACCGCCAGACCGGCATTGTCGATCTGATGACAGCCGACCAGCGTCGGCAGCGGGAGATCGCGGGCGCGGTTGCCGGCCTCGACGATCAATCGATCGCCGACCCGAGTTGCCCGCCAGTCCCGGCCGTGGACGCTGAGCGGGGCGCCGATCTCCCGGGCGCGCCGCTCGATCACCGCCAGGACCTCCGGCGGCTGGGGGCCGACGATGCACGGCACCCCCGGCTTCAGGATACCGGCCTTCTCGAAAGCGATCTGCTCGATGCGCTCGCCCAGGAACGCCTGGTGGTCCAAAGAGATCGGGGCCAGCGCGGTGAGGCGCGGCCGCGCCACGACGTTGGTGGCATCGAGACGGCCGCCGAGCCCGGTCTCCAGCAGCACGACGTCCGCCTCGCGGCGCGCGAACGCCACGAACGCGGCCGCGGTGATGATCTCGAACTCGGTGATCGCGGCGCCGCGATTGATCCGCTCGCACACGTCCAGGACGTCGGCGAGCTCGGTCTCGGCGATGGGCTCGCCGTCGAACAGAAAACGCTCGTTGAAATGCACGAGATGCGGCGAGATGTAGCGCTGCACGCGGCGGCCGGCGGCCAGCAGCATGGCGTCGAGCATGGCCAGCGTCGAGCCCTTGCCGTTGGTGCCCGCAATATGCACCACGGGCGCCAGGCGGCGTTCGGGATGGTCGAGCGCGGCGAGCAGCCGCTCGATCCGGCCGAGCGAGAGATCGATGGCTTTGGGATGCAGGCCCTGGAGCCGGGCCAGGATCAGCTCACTGCCGAAGCTCGTCACCAACGTCGCTCCCGACGCTCTCAGCCTCGACCATGGCATCGACCTCGCCGGCATCGTCCTCGACCGGCTTGCGCACGCGTTCGACCGGCTGCTCCGCGTCCGGATCGAGGTTGGGCCGCAGCAGCAGACGGATCAACCGGGCAAGGGTGGCGCGCAGCTCGAACCGATGCACCACCATGTCGATCATGCCGTGCTCCAGGAGATACTCCGCCTTCTGGAAGTCTTCGGGCAGGTTCTCCCGGATCGTCTGTTCGATCACCCGCCGGCCGGCGAAGCCGATCTGGGCTCCCGGCTCGGCGATCGCGATGTCGCCGAGCATGGCGAACGACGCGGTCACGCCGCCGGTGGTGGGATCGGTCAGGATCGTGATGTACGGCAGGCCCGCTTCCTTGACCTCCTCGACCGCGATCGTCGTGCGCGGCATCTGCATCAGGGACAGCGCCCCTTCCTGCATGCGCGCGCCGCCGGATGCGGTGACCATGATGAAGGCCGCCTCCTGCAGCACCGCAAGTCGCGCCGCCGCCAGCATGCCCTCGCCCAGCGCGCAACCCATCGAGCCGGCCATGAAGTCGAAGTTCATGACCGCGATCACCGCCGGCAGGCCGTCGATCCGGCCGTGGGCGGCTTCGATCGCATCCGGCTTGCCGGTCCGGCTCTGGGCCTCCTTGAGGCGCTCGGCGTAGCGCTTGCGGTCGCGGAACCTGAGCGGATCGGTCGGCACTTTCGGCAGCTCGATCCTGGTCCACGAATCCTCGTCGAACAGCGCGTTGAACCGGAACTCGGGGCCGACCCGGAAGTGGTGGCCGCAGTGCGAGCAGACCCGCTGATTGGACTCCAGGTCGCGGTGGAAGATCATCCGCTCGCAGGTCGGACAGTGTACCCAGAGGTTCTCCGGCACCTCGGGCCGGTTGCTGCGCACCAGCGCCTTGATCTTCGGGCGGACGTAGTCGGTGAGCCAGTTCATGGCGGGCCATTCCTAGCGCTCTGAACGGCCGCGGCGAGTTCGCGCACCCTGGCGAGCAGGGTCTCCCGAAGACCCGGGGTCGCCTGGCCGTTGGCATCGAGGGAGTCGGCGATGTGGCCGACCAGCGCCGAGCCGACCACGGCGGCATCGGCGAAGCGGGCGATCGCCGCGGCCTGGGCGGGCTCGCGGATGCCGAAGCCCACCGCCAGCGGCAGAGACGTGTGCCGGCGCAAGCGCGCGACCGCCGCGCCGACCTGATCGGCGACCGGGGCCTTGGTCCCGGTGATCCCCGTGACCGCGACGTAGTACAAAAAGCCGCTGGTATTGGCGAGGACCTTCGGCAGGCGGCGATCGTCGGTGGTCGGCGTCACCAGGCGAACGAAGCAGAGCCCGCGGCCCTGCGCCGGCAGGCACAGCTCGTCGTCCTCCTCCGGCGGCAGATCGACCACGATCAGGCCGTCGACCCCCGCCTCGCGCGCGTCATCGAGGAAGCGCTCGGGTCCGTAGCGCCAGATCGGGTTGTAGTAGCCCATGAGCACGACCGGCGTCATGTCGTCGGTCCGGCGAAAGCCGCGCACCAGCTCGAGCGTCTTCGCAAGGCTCATGCCGGCATTCAGCGCGCGCAGACTGCCGGCCTGAATCGCGGGGCCGTCGGCCATGGGATCGGAGAACGGCATGCCGATCTCGATCAGATCGGCCCCGGCGGCCGGCAGACCGGCCACGATCTCGGCCGAGGTCGCCGGATCGGGATCGCCGGCGCAAAGGAAGGTGATCAGCCCCCCGCGGCCCGCCTGCTCGAGCTCGGCGAAGCGCCGCTCGATCCGCCCGCTCATAAGGTCACCCCCATGGCGTCCGCCACCGTGAAGATGTCCTTGTCGCCCCGGCCGCAGAGATTCATGACGATCAGATGGTCGCTCGGCAGCCGCGGCGCAATCTTGGCCACGTGGGCGAGCGCGTGCGCCGGCTCGAGCGCCGGCAGGATGCCCTCCAGCTCGCTGCACAGCCGGAACGCGCCGAGCGCCTCCTCGTCGGTGACCGGCACGTACTCGACGCGGCCGACGTCCTTCAGCCACGCGTGCTCGGGGCCGACCCCGGGATAGTCGAGCCCGGCGGAGATCGAATGCGGCTCGATCACCTGGCCGTCGTCGTCCTGGAGCAGGTACGAGCGCGAGCCGTGGAGCACGCCCGGGCGCCCGGCCGAGAGCGCCGCCGCATGCTCGCCGCTCGCGATGCCGTGGCCGGCCGCCTCGACCCCGATCATGCGCACGTCGGGCTCGTCGAGGAAGGGATGGAACA
>JBOHKK010000495.1:0-3452 GCA_050729115.1 Geminicoccaceae bacterium | reverse complement strand
GGCCTGGAACGGCCTCGCGAGCGAGCGCCGCGCCTTGGCGCCCCGGACTGCGGGTCTGCCGCGCCTGCCATCGGAGCTCGGGCGGCGGGGCGGCGGTCTCGCCGACGCGCGCACTGAGGTCGGCAGCCCGACCGCAACAATCGGGCCGGCCGCTCGAGCGCGCGCCGATCGGACACGGTTCCTTTGCACCTGTCCCGGAGCCGGCGGGCAGGACTGAGCCAGCACATACGCACGGATTGCCATGGATCGTCCGAAGGCTAGCCGGAGCGGCCCGCAAGCGGGCTATCGGCCGTGTGTGGGACTGATGCTGGTCAACGATGCGGGGCTGCTGTTCATCGGCGAGCGCGCCGGTCCGGTCCTGAACGCCTGGCAGATGCCGCAGGGCGGGATCGACCCTGGCGAGGCTGCGCGCGCTGCCGCAAGGCGCGAGTTGCACGAGGAGGTGGGCACCGATCGGGCGGAGCTGATCGCCGAGAGCGCCTACTGGTACGCCTACGACCTGCCGCCGCAGCTGATCCCGGCGCGGTGGGGCGGGCGCCACCGCGGGCAAAGCCAGAAGTGGTTCGGCTTCCGCTTCACCGGCACCGATGCGGACATCGACATTGCCGGCCACGCGCCGGAGTTCGTGCGCTGGCGCTGGGCGCGCCCGGATGAGGTCCTCCGGCTGGCCGTGGCTTTCAAGCGTCCGATCTACCAGGCGGTGCTCGAGGAGTTCGGCCATCTGCTGGCCAGGTGAAACCGGCCCTGCGAGGTTCCCATCGACGGGATCGGCGTCGCGCGGGCGGCCATCGGCCGCGCGCCCAAGCGAGTGGGCATGCCGGGCGAGCCAAGGTGCCAACTTCGTGAGCCTGGCATGAGTTGCCAGCGCCGGGGCGGACCCCGGCGCATGCAACCGGGGCGAACCGCCACGCGCCTGCGCATTTCATCGCGAGGGCGCGCCAGCGCCCGTGGCGATCCAGGAGCCGCGTCTGGATGGCCTTGTCGCTGCGCTCCTCGCCATGACGGTGCCGAGCGTGGCGTCCAAATTTCTTTCGAATGGACGAGATCGCCACCGGCGATCTCGTCTGGATAGAGCTGCTCTAATCATTTGAAATAGAGCAATTTTCTCCCGATGAGCGGAAGCTGTCGCGAGCCGCAGCGGGTCCGCCTCATCGGGAATTGCTCCAGCGCGACGGCTAAGCCTCGATCCCGGCCATCGCGCAGATCAGTCGCCAGGCGTCGTCGTCGATCGGACTGACCGAAAGCCGCGACTGCCGCACCAGCGCGAGATGCTGCAGCCTGGGGTCCGACTTGATCTGCTTGAGGCCCACCTCGCGCGTCACCGGCAGCACCGGCGCGACGTCGACCAGGACGAAGCTCTGCTTGGGGTCGTCCGGATCCTGATAGGCCGCGCGCACGATCGCCATCACGCCCACGACCGCCGGATCCTGCATCGAGCGGTAGAAGAAGGCGCGATCGCCCTGCCTCATGGCGCGCATGTTGCTCGCTGCCTGATGGTTGTGGACGCCGTCCCACACCGCGACGCCGTCCGCGACCAGCTGCTCCCAGCTGTAGTCGCCGGGCTCCGTCTTCATCAACCAGTAAGCCACCGCTGCCCCCGCTCAGCCGATCCAGCCGCCGACCGCGGCGCGCCACGGCCGGATCTCGACCTTCTCGAACACGCCCTCCTTCCGGTAGGGGTCGCCCACGGCAAACGCCTCCGCGGCGGCGCGGTCGGCCGCCTCGATGATCAGCAGGCTGCCCATCGGCTGGTCGTTCTCGTTGAGCAGTGGTCCGCCGATCCGGACCTGGGTGGCCCGCTCCTCGAGGTATGAAAGGTGCTCCGGCCGCACTTTCATGCGCAGCTCCAAGGCACCTGGCCGGTCGAATGCGGTGATGACGAACAGCACGTGATCAAGCTCCCGTAGCTGGATGGGGCGCTCCCATTGTCTTAGCAGCCCTGCGCGCGATGTCACCGGCCTTTGGGGTCGGCCGACCGCGTGCGGTTGAGCGGGATCGGCCGAATGGCTATCGTCCCCGCGTCCGCCAGCTGGGGGAGCGTGCCATGAGCCGTCCGATCGCAAGCGTCGCCGTCCTTGGCGCCGGCACCATGGGCAGCGGCATCGCCGCGCTGTGCGCCGAGAACGGCTGCCGCGTCGTGCTGCTGGACACCGGTGCGGAGGTCGTCGAGCGCGCGCTCGCGAGGATCACCGCGGGACGGGCGCCGATGCTCGACGATCCGGCGCAAGCCGGGCTGATCGCCCCAGGAACCTTCGATCGGCACCTGGCCGAGGCGGGCGCGTGCGACTGGATCTGCGAGGCGATCGTCGAGGACCTGGCGGCCAAGCGCGCTCTCTTGCGCGGCCTCGAGGAGGTGCGCCGCGACGGCACGATCGTCAGCACCAATACCTCCGGGATCCCGCTCCGGGCGATCACGGAGGGCATGCCCGAGCGGTTGCGCCGCGCGATCGCCGTGACCCACTTCTTCAACCCGGTCAAGGTGATGAGGCTGGTCGAGCTGGTTCCCGGCGCCGACACCGCGCCGGACATCCTCGCGGCGCTCGAGACGTTCCTCGGCGAACGCGTGGGCAAGGGCGTGGTGCACGCCAAGGATACGGTCAACTTCATCGGCAATCGCATTGGCTGCTTCTGGATGCTGGCCGGCCTGCACCACGCCGCGGCCGCGCGCGCGGCCGGCCTCACGACCGAGGACATCGACGCCCTGCTGGCGGCGCCCGTGGGCGTCCCGGCGACGGGTCTGTACGGTCTCATCGACCTGGTCGGTCTGGACGTGCTCGACTTCGTCGCCAGAAACCTCGCGGCCAATCTGCCCGAGCACGACCCCGGACGGGCGTTCGTCCGACTGCCCGCCGCCGAGCGAGCGATGCTCGAGCGGGGTCAGGTGGGCCGCAAGGCAGGCGGCGGCTTCTACCGGTTGCGCACGGAAGGCGACGGCAGTCGCAGGAAGGAGACCTTCGACCTCGCCAGCGGGTCGTGGCGGGACGCCAAGGGGGTCGCCCTCGCGCCCGAGCATCGAGACGCCGCCGCGCTGCTCTTCAGCCATGATGCCGCTGGCCACCTCGCCTGGGAGGTCATGGGCGCCACGCTGTGCTACGCGACCGCTCTGCTGCCCGAGATCGCCGACGACATCGTCAACGTCGATCGCGCGATGCGCTGGGGCTTCAACTGGTCCAAGGGCCCGTTCGAGCTGATCGACGCCCTCGGGCCGGAGCGCGTCATCGCCCGGCTCGAGGACGCGCGGGCGCCGCTGCCGAAGATGCTCCAGGTCCTTCGCGGATCGGGCGCCGGATGCTTCTACCGAAACGACGGCCGCACCCATCTGGGGCTCGACGGCGACTTCCATCCGGTACCCTAGTGGTTCGAACCCAACGAAGGAGTCCCTTCGTTTGGAGCCTCGCGAACCACTACACCTATGATTCTAGTACCAGCCATCAAAAAAGAGTGAGCCGTTT
>JBOHKK010000494.1:0-3453 GCA_050729115.1 Geminicoccaceae bacterium | reverse complement strand
GGTTTCGCCTGCGGCTCACCCAACCTACACCTCGAATGAGGACGAACGCTCCAAGCAGTGCGTAGGTCGGGTGCAGCGCAGCGCAACCCGACGCTCGCCAGCCGTAGGTGGGGCGTTGGGTTTCGCCTGCGGCTCACCCAACCTACACCTCGAATGAGGACGAACGCTCGAAGCAGTCCGTAGACGATCGCCGGCCGCGGTCGCGGGCGGCGGTTGCCGTGGACCTCCCGGCGGCGACTTCCCTCAAGCGATCGCCTGGAAGAACTGGAGCTCGAGAAAACCCAGCACCATGAGAGCGTTGATCGCCCAGGCCACGGTCAGCGCCCTCGCCATGTGGCCGTACAGCGGCTTCCCGACATTGAACGCGCAGCGCCACACCGATACCACGATCCAGACCGTATAGGCGGCGAGCAGCAGCAGCACGAGCTGGAACCACAGGCTACCGATGGCGCTCTGGTACATCAGAAGCAGCATGATCAGGACCAGGACGTTGCTGCCGAGGACGCCATAGAGCCAGTACACCTTCCAGAGCGGGCCGCGCCCCCGCCAATAATAGCTCGCGACGCTCTCGCTCATGCCGAGCCTCCGTCACCGCCATGGGCCGACGGCCGGCGGCCGCTCATGCCGACGGTCCGCGCCCGCAGCTGCACGCCCCGACATCGAGCCTCTGCCGCACGGCGATCGCAACCAGGGTGATGCCCGGCTCGGCGCCGTCGCGCAGCCGGCTCATGAGGGTCGCCCACTCCTCCTCGCCGGCGCGGTCGAGAAAGGCCCGGCAGGCGCCGAGCACGTACTGGTTGAGCGACAGGCCCGCCGCGGCCGCCGCCGCCCGGGCGCGCGCCAGCAGGACCAGATCCGGCAGGAGCGCCAGCGCGACCGATTCGTCGGACGTGCGCGCCAGCTCTTTCAGGGTCTGTCCGAGCATCATGACAGTGAGTTCCGAGCGGCGCGCGCCGGGGTGAGCGCAGGCCTGAGCGAGCCGGGCACGAGCGCGGCGGGGCGGCGCACCGGGCTCATTGCACCAGGGGCGAGCTCGCCCCGTTCAGCTCGATGCCGCGAATCTCCGCCTGACCGACCAGCAGCTGCAGATACTGGCTGATCGCACGCCGCCAGACGTGCTCGCGCAGGTAATCCGCGATCCTGTCCCGGACCAGCTCGAACGGCAGCTGGCGGCCTTCGATCCGCCGGTCCAGCCGCAGGACATGGTAGCCGAAGCGGGTCTTGACCGGCACCGGACAGATCTGGCCGTCCTCGAGGTTGAACAGGAAGGTCTCGAACTCCGGCACCGTCTGGCCGCGGGTGATCTGGCCGAGATTGCCGCCCTGCGCCGCCGAGGGACAGGCCGACAGCTGCTGGGCGAGCTCGGCAAAGCGCTGGGGCTGCTCCAGCGCCTGGGCAAGGGCCGCGGCGGCGCGCTCCTTGGCGCTGGCACAGGCCTCCGTATCCTCCGGGTCGGCCGGGAACAGGATGTGCGCGGCCTCGAACAGGTCCGGGCTGCAAAAGCGCTTCAGGTTGCGGTCGTAGAAGCGCCGGCAGGTCGCCTCGTCCGGCTCCGGGGTCTTGACCTCGCGCGCGAGCAGCGTCCGGATCAGGGCCTCGTCCCTGGTCTCGCGCTCGTCGGTCTCGCCCCGCTCGGGCGGGTCCGGCCGGACGATGCCACGCTGCGCGGCCGCCTGCAGGAGCAGCTCCCGCACCACGAGCGCCCGTGCCGCCGCTTCGCGCGCCTCCTCGACCGAGCCCGCCGGGTGGTACTGCACCTCGGAGTTGATGGCGTGGTCGCCGATCTCGACGCCATTGACGAATACCGGCACGCTCAGACGCCCTCCTTGGACAGATTGGCGTGCTTGCGCACGATCTGATAGCCCGGCCGGAAGAGATACCAGATGGGTGCGCTCCAGACGTGCACGAGACGGGTGAACGGCGTGAGCAGGAACAGCGTCATGCCGGCCGCGATGTGGATCTTGTAGATCCAGGGCACGCCCGCGAGCAGCTCCGGGGAGCCGGGCTGGAACAGGAGGATGTTGCGCGCCCACTCGGCCATCACCAGCATGTAGGTGCCATCCGCGTTGGCGAGCGAGACCGGGATGCCGACGATGCCGAGGATCAGCTGGAAGTAGATGAACAGCAGGATGAAGATGTCGGTCGGCTTGCTGGTCAGGCGGATCCGGGCGTCGAACAGGCGGCGGTGGATCAGCATGGTCATGCCGATGAAGCAGACCACCGCGAGGATGCCGCCGACCACGATCGCCATCAGCTGCTTGGCTTTGGTGCTCAGCCCGAGGGCGTGGTAGATCTCGGGCGGCGTCAGCAGGCCGAAGAAATGGCCGAAGAACAGGCCGAGGATGCCGACGTGGAACAGGATGCTGCCCCAGAACAGCTGCTTGCGCCGCAACAGCTGGCTCGACTGCGCCCGCCAGGTGTACTGGCTGCGGTCGAAGCGCGCCCAGCTGCCGAGGAAGAAGGCCACCATGCACAGGTAGGGGTAGAAGCCGAACAGGAACTGGTCGAGGTAGGTCATCTCGGGCCACTCCGGTAGACGGTCGTTCTGGCGCCAGGTGGCGGCGCCGAGCGCGCGACCGTCGCGGATGCGGGCGGGCGGCCCGCGACGCCCGGGTCGTTGCCGAAGGTCACGGGCGCCTCCTCCCAGGCCTTGTCGAGCGCGTCTGGAGTATCGTCGCGCGACTCCCCGGCCACGGTCTCGCGGATCGCCGCCTCGTCGGCGCGGCTCGGCGCCAGCGCCTCGATTGCCCGGAACACCGCGGCATAGGGCGCGCCGCGGCGCTCGAGCCGGGCGCGCAGCAGGGCCATGACCTCGACCGCCTGGCCGAGCAGGGCGCGCGCCTCGCTCGCCGGCCGCGTCGAGAGGAACTCGAGAAACAGCGGCAGAAAGTCCGGCAGCTCCGAGGTGCCGGGCTCCAGCCCATTGGCGCGATAGTGATGGAGAAGATTGACCATGGCCTGGCCACGATCGCGCGACTCGCCGTGGCTGTGCTCGTAGAGATGCAGCGAGAGCGAGCGCGACTGGTCGAACAGCGCGACGTAGCGGGCCTGCGCGTCCATCAGATCGGCGCCGCGCAGATCCGCCATCAGCGCTTCGAGCGCGTGCCGCTCGGCCCTGGGCAGCGCGCCCTCGGCCTCGAGAATGGCCGCCATCTCGTCCAGGCCGTCGATCAGCTCCTGCTCCGGGTAGACGAGCAGCGCGGCCAGAACCTTGAAGCTCATCATGACGCGCGCTCCGTCTGCCGCCTCACCCCGCGCGCTCGCCGCGGGTCGTGCGGGTGTCCTGGCCGAACAGGCTGAAAGTGCTGTTGCCTTCGCTGCAGCCCGCACCGAAGGAGAAGCCGCAGATGCCGCGCTGGTCGTAGGCCTGCTCGCCGAGCTCCATGTGGCTGGTCGGGATGACGAAGCGATCCTCGTAGTCGGCGATCGCCATGTAGCGGTACATCTCCTCGA
>JBOHKK010000493.1:0-3465 GCA_050729115.1 Geminicoccaceae bacterium | reverse complement strand
GGCGGGCACGGCTCCACGAGCCGGCCCGCCACCGGGCCACATCACGCGCTTTGCGGCTTAGCGCTCGAAGTCCATCACCACCCGCCGATTCGCCTGCAACGGCGTCTCGGGCGGCGTCTGCACCGCCAGATCGGTCATGCCCCACGCCTTTGTGGTGACGATCTGGGCCGGGATGCCGGCCTGGATCAACGCGTCCGCCACGGTGTTGGCGCGCTCTTGCGACAGGGTCATGTTGTACGTGGCCGGACCGGCGGTGTCGGTGTGGCCGTTCACCACGATCCCGCCGAGATCACGGTCCCGGATGTCGAAGATGATGTCGTCGAGCGTCGCCTGCGCCTCAGGCGTGAGATTAAACTTGTCGAACTCGAAGTAGACGGTGCCGGATTCCGGCAGGGGTACGGGCGGCGGTGCCGCCGGCTCGACCGCGGCGATCTGCTCCGGGCAGTCGAAGCTCTGATTCTGGATGACCGGACCAACGCCCTCGTTCTTGATCACCGGATTGCCGGCGGTGTCGATGACCACGTTGCAGAGGCGACTTTCGCCGCTGCCCCACCTGGCGCCGATCTCCTCGGATTGCGCCAGAAGAGCGCTCGAGCCGAGGGCCAACGTTGCGGCGAACACAGCCGCCGAGCAACATCCAACAAGCATGCGTCGCATTGAGTAGTCTCCTTCTCCTACCGCTGGGACAAACACCCGGGCCCTCTCGAGGTGGCGCAACGAAGCCGGCTCACCGTTCGACACCGATCACCGCGCGACGATTTGCCGCGTCGGAGATCGCGTTCGGTGGTCGGCGCCGTGAGGTGGCTGCCGTTGACCGCTTCCGTCTGGAGCACACTGGCAGAGACGCTGCCTGTGACCAGCCCCGAAGCGACCGGATCTGCGCGCCATGGCCAGGTAGCCGCCGGTGCCGCCGGGGCCCGGACCAACCGGTTGCCCGTGGCGGCGCGGATCAGACCGCAGGGTCGGGTCGCGCCCTCGGCCCCACGGGCGACTTGCTCGGGAGCATGTTCCCATGCCTGCCCAGCATTGCCGATCATTACGACCACCGCGTTCCAAGCTCCTGACCAAGTGCGGCTCGCGCCGCCGTCGCCATTCCCCTCGCTGGACGGGACCGCCACGATCCGCCGTCCAACCGCCGCAAGCCGCAGCTCTCAAGGCACGCGTTTACCTTCCGTTAACGAATATCTTCGGACGCGCCGCTTGCACAACTGGCAAATCGCTCCTTGAGCTTCGCATCAAGCCAAAGTCGTATCCAAGTATGGGCGATGCCGCAAGTCCTTATCATGATGCGGCCCGGTCGATGACGCCATCGCCTCAGTCGTTGCCGGCATCGCGCGCGCGGTGTTGCGGTCGGGCTACAGTGTTGGTTGTGATCAGACCGTCTGACATCTACGAGTGCCGGGTTCGGTCGCGCGCCATCGCAGATGGCGTGCGCTCTGGGAGGGTTGGTCGTAGGATCGGACCTCGTCCTGTTGGACCCGCGCTGGCGAGCAGCGCCACCGCGGGCGGTTGACGGAAAGAGCAGATGCAGGATCTTCTTGGCGCCTTCATGCCCCACGGCCGCGTCGAGATCGCCGGCGCGGCGCGCGGGCCGCTCAGCGGCTCGACCTTTGCGGTCAAAGACATCTTCGACGTCGCAGGCACGGTCACCGGACGCGGCAATCCGGACTGGCTGGCGAGCCATGGACCGGCTACGGCCAACGCGCCTGCGGTCCAGGCGCTGCTCGATGCCGGCAGCCGCCTGGTCGGCAAGACGATCACGGAAGAGCTCGCCTTCAGCGTGGTCGGGATCAATCCCTACTACGGCATGCCGACCAACGTCGCGGCGCCGGGACGGGTGCCGGGAGGCTCGTCGAGCGGATCGGCGGCCGCGGTAGCGGGCGGTCTGGTGGATCTGGCGCTCGGCAGCGACACCGGTGGATCGGTGCGCGTGCCGGCGAGCTATTGCGGGATCTACGGCATGCGGCCGACCCATGGCCGGATCAGCCTGGATGGCATCATGCCGCTGGCGCCGAGCTTCGATACCGTCGGCTGGTTCGCCCGCGATCCGAAGCTGTTCGGGGCCGCCGGGCGGGTCCTGCTCGGCGCGGCGGCGCCGGGCGGGCGGGCGGACCGGGTGCTCCTGGCGACGGATGCCTTCGCCTGTCTCGAGCCCGGGATCGAGGAGGCGCTGCGGCCCGCGATCCGGCACGTCGAGGCCCGGCTGGGCAAGGCCGAGCCGGTCGCCGTGAGCGACCACGGCCAGGAGCCCTGGTATCACGTGTTTCGCACGCTCCAGGGCGCGCAAGCCTGGGCTGCGCACGGTGCCTGGATCGAGAGTGCCAAGCCGCGCCTCGGTCCACTGCTCGAGGAGCGTCTGCAATTCGTCAAGGCCATCACCAAAGAGGAGGTCAGCGAAGCCCAGCAACGGCGCCGCGCGATCTGCGACCATCTGGACGAGCTGCTCGGGACCGCGACCGTCCTGATCCTGCCGAGCGCGGCCGGCGTGGCACCCCGGGTGGACGCCACGGTCGCCGAGCACGAGGCGGTGCGCGCCCGGGTGATCGCGATCACCTGCATCGCATCGCTCTGCGGGCTGCCGCAGGTCAGTCTGCCGCTCGCGCGCCTCGAGGCCGGCCCCGTGGGATTGTCGCTGATCGCGCCGCGGGGTAGGGATGGCCTGCTGCTCGATCTGGTTGCCGAAGGCATCGGCGCGTTGCGACAACCCGCCGCGCCGTGACGATCGCGCGGCGGGCTATGACTTGCCCGCACCGCAAAACTGGGAGACGCCGATGAAGCGACGCCTGTTCCTTGCCTCGACCATGCTGCTGCCGGCCGTGGGTCTGCTCGTGCGGGCATGCCCGGCGCGCGCGGCCGAGCATGAGGTCCAGATGCTGAACAAGGGCCCGGACGGACAGCGCAACTGGTTCGAGCCGGCGGTCCTCCACGCGCAGTCGGGTGACACGATCCACTTCGTGCCCATCGACAAGGGACACAACAGCGCCGCCGTGGTGGTGCCCGACGGCGCCGAGGCGTGGCAGGGCAAGCTCAGCAAGGAGCTCTCGGTCACCCTCGATGTGCCCGGACTCTATGCCTACAAGTGCACCCCTCACTTCGGGCTCGGCATGGTCGGCCTCGTCGTGGTCGGCGATCCTTCGGTCAATCTGCAGGCGGTCAAGAGCGGGCGGTACCCGGGCAAGGCGCGTACGGTCATGGCCGAGCTGCTGGAGGAGGTCGAAGCGAGCACCTGATACCGGGCTCACCAACCGTCCGGCATCATCCTTCTCGTTGGGCGCGCGGCCGACCAGCCAACCCCGCACCCTGGGCGCGCCGCCGGCTCCGGCCCGATCGCGGCCTTATACCAGGAACACGAAGTCTTGACCCATCGACCGCTCTTCTTGTCACCCCCGGGTCGACCCGGGGTCCAGTCTGGATGCCCCGGTCAAGCCGGGGCATGACAGAAAATACGCACCGACCCATCGGTCG
>JBOHKK010000492.1:0-3466 GCA_050729115.1 Geminicoccaceae bacterium | reverse complement strand
GACGAATGTCGGCGGCGATGCGGTCGACCACCTCGCGCGTCAGCCCGCGCGGCGGCGTCACCCTGCGCAACGCGGCCGGGGAGCTGTCGCTGCTGGTTACGGGCCTTGACACCGCCGCTCGCTGTATGGTCATCATATGACCTGACGAGCTAGCATGCCGGCGAGGCTCGGTCAACGTCCCGCGCGGTAACCGGCCGGCCGCGCAGGACGTGACGCCTGCCCGACCGACGCCTGCCGACCATGGCCAAGTGCTGGCCGTCGAGGTAAACCAGGCCGACCAACTCGAGCAGGACACGCCAGAGGTGTTCCTCGTGTCCACGATCCAAGGGAGGGCGACGATGGACAGACGATTCGCACTAGGCTTTGCCGCCGCCGCGGCACTCGCGACGATCGGGTTCGGGCCTGGCGGTCCGGCGCTCGCGCAGGACCAGATGGTGCTCAAGGCCACCGACGTGCATCCGTTCGGCTATCCGACCGTCGAGGCGGTCATGTGGATGGGCGAGGAGCTCGAGCAGCGGACCGACGGCCGGCTCAGCGTCGAGATGTACCCCTCGATGCAGCTCGGCGGCGAGAAGGAGATGATCGAGCAGGCCCAGGTCGGCGCGGTCGCCTTCGCCCGGATCAGCGTCGGCCCGATGGGCCCGCTGGTCCCGGAGCTCAACGTCTTCAACCTGCCGTTTTTGTTCCGCGACACCGCGCACATGGAGGCGGTGATCGACGGGCCGATCGGCGACGAGCTCCTGCAGCAGGTGACCGATCACCCGACCGCCGGGCTGGTCGGGCTCTGCTGGATGAACGCCGGCACCCGCAACGTCTACAACAGCCAACACCCGGTGCGCACGATCGAGGATCTCGAAGGCCTCAAGATCCGGATGATGGGTAACCCGATCTTCGTCGACACCATGAACGCCATGGGCGGCAACGGCGTCTCCATGGGCTTCGATCAGCTGATCAACGGGTTGCAGACCGGCGTGGTCGACGGCGCCGAGAACAACTATCCGACCTACGCGAGCGGCCAGCACTTCCGTTACGCCAAGTACTTCTCGGGCACCGAGCATCTGATGATCCCGGAGATCCTGGTGTTCTCGAAGCGCATCTGGGACGAGCTGTCCGAGGAGGATCAGGAGCTGATCATGAGCCTCGCCAAGGAGGCGCAGCAGCGCCAGCGCGAGCTCTGGTACGCCGAGGAGGAGAAGGCGCTCGCCGACATGAAGGCGAACGGCGTCGAGGTGATCGAGATCGCCGACAAGCAGCCCTTCGTCAACGCCGTGCAGCCGGTCTGGGAGAAGCACGCGGCGGACCTCTCCGAGCTGATCGAGCGCATCCAGGCCGTCCAGTAAGCGCACGCTGCGCGACCCGGCGCCGCGCGGTCCGCGGGGGCCGCCGGCGCCGGCAGCAGGGGAACGCCCTCGATGCAGGCCAGCTACGTCGGCGCGATGGATCTGCTGCACCGCGTCTGCATGTCGATCGCCGGCGTCTGCCTGGTCGTGATCACGCTCATCATCCCCTGGGGCGTGTTCACGCGCTACGTCCTGAACTACGGATCGTCCTGGCCGGAGCCGCTCGCGATCCTCCTGATGATCTGGTTCTCGTTCACCGCGGCGGCGCTGTGCTATCGCGACCGGCTGCACATCAGCGTGCAGATCCTGCCGTTGTTCCTCCAGGGGCGGCCGCGCCTCCTGGTCGGCTGGCTCGTCGAGATCGCCATGGCCGGCCTGAACCTGTTCATGCTGGTCTGGGGCGTGCGCCTGGTCCATACCACCTGGTTCCAGTCGATCTCCGACTTCCCCTCGATCTCGGTCGGCATCTCCTACCTGCCGGTGCCGGTCGGCGGCGCGATCCTGCTGCTCTTCGTGATCGAGCGGCTGTGGACCGGGCGGCTGTTCGAGGAGCCCGCCGAAGGCGGACTGGCGCCCGTGAGCGTCGAGTAGGCTTTCCGATCATCCGATGGACCTTCTGATCCTCATCGGCGGCTTCGCGGCCCTGTGCGCGCTCGGCATGCCGGTCGCCTACGCGCTCGGGCTCGCGGCGGTGTTCGCGGCGCTCTGGATCGACATCCCGCTCGAGGCGGTGATGCTCAAGGTCTCCGACGGCACCGACGACTTCGCGCTGCTCGCGATCCCGTTCTTCATCCTGGCCGGCGGCATCATGGCGGAGGGCGGGCTCGCCGAGCGGCTGGTGAACCTCGCCAAGGTGTTCGTCGGCTTCATCCGCGGCGGCCTGGCGCTGGTCAACATCCTGGCGTCCGCCTTCTTCGGCTGCATCTCCGGCTCCTCGGTCGCCGATACCGCCTCGATCGGCACGGTCATGGTCCCGCAGATGGAGAGGAACGGCTATCCGCGGCTGTTCGCCGTCAGCGTGACCTGCGCGGGCTCGCTCCAGCCGCTGCTGATCCCGCCGTCCCACAACGCCGTGATCTACTCGCTCGCCGCCGGCGGCACGATCTCGATCGCCGATCTGTTCCTCGCCGGCGCGATCCCGGGCTTCCTGCTCGGGCTGTGCCTGATGGCGCTGGTCCTCGTGATCGCGCGCCGGCGCAACTTCCCCAAGGGCGAGGCGATCCCGCCGCGCCAGGCGCTGCGCATCATCGTCGAGGCCTTCTGGGCGCTGCTCACCGTGGTGATCATCATCGGCGGCATCCTGAGCGGCGTGTTCACGCCGACCGAATCCGCCGCGGTCGCCTGCATCTACGCCTTCATCGTCACGATGTTCATCTACCGCGACTACAAATGGCGCGAGGTTCCGCTCCTGGTCGCGCGCGTGGTGCGCACGGTCGGCATCGTGATGATCATGATCGGCTTCTCGGTCGCCTTCGGCTACATGATGGCGCTGATGCAGGTGCCGGCGAAGGCGGCTGCCTTCTTCCTCGCCGTGGCCGACAACAAGTACACGCTCCTGCTCTGGATCAACCTCCTGCTGCTGGTGCTCGGGACCTTCATGGACCTCGCGCCGATGCTCCTGATCTGCACGCCGATCTTCCTGCCGATCGTGGTCCAGTTCGGGATCGATCCGGTGCATTTCGGGATCATCATGATCCTCAACCTCGGGATCGGCCTGCTGACCCCGCCGGTCGGGCCGACGCTCGCGGTCGGCTGCGCGATCGGCAAGGTCTCGATGGAGACGCTCGCGCGCGCGATCCTGCCGTTCTACATCCCGATGCTCTTCGTGCTGATTCTGGTGACCTATATTCCCGCGCTTTCGCTTTGGCTGCCGAGCCTGTTCCGGTTCTGATCCCAGGCAGCGTCATCGCGAGCGCGCCAGCGCCCGTGCGATCCGGGAGCGGCGTCTGGATTGCTTCGTCGCTTGTGCTCCTCGCAATGACGGTGCGGTGCGTGGCGTCCAGGCTACTTTCCAGGAGCGCCGGGGCGGACCGGCTGCGGGGGCTTTGGCCTTCGGCCCGAGGCTCGCGCGCGGTCGCGGTTGCCGGAGACGGGCAGTCTCATACCAGGATCACGAAGACTCGACC
>JBOHKK010000491.1:0-3482 GCA_050729115.1 Geminicoccaceae bacterium | reverse complement strand
CCGCCGACGGGTGCCGAGCCACCCCGGGCGTCGCCGCCCCCGAGATCGCCCCGCCGTGGACGCCGGTCGCGAGCCCGGACGCGTGGCGACCGGCCGCAGCCAATCCGGATGCCGAGGTCTGGCAGCGCTATCGATCGGGCGATCGCGCCATCGATCTGTACGTCGGCTTCTATTGCGCGCAGCGCGAGGGCGCCGAGGCGGTGAGCGAGGCGCACCGGCTGAGCGGCGCGCAGCCGTGGGTGGTCCTGGCACAGGGGCAGGATCGGCTCGAGGGTGGCGCCGGGCAGCTCCCGGTCCAGCGGCTCGCGGTGCGATCCGGCGCCCGGACGGGGCTGGTGTACCTCGGGTACTGGGTGGACGGCCGGTTCACCGCCGATCCGCTCGCCGCCAAGCTGCTCCAGGCGAAGGCGGCGCTGCTGGGCGGTCCGGATGCCGCGGCGGTCATCGTCCTGTCCTCGCCCTACGATGCCGAGCCGTCGAGCGCCCGCGCCAGCGTCGAGCAGGCTCTGGTCGCGTTGGAGCCGCTCCCGGGCTTCCTGATGCGCCTTGGCGGCGCCGCCGAGGCATCGGCGCGGCGTTGAGCCCCTTGTGCGGCTTCGTCGGCATCTTCGATCCCCGCGGCGGCGCCCCGATCGACCGCGCTCTCCTGGTCCGCATGAACCGGACCCAGACGCACCGCGGACCGGACGGCGAGGGCACCTATCTGGCGCCGGGGATCGGGCTCGGCCACACCCGGCTTGCGATCATCGACCTCGATACCGGCGCGCAGCCGATGTTCAACGAAGATTGCTCGGTGGTCGTGGTCTACAACGGCGAGATCTACAATTTCCGCGACCTGAGACGCGATCTTTGCGCCCGCGGGCACCGGTTCGCCACCGCATCCGACACCGAGGTGATCGTCCACGCCTGGGAGGAATGGGGCGAGTCCTGCGTCGCGCGCCTGCGCGGGATGTTCGCGTTCGCGCTCTGGGACGAGCGGCAGAAGATCCTGTTCCTCGCCCGCGACCGCATCGGCATCAAGCCGCTGCATCATGCCATGCTCCCGGACGGCCGGCTCGCCTTCGCCTCCGAGCTGAAGGCGCTGCTGGCGCATCCCGATCTGCCTCGCCGGATCGAGCCGGGCGCGATCGAGGACTATCTCGCGTACGGCTACGTGCCCGATCCGAAATCGATCTATCAGGGCGTCTCGAAGCTGCGGCCGGGGCATTGGCTGGCCTGGCGCGTGGGCGAGACGGCTCCGCGCCAGCAGAGCTATTGGCAACTGCGCTTCGCCGCCCGGCCCGAGCTCACCGCGGCGCGCGCGGCCGACGAGCTGCTGGAACGCCTGGAGGAGGCGGTCGCGATGCGCCTGGTCGCCGACGTCCCGCTCGGCGCCTTTCTTTCAGGCGGCATCGATTCGAGCGCCGTCGTCGCGATGATGCGCCGGCAATCCTCGACGCCGCCCGACACCTGCGCGATCGGCTTCGAGGAGAGCGACCACGACGAGTCGCACTTCGCCCGAGAGGTCGCCCTGGCCTGCGGCACGCGCCACCACCTCGGACGGACGCGCAGCCGGGATCTGGACGTGATCGAGCGTCTGCCGCTGATCTACGACGAGCCGTTTGCCGACAGCTCGGCGCTCCCGACCGTGCAACTCTGCGCGCTGACCCGACAAATCGTGAAAGTCGCGCTGTCTGGCGATGGCGGCGACGAGCTGTTCGCCGGCTACCGCCGCTATCGCTGGCACGTGTACGAGGAGAGGGTGCGCCAGATGCTGCCCGCCGGCATCCGCCGCCCCCTGTTCGGGCTGCTCGGCGTCCTCTACCCGAAGCTGGATTGGGCGCCGCAGCCGATGCGTCTCAAGGCGACGCTGTGCGAGCTCGCGCTGGATGCGGCAGATGCCTATTTCCAGAGCGTCTCGATCACCTCGGACGCCCTGCGGCGGCGCCTCTATGCCCCGGAGCTTCGGCGCGAGCTGCAGGGCTACGACGCCGTCGAGGTGATCCGCGCCCATTGGCGCGAGACCGAGGGCCAGCACCCCCTCGATCAGGCGCAATACGCCGATATCATGACCTATCTGCCCGGCGACATCCTGACCAAGGTGGATCGCGCCAGCATGGCGCATGCGCTCGAGGTGCGCGTGCCGTTTTTGGACCACCCTCTGGTCGAGTGGGCGGCGACCTTGCCCCATCAGCTCAGGCTGAACGCCCGCGGCAGCAAGTACGTCCTGCGGCGGGCGCTCCAGCCCTGTCTGCCGGCCCCGGTTCTGCGGCGCGCCAAGATGGGCTTCGCGGTGCCGCTTGCCGCCTGGCTGCGCGGCCCGCTGCTGAGGTCGGTGAGCAACGCCCTGGCCGAGCCCGCATTCGCCCAATCCGGGCTGTTCGACATGGCAGAGGTCTGGCGTCTGATCGATCGGCACCGCGGCGGACGCAGCGATCACAGCCGCGCGATCTGGGCCCTGTTCATGCTTGCGGGCTTTCTGCAGCGCGTGCACGGGTGCCAGACGCCCTCGTGCGACGATCGCCAGGCACCGCGCGAGCTGGCTACCGAGCCTGCAGAACCTCGGGGACTGGCCGGACGTGGCGGCAACCGGGCCTGAGCAACCGCATCGTTCCCCTATTGTACCCGTGTCGTGTTCGTCATATCTGGAATCTCTGGAGGTCATCGGCCCTGCGCCGTGAGATCCGGCGCTGCGAGGAGGCTCCCGAGGCGAGCGCGCGGACGGTCAATGGCCGCCGCGGCCGGCGGCTTCGGCTCGGACATGATGGGATGGCATTGGTGAGTCGGATCGCAGCTTCCATGCTTTTGGCGGCCGGAGCGCTCGTGGCGGGCGCCGCCGTGGCGGCGATCGACGATCAGATAACGATCGGCAACACCAAGGTCATCGTGAAGACCGTGATCGGCACCTTCGAGGGCGACCTCCGCATCCTCCAACTCGAGGACGACGTCTACCACAACGAGCTGATCGAAACCGAGGCAGAGAGCGCGACCCAGCTGATCTTCCTCGACGAGACCACCCTCACGCTGGGACCCGATTCCACGGTCGTGCTCGACAGCTTCGTGTTCGATCCCGATCCGTCGAAGGCGGCGTTCGTCATGACGGCGACCAAGGGCATCTTCCGCTTCGCCTCCGGCAAGCTGCCCAAGAACGCGTACCGCCTCCACACGCCCGCCGCCACGATCGGCATCCGCGGCACGGTGCTGAACTTCTCGGTCGATCCTGCCGAGGGCGAGAGCGGCGAGGCGGTCGTGACGATCGCTCTGGAGGAGGGCGAGGCGACCGTCACCGACTGCCTCGGCGAGAACCTGGCTCTCGGGCCCGGGCAGTCGCTCGAGCTGGCCTGGGATCCGACCGAACCCTGCGCGTCGCCTTAGGCGGAACTTCCTGGTTTGCGGTTGAGTAAGCCGTTGAATTTTCGCGAGTTTTTGCGGTCAGGATTTTTAGATGTAGCCATGTAATTGGCTATTTATGGCTTGCATCATCCGACTCCGTGCGGTAGATT
>JBOHKK010000490.1:0-3483 GCA_050729115.1 Geminicoccaceae bacterium | reverse complement strand
AGGGTACCATCGGTGGGTGGTTGGGAGGGGGAGCGGGCCGGGGCCGCGGGTCCACCCAAGGGGAAAATGGTCTAGAGCCTGTGGCCTCGAGACCATCGCCGAGCCCGGCCTTCGAGGCTTCGAAGGACCGCCAGGTGCGCCGACGCGACTGCGGAAAATCGATGGACCTGGGTCTCCCGGGCGGGCTATCTGCCGCGAGGCGTTTGCAGGAAGAATCATCGATGCTGAGCCGAGTCGAGATACCCGAAGAGTTGCGCGCGCGGGTACGGGCGGAGTTGCCGGAGGTCGCGGAGATTGGCGATCCGGAGCTGCGCGCCAAGGTGATCGAAGCCTGGGCGCTGGCGCTCGCGGCCAGCAGCTTCGGCGCGATCGCCGAGATCGAGCCGTCCGGCAATCCCGGCGTCAACACTATGAAGCGCGGCACCCAGACCGATCACATCCGCGGCGTCACCCGGCTTGCCATGCGGATCGCCGACGAGATGAGCGCGCTCATGCCGGACCTGAACGTGGATCGCGACGTGGTGATCGCCGGCGCGCTCTGCCACGACGTCGGCAAGCCCTGGGAGTTCGATCCGGAGAACCGCAGGCGCTGGGAGGCCGATCCGCGCGCGGCAGGGCTGCCCTCGGTGCGCCACCCGGCCTACGGCGTGCACGTGTGCTTCACGGTCGGCCTGCCCGAGGAGGTGGCGCATTGCGCGGCGGCGCACTCGGGCGAGGGCGAGCTTCTGGTCCGCTCGCTCGAGAACACCATCGTGCACCACGCCGACTATGCCTTTTGGGCGGTGTGCCGCGCCGGCGATCTCCTGATTCCCGAGACCGTCGCGGAGCTCAAGGTCCGGCATTGACACAGGATGTCATCAGGAGCGTCGGGCTTGCGCCGGACTGTGCGTGACACTATTCTTGGAATGTGACACAAGGAGGAGTCGGCATGCGTTCGCTCAGCGTGCGCGAGATGCGAGCCGCCCTGCCCAGGCTCGAGCAGCTCCTGGCGGAGGAGGGTGAGATCGTGATCACGTGCAACGGCAAGCCGGTGGCCCGCATCCTGCCGACCCGGTCGCACGTGCCCATCCCATCCCATGCCGACCTGAGAAGCCGCATGCCCCGCCTTGAAGTGGGCAGTGAAGTGCTCATCCGGCAGGATCGGGATGAGCGCTGACACCGCTTACGTCGACACCAGCGCCCTCGCCAAGTGGTATCTGCCCGAACCGGGCTCTGAAGCCTTTGTCGAGTTCATCGTTCGTCACGACGGCGCAGTCATCAGCCGTCTGACCAGTGTGGAGTTGCTCTGCCTGCTGGCGCGCCGCCGACGCGCCGGCGACATCACGGCAGAGCACGAGCGCAATGCCTGGTTGACCTTCGAAGACGACATCCGGGCTGGCCATCTTCGTGTCGAAGCGCTCGCCGATGGTCACGCACTCAGAGCTCGCGCCTTACTGGAACGAGTGCGCGATCTACCCCTGCGAACCCTCGATGCCCTGCACCTCGCCATCGCGCAAAGTATCGAGGCTGGCGTGCTCGCGACCGCAGATCTCGGCATGGCGCGAGCCGCCCGCGCGCTCGGATTCACCGTGGTGGCCTTCGGCCGGGGCAGCTTATCGACGCGGTGAGCGGCACCAAGCAGCCGCGAGCGGCGGTTGGATCAGGAGAGCCGCAACCGCTGAAGGCGACCCACCCTGCGGCGGGGCCTGCCTTCCGTGCTTCACCGCCGGCTTTGGGCGATCGCCGGGTAGCAGAGCGGTTTCGAGCCTGCGATCGTGAGGACCCCAGTCCGGCGGAGCGGACTATTCCGCCGCATCCTCCTTAACGTCCTCCCCTGCGTCCTCCATGCTACCGCCAACCGCCTCGAGGTTCTCTCCGGTATCCTGCTTCATCCCGCGCCAGGTATCGCCGCAGGCCGCAAGGCCCAGGCCGAGCGCGAGCGCGAGGCTCAACCAAACCACCGACAAGCACCGACTCCAACGCATTCGTTTGTCTCCTTGGCCGGGTCGCGCACCGATCGCAACCCCGATGGATGTGAAATAGCAGCGTCCGCGGGTTTCGCAAGCATCCACGTGAACGCTTGGCCCGGCCGCAGCAAGATGCTGCCGCGACCCAAGTCGCGTGGCTTCTTCTGCGGCTTGCTCTACCAGAACCGGGCGCTCGCGCCGCCGAGGCCGTCGATCGCCACCTCGATCAGATCGCCGGCCTCGAGCCACCTGGTCTCGACCACGCTGCCGAGCAGGACGAACTCCCCGGCTTGGAGCTGCCGGCCGTGGGCCGCGCGCGTATTGGCAAGCCACGCGAGCGCCTCGAGCGGGTGGCCGAGGATGTCGCCGCCATTGCCGGCGCCGACCTCGGCGCCGTTGATCGTCATGCGACCACGGATGGCCGCAAGGTCGAGCTCGCGCCAGGTCTCGACCGGCGCGCCCAGGACGCAGGCGGCATTGAAGAAGTCGTCGGCGACCAGCGTCGGTGTATCCAGGGACCGGTAGTCCTCGTAGCGGTCGTCGACCACCTCGATCGCGGTCATGCAGGCGCCGATGGCCGTGGCGACATGCGCGCGATCGTACGGGGCGCCGGCGGCCGGCAGATCGTGCGCCAGCCGCACCGCGATCTCGCACTCGACGCCGACGTGCCGGAAGTCGCCATGACGAAACGTCCCGCGCTCGTGGTGCACGGTCGGCGCGAACACGCCTCCGGCGCAGGGATGGTCGATCGCGAGAAAACGCTGCATCACCGGGGTGGTGCAGCCGATCTTGTGGCCGGCGATGGCGCCGCAACCCGCGGCCGTGAGCCTGGCGTGCTGCGCATCCTGGACCGCGTAGGCCGCCGCCAGATCCGGCGGGCGGCAGTCCTCGGGCAGACGCTCGAAGCTCTGCCGCGCCCGCCTCGCCTGCGCCAGCAGCTCGGCGGCGCGCTCGATGGCAGAAGGCGTCATGCCGGCTTCCTCCCTTCGTCGGCCATCATAGAAGATCAGCGCGTGACCGCCAGCAGGGGCCGTGCGGCGAGACTGGTTACACAGGAGCGCAACGACCGAGAATCAAACTCGCTTGTCGTGTCTGTGTGAACCAGACGGCATCTTCTGGCGGAGCTTGTCAACGTCGTCGGTCTTGATGAGGACGCTGCCAGCGTCCTCTACCGGCCAAGTCAGGTATTTCGTTCGAGCCATCTTCTCGAACGTCGAGCGATTGGCGCGAAAGATTTTCAGCCTGCCGTGCTGATCCACGCCGTCGGCACCGAAATGATCCTCGAGCGCGTCACGGCTGACGGCGCAGTGCACGAGCCCGCCGCCGGCCTCTCCAGAAAAGGTGACGATGTCGCGGTCAGAATCATATCGGGCGTGCGGCGCCGAGAACTTGAGATCCAATCCCGGAATGATCGAGCGCGGAGCACCGACAGTCTTGAGCGTACTATCGCGAACGCTGGCCTTGATGAGGCCAAGGCCCTCGCCTATGAGTTGCCGCCGTTTCTTTCCGCGGTCAAACGCCTGGCGCCATGCGGCTC
>JBOHKK010000489.1:0-3507 GCA_050729115.1 Geminicoccaceae bacterium | reverse complement strand
CGCGCGCCAGCGCGTCGATCTCCGCCTCGCTGTAGCCATTCTCGCGCAGCACCTCGCGGCCATGCTCGCCGAAGCAGGGCGGCGTGCGCGCGATGGCGCCGGGGGTGCGCGAGAACTTGATCGGCAGGCCCCAGCCTTGGTAGCTGCCGGCCTCGGCGGCCATGGCGCGGTGCCGGGTGTGGGCATCGGCCCAGACCTCTGCGACGTTGCGCACCGGGCCGGCCGGCACGCCGGCCGCAAGCAGGCGCTGACACAGCGTCTCGCCATCATGGTCCACGAGCAGGGCGGCGAGTTTCGCGGTCAGCTCGACGCGATGGCCGAGCCGGTCGCGGTTGGTGCGAAAGCGCGCGTCGTCGGCCAGCTCCGGGGCGCCGAGCTCGGCGCACAGCCGGCCAAACGCGCGATCGTTGCCGACCGCCAGGAAGACGTCGACCGTGCGCGTCGGGAACTTGTCGTACGGCGCGATGTTGGGGTGGGCGTTGCCGGTCAGGCCCGGCACGTTGCCCGACAGAAGGTAGTTCGGGATGTGCGGGTGCATCAGCGCGATGCCGGCATCGTACAGCGTCATGTCGATGAACTGGCCCCGGCCCGAGCGCGCGCGCTCGACCAGCGCCATCAGCACCGCGATCGCGGCATAGAGGCCGGTGCCGAGGTCGACGAGCGGAATGCCGATCCGGGTCGGCCCGCCGTTGTCCTGCGCATCCGAGGGCATGCCGTTGATCGAGAACATGCCGACCATGGCCTGGATCACGGCGTCGTAGCCGGGCAGGCCGCCCATCGGGCCGTCGGCGCCGAACCCGCTGATCCGACAATGGATCAGGCGCAAAAAGCGCGCCTTCAGCACGTCCTCGTAGCCGAGGCCCCACCTTTCCATGGCGCCCGGCTTGTAGTTCTCGATCAGGACGTCGGCGCGCTCGAGCAGGCGGAGCAGCACGTCGCGACCTTCGGGCTTCGCCAGATCGAGGCCGAGCGAGCGCTTGTTGCGGTTGACGCCGATGAAGTACGAGGCGTCGCGCGCCGCGTCGAACGGCGGCCCCCAGTCGCGCACCTCGTCGCCCTGAGGCGGCTCGACCTTGATCACCTCGGCGCCGTGGTCGCCCAGGACCTGGGTGCAGTACGGCCCGCCCAGCACCCGCGTCAGGTCGACCACCCGGATGCCGGCGAGCGCGCCGTTGCTCGGTCCGTCGCTCATGTCGACCTTCCGTTCGGGTGCGTGGGAGCTGGCTTGCACCCGTTGGCCGGTCGACCGTCGCAGATCAATGCCTGCCGACCCCATCCCGATGCCGGCCACGCTTCAGAAGCTCGCTTCGGGCAGATGGTCCTCGTCCAGCACGTCGTCCGGTGCGTAGGGGCAATCCGCGGGGAACCTGTCCCGCGGCGAGCCTGTCTCGTCGATCGCGTCCTTGATCGCGTCTGGATAGGCCTCATCCATAAGCTCCGGTACCAGTCGGCGGAGGCTGGGGCTCTCTTGCAGCAGGTCCTTGATGTGGCGGCGCTGGGTGCGCAGGCTCTTGCGCCAGCTTGCGCCTCGCCTGCCGGGTTGGCCCTGCCACTTCAAGAGATGCAGCAAGATGATGCGGAGGCGGTTCTTGAGTTCCCGTCGGTCGCGTCCGACCATCCACTCGATCTCCTCCGCGAGATGGTCCCAGTCCAGGCAATCGCCGCGGCGGGCGCGCAACGAAGCGACCTGCTCCAGACTCCAGGCATACAGATCCTCCTCGTAGCGAACGCGCCTGGTTTCGGTGATGCTTGCCCTCGCCATGGGTCCTCCCGCGCGAGCCGTGTCCGCATTCGTAGCATGGCCGCCCGCCGCCCGCGCCATCAAATCGCCCGGTAGGTGGCGCGGGCGAGGTCGATCAGATCGAAGATCCGGGCGACGTAGTGGTCGCGGGCGTGGAACGCGGCGGCGCTGTCGCCCTCGAGCTCGCGCCCAAGCGCGTCGATCAGCCTGTGCAGGCGGCGCTGATGCAGGCCGAAGGCGCGCTGCACCGGATCCGCGATCACACCCGCGAACGCCGCGGTCGTTGCCGTCAGCAGGACGAGGCCGCCGGTCGCGCCCGCGACCAGGCCCGCAGACGGCGCCGCCGGAAACCACCCGTACCACAGGCCGCCCAGCGCCGAGCCGAGCGGAAAGCTCGCGACCGCCGCCTGCTGCGCGAGCGCCGCCGCGAGCACCGGGCCGAGCGTGAGCGTTCCGGGGGTGAGCTTGTGGAACGCCGCCATGCCGGTGCTCGCGAGCAGGACGTTGTTGACCAGATCGGCGGCGGCGGCGCGGGTGCTGGCGTAGGCGGCGAGCAGGCGTCGCAGCCTGGCCTGCTGCTCCGGATCGTGGGCCTGGCGCCTGGCGACGGCGTCCAGCCGATCGACCGCGGCGGCGACGCCGGGGTCGGCCAGGATCGCCTCGGCCAGCGCGTCGCGCGCGCAGCGGCGCCGCCCGTCGTCGTAGGGCAGCTCCAGCAGCTCAGCGTGCAGGCGCCAGCCGAGCTCGCGGGCAACGTCGGTGTCGAGGAACGGCGTACGGTTGCCAAGCCAGCGCGCCGCGCCCTGCGCCCCGAGGCGCCGCAGGCCGGCGCTGCCGAGCCGCATCGTGAGATACGGCAGCATCAAAAGCACGTTGGCCGGCGCCCGCACCAAATCGAGGCCGAGTGCTTGCCGGTGCAGGCGGAGCGAGCCGATCAGGCCGAAATGGCGGTCGACGAACCCCTCGACGCGCGCGTGCCGCGCGGCGATGTAGCACTCGATCGCGCGCTCGACGATCGCTTGCGCTTCGGCATCCCCGACCGGCGCGATCTGGTCGTCGACCTCGGCCTCCGCGGTCGTCGGCACAGGAATCTCACCTCGTGGCGGCCGCACGCCGGTCGCCGGCGCCGATCGCGAGGGTCTCGGCGGCAAAGCGCGGATAGGTCTCGGCGATCGCCGCGCCGACCGGGCCGCGGATCAGGGCGAGCGTCGCGGGCGCGGGGGCGGGCGTCGCCGGCACGACGTCCGGCAGCTCGAAGGCGAAGCCGGTGTTGGCCACGACCTCGTCGACGGTGTGACCGGGATGCACGCTTTGCAGCCGAAAGCGCCCACGGTCGCGATCGAACGCGAACACGCAGCGCCCGGTGACGAGGGCATGGGGGCCGCCCGGGCGATGGACGTTCGCCGGGCTGGTCCCGGGGGCGCTCACGAACTCGACCTTGGGCACCAGCACCCGGGGCGTGTGCTCCGCGCGAAACAGGATCACCCGCGGCACCACGAAGTACATGTAGGCGGAGCCGAACGAGCCCGGCCAGCGCACCTCGCTTTGCGGATAGCCGCGGACGCCGACCAGATTGATGTTGCCCTGGCCGTCGATCTGGCCGCCGCCCAGGAAGAACGCGTCGATCCGCCCCTGGGCGGCGCAATCGAACAGCTCGACGCTGCCGTCGGTGAACGGGTTGTGCCGCTCGCTGCCCAGCAGCGAGATGCGCATGCGGCCGCCGGCGCGCTCGCGCGCCAGCAGCGCCGCGGCGCCCGGGATCGGCG
>JBOHKK010000488.1:0-3510 GCA_050729115.1 Geminicoccaceae bacterium | reverse complement strand
GGCCCCAGGCGCAGGCCGCCGCATAGGGCCCGCCGCCCGAGATGCCGATCACGGCGAAGCGCTCGATCCCGAGAGCATCCGCCAGCTCGCGCACGTCGTCCGGCCAGTCGGCGATCTCGCGCCCGCGTTTGCGGCTGGACAGGCCGAGCCCTGGCCGGTCGGGCGCGATGATCCGGATGCCGCGCGCCAGCGCCGGCCGATCCGCGGCCCGCACCTGCAGCCGGGAGCCGGGGCTGCCGTGGAACACGAAAACCGGCTTGCCGTCCGGGACGCCGTATTCGGCGTAGCCCAAGGTGCGGCCGTCGCGAAGGCGCAGCGTGCGGTCCTCGAGAGAACTCGCTTGAGCCGAGCCCGGCGGGCACGGGCGCGGCTCCCGGTAGAGGTTCTCCTGCCCTTGCGCCGTCAATGGATGTACGCCTCGCGCGCGTCGCGGCGCAGCATGCGCTGGCTGTTGAAGTGGCAGGCGAGCTGACCCATGGTGGGCTCCAACCTCGGTGATGCGGCGCGACTTTTTGCGCGCCGCCGCGCGGAAGTCCAGCAGCGCGGCAGATCGCCGCCCCGCAACCGCGCCGTGCTAGGCTCGGGGCTGATACCGACCCCGCGAAGTCCAGACCTTCGAGGTCGGTATGGCGCGCGGGGTTGGTTGGTCGGCCGCGCGCCCAAAGAGAAGGATGATGCCGGGCGAAGGTTCGGACCTTGTGAGCCCGGCATAATGTCTGCGGAGGTGCCGATGCCGCCGATCGACCGGGTCCTGGAGACCATCCTCTACGTCGGCGACCTGGATGCCGCCGAGCGCTTCTATGGCGAGGTTCTCGGCCTGGAGCTGGACAGCAGGAAGGACGGGCTGTTCGTGTTCTTCAAGTGCGGCGACGGCATGCTGCTGCTGTTCGAGCCGGGCGCGGCGAGCACCGGGCGCAACGTGCCGGCGCACGGGGCGCGGGGTCCCGGCCACGCCTGCTTCGCGGTCGCCGAGGCCGACCTCGACGGCTGGAAGGCGCACCTCCTGGCGGCCGGCGTCGCGATCGAGCAGGAGATGGCCTGGCCGCGCGGCGGCCGCTCGTTCTATTTCCGCGACCCCGCGGGCAACAGCCTGGAGCTGGCGACGCCCCGGATCTGGGGGCTGCCCGAGGTCGAAAGCCGCTCTGCGCATCTTGGTGACGGCGGTTGATGCGACTAATCTCTGAGGCGGAGCCACAGCCGAGGAGCCTGAGCATGACCGAGCATCCGCAGGAGGTGCCGGTTGAGGTCGATTTCGTCGCCGATCTCGCCTGCCCTTGGTGCTACCTCGGCCTGGTCCGCCTCGATCGGGCGCGCGCGATGCGACCGGATCGGCCGGTCCGGGTGCGCTGGCGACCGTTCTTTTTGAACCCGGGCATGCCGCCCGAGGGTCTGGACCGCGCCACGTACGTGCGCCGCAAGTTCGGCGGCGACGCGCGGGACGTGTATCGGCGCATCGAGGACAGCGGTCGCGCCGATGGCGTGACGTTCGCCTTCGAGCGCATGCCGCGCACCCCGAACACGCTGCTCGCCCACCGCCTGATCCTGTTCGCCGAGGAGCAGGGCAAGGCGGATGCCGTGATCCGCGCCCTGTTTCGCGCGCTCTTCGAGGAAGGGCGCGACGTCGGCCGTGGCGACGTGCTCGCGGCGATCGCCGCAGACGCCGGGCTCGACCCTGCCGAGGTGAGCGCGTTTCTGGGCGGCGATCGGCTCGCGCGCGAGGTCGAGGCCGCCCACGATCAGGCCGAGCGGATCGGCATCCGCGGCGTGCCCGTGTTCATCGTCGATCACGAGCATGCCATCACCGGCGCGCAGCCGCCCGAGGTGCTGGCCGGCCTGCTGGATGTGGCGGGCGCGCCGCGGCACGAAGTCGCGGCGCCGTGATACCGCCGATCCGACGATGGCCGCCTCCGACCTGACTGCTTGGCTGCGCAGTCTCGGGCTCGAGCGCTACGAGGCGACGTTTCGCGCGAACGACGTCGACGCCCGGAGGCTTCGCCAGGGGCTGAACTGCGCACGGTTCGACCCATTGTGCCGTTGCTGTCCGCAAAGCCCGCTCTTGGAAGAAATCGTTAACCTTTCGGTTCTATGGACTCCGCTCCACGTCTGGAGCCGGAGACCAGCAACATGACCATTCGCCTTCTTCACCCGCTTGCGGTGAGTATGACGATCCTTGCCTTGGCCGCATGTGCGTCGATCGTGAGCGACAGCCAAGAAGTGGTCACGATCAGCAGCAGTCCGACGGCCGCGGAAATCGCCGTCGCCAACGAAAGCGGCGCGGAGGTCTATCGGGGCACCACCCCCGCCACCATCACGCTCGATGCCAGTGCTGGCTATTTCGATGGACAGGAATATACCGTCACCTTTTCCAAGGCTGGCTACGACCCGGCCACCGTCAGGGTGGATAGCCGGATCAACGGCTGGTACGTCGGCAACATCGTGTTCGGAGGGTTGATCGGCTGGCTGATCGTCGATCCGCTGACGGGTGCGATGTGGGCCCTCGAGACCGAGCACGTCAACGGCACGCTGGCCGAGCACGTCGCGATGGACGATACCGCGTCGCCCCAGCTTCGGATCGTTTCCCTCGACACCGTCCCGGAGAGCGAGCGGAGCAGGATGGTCCGTGTTCGCTAATGCACGGACGCATTCGCATGATTCCATAGTCATTGCCGGGCATCTTGGGCCCGACCCAGTCCTCGGGTCGAAGAGGGGTTGGGGCCCTTGCCTGGCTCCCAGCGCCGACGTGGTGTCGGCGCGGAGCGGCAAGCCCAACTCGACCCGAGGACCGGCAATCCACACAGGGACCGCAGCCGGCGTCGGGTGTGGATGCCCGGATCAGGTCCCACGCCTGTCCGGTTGCGCAGCATCGTGAGCGCCGGCGCGCCAGCGCTCAGGCGGGATCGGGAAGGCGGGACCTCGAGACAATAACCAAAGCTTAACCTTGCGCTCGTCAATCCTTCCTTCGGCTGGTCCATGCGACCATGGGACTTCGCGCCGCCGGTCGTCGTGGGGGCGCACGGATTCCCAGGATCGCATGGACCATTCAACCAGCCACCCTAGCGGCCGATGGTTGACGAAAGGTTAACCGGACAGCCGTGGATCGGGTCCGGGCATGACGGTTGGGGAATCTTCTGTCTGCATCAGTGCATCAGGTTCAGACAGATCGACGGGCTGGGGGCAAGCGTTTGGCGGGGGTCTCTCCCGCTTGTGGGTCTGCGAGGCCCACCAAACGGAAATCCTCGAGATGAGGGTATGAGTTGCCATGCGCGTGGCGCACCCGGAGGGACGAAACTGGGATCGCGTGTGGGCTGTCGCCGGCAGGGAGGTTGGTTCCGCCTTGGTGCGAGCGAGCCCATGTACGAGCTCGAGTTTCTGGGTAGCATTCAGGTGTCGGCCGCGCGGCAGGTGTCGGGCGGCGGCGAGCGACTTGCGCGCGCTCGCGCTGGCCGCACGCCGGGTTGGTGGTGCGGCCGGCGCGCGCGACGGTGAGGACAGCGCGGGACAGGTATACCC
>JBOHKK010000487.1:0-3511 GCA_050729115.1 Geminicoccaceae bacterium | reverse complement strand
ATGGTACCCTTGGGGTGGTTGGGAGGGGGAGCGGGCCGGGGCGAGCTGATCGAAAAATGCGCTAGCCAGCACGGAAGCGTGGAACTGCAACATGACCTACTACCCGCGGCTGCGCTGCCGCTCGGTTGCGCACGCATCACGCGCTGATCCTGATGGGCCTTTCCCGACATTCGTCCCTTCCTCCGAGCAAACCGTCATTTTGCGCAGGTCAGCAGGCACCAGGCCCGCGGTCTTGCGTCGCCTGCAGCCGCTCCTCGATCCAGGCGCGGCGCTGTCGCCACTCGCCGCTTTCGGGCTCGAGGCCGGTGAGCGCCAGGATGACCGCCTTGGCGTAACAGTAGCTCCGATGCGCCTCCGCCCGGCTCCCCATGTGCTCTTGCAGTTGCCCCAGGTCCGAGTAGCGCGCCAGTAGGTCCCGTTGCGCTGCAACGTCGGACGGTTCGGCCCGGGCCAGCTGCTCCGCGATTGCGAGCGCGGCCCGGTAAGCCTCCAGCGCCGCGTTGGGGCGGCCCAGGGCGTCCAGAACACGGGCGACATCGTGGTGGGCGAGCGCCAGCTCCTGCTGCCACTGCCGGTTGGAGGGTTCATCGGCGGCGAGCCGGCGCGCGATCGCGCGCGAGGCCTCCAGCTCCACCAGCGCCTCCTGCCAGTGCCCCTGCTTGCGCAGCACGTCCCCCACCCGCTCGTGGCTCAGCGACAGGTCGCGCTGCGCCTGGGCGTTGGTGAGATCGGCCGCGGCCAACGTCCGGCGCACTTCCAGGGCTTTGCGGTATTCGGCGAGCGCCGCATCCGCGTGCCCTTGCGCTTCGAGCACGTCGCCCAGGTGGTTGCGCAGCACGCTCAGTTCCCGCTGCGCCAGGCTGTCGGCCCGATCGGCCGTCGCCAGCGGCTCGGCAATGGCGAGCCCGGCCTCGAAGGCGACCCGCGCCGCGTCCAGCTCCCCTTGCTCCAAGCGCACGCTGCCGATCGATTCGTAGCTCTTGAACACATCCCTTTGCAGGCCGACGTTGTCCGGATCGGCGGCCGCGAGCGACCGGGCAATGGCGAGCGAGGGCTCGTACGCGGCGAGCGCCGCCTCTCCCTTGCTCTGATTCCTGAGAGCGTTGCCGACCTTGTCCAGGCTGACCGCAAGGTCCCGCTGCGCCTGCACGTTCTCGGGCTCCACGGCGGCGAGACGCTCGGCACTGACGAGCGCTGCACGGTAGGTCGTCTCGGCCGCCTCGTGCTCTCCCTGCTTCAGGAGCATGTCGCCGACGCGCTGCCTGCCCATCAGCAGATCCCGTTCCAGCTGCGGGTCGGAGGGCGCGGCGGCGTCGAGACGCCCCCAGGTCGCCACGGCCGCGCGAAACGCGTCGAGTGCCGGTCCCCAGCGTCCCTGCCGGCGCAGCATGTCGCCGATGCTGATGTGGCTGAGCGCGATCTCCCGCTGCCAGCGAACGTTGCCCGGATCGCCCACCGCCAATTCCTCGCGGATCGTCAGCGCGGCGCGGTAGGCGGCAAGCGCGCGGTCCACCTGCC
The DNA here is from genome assembly GCA_050729115.1 of Geminicoccaceae bacterium. GTDB lineage: Bacteria > Pseudomonadota > Alphaproteobacteria > Geminicoccales > Geminicoccaceae > JBKPNX01. Next base: position 1,993 of record JBOHKK010000487.1, on the reverse strand, counting down.
ACTCCCGGGCGTGCGCGTCGGCGATGAGGTCATCGCTCAGCGCCAGCTGAGCGCGCCATCCGGGGTCGGACGGCTCCTCGTCGACGACCCCTGCCAGCAACGAGCGGGCCTGCTCGGCCGTTGCCCGCTGCCGCTCGGTGTTGCCAATGACCCCGTGGTGGTCGGCGAGCACCAGGAGCAGCACCGCATACTGGCCGCGCAGGCGGGCGGGAACGGCGGCGTCGCGCCACGGCAGTCGCGGCGCCTCGGCGGTCTTGCGATAGAGGCCATCGAATGCCGATTCGGCTCGGGCCAGCAACTCCTCGATCGCCTTGCGGGACACCCCTTGCTGATCCGCGACGTTGACCGCGCCGCCCACCTGGTCGGCCGAGATCCTGATCGCCTCCGCCAGCAGGCCTTCGGCGTGCTGGCCATAGCGCCAGGCCATCCAGCCGCCGGCCGCCGCGAGCACCGCCAGCAGCCCCATGGCCGCCCCGATGCCCTGCCAGACACGCGCGCGGCGACGGGCGGCGATCAGCTCTCGGTGGCGCAGATCGTTGAAAGGGACGCCGAGCACGCCCGCGATCAGCTTCAGCTTGGCGTTCTCTTTGCCGTCGGCCTCGGGGCGCAGATCGGCGGCGATCGGCTCCGCCGGCTCCTCGGTGAGGCGGCCGGCGGCATCGACCTGGAAGCGCAGGGCCGGCGGAAAGCATTCGCGCCCCGGCGCCGTCGCGTGCGGCTCGCCATCGACGATCAGCGGCAGGACCCGGTCGCCCCGGCCCAGCCGCTTGAACTCGGTGATCTCCTGGTTGACCCAGTGACTTTGCGCCGCCGCCGGGCTGCACAGCACGATCAGGTGAGCGGACTGGCTGAGCGCGTCGTGCAGCACTGCCGGAAGATCGGCCGAAGACGCGAGCTCGTCCCGGTCACGGAACACCGGGAAGATCTGTCTTGGGATCGGACCGTTCCGCCCCGGCCGGCCGACCAGCGGCCTCGGTACGCGATAGGCTTCGATTCCCTTGTGCAGCCAGCTCGCCCAGCGCTCGTCGAGGTGGCTGTAGCTTATGAATGCCGGGTACTTGCAATTGGCAGGCGCGCCGCTCGACGCTTCCATGCCCTCTCCTATCGGGCCTTTCCGGTCGAGGCCCCATCAATTCTGGCGAACTCTGCCACCGCCACCGTTGCTCAGCAAGAGGGAAGAAATGTGCCATAAGGTGAGACGAAATATCGCCAGCATCGTCACCATCGATTGGCGGGGAGGGGGACATCGTGACCAAGCGCCAGGGACGACACTACGCAGCCGAGGGACCACGCTCAGCCGCTACCCTCCCGACCAATCGGCTCGGCGAGCACAGCCGGTAGCGGTCGCCGTACCGCCGGCGATCGGGCGCCTGACGCATTCCTGCACGAGGCCGGCGCCCGGAGCGTCGATGCCCGCCTGTTCCGTCAGGGCCAGAGCGTACTGCGGGTTCTCAGGCGCGTGGCGGGTCACGAACGCCTGCTCGGGATAGCTGCGCGGCAGCACCGTGTTCTTCGCTGAAGAGCGCAGTCCGCAAGCTCGCTCCTTCTGGAAGATCCGGCGGCGATCGAGGTAGCATGGCCTGGGGGAGTCGCGGCAGATTGTCTGGATCGTGGTGCAGGAACGAGCGAGCGCTTCGGGTTTCGATCTGATCGTCACCGGCGGTGGCATGACGGGGCTCGCGCTGGCCTGCGCGGTCGCCGGCGCCGGGCTGCGGGTCCTGCTGATCGAGCAGCGCGCGCTGGAGCTCACCACCGCGCCGCCGTTCGACGGGCGGGTGACCGCGATCGGCCGCGCATCCCGCTACCTGCTCGAGGCGATCGGGGTATGGCGTCATCTCGAGGCGGACGCCCAGCCGATCCTGGAGATCGAGGTCGGCGAGCGCCACTCCCCGCTCACCGTGCACTACGACCATAAGGAGGTCGGCGGCGAGCCGCTCGGCCACATCGTCGAGAACCGCCTGCTGCGCGCCGCCCTCCTGGCGCGTGTCGAGGC
>JBOHKK010000486.1:0-3547 GCA_050729115.1 Geminicoccaceae bacterium | reverse complement strand
GCCGCCTGAGCCGACTGCCCCGGCCCTCACCCGAACCTCGCCCATCCCGCCATGCCCGTCACCACCACTCATCCGTCTCCATCACCAGCACCCTCCCGCCGCCCCATTACCCGGACAGGCTCCTAGTGGTCCGGATCAGACAGATGATCCCCACACGGCTGGTCGCAAAGACCACTAGAATCACAGGTTTAGTGGTTGGCGAGGCACCAAACGAAGGGACTCCTTCGTTTGGGGCGAACCACTAGAGCCGCCGCGGCGGCGATCGTGGTGAGCCCTGCGGTCGCACCCGATCAGGCAACGCGGCGGGAGGTCGCCTCGCCGTCTTCCAGAAAGCCCGCCCGGGACCGAGCGGACCCCGGGGCGCTCACGACCTCCTCAGGGCCCGTCGCGCTGTTTTTTGCGGCCAAGGGCGGTGGCGTGCAGAGAGGCCGGGTGACCATCGCGAACGCCCTGGCCGAGCGCGGCATCCAGGTCACGTGCGTGCTGCCGGAGGCCACGGGCCCGTTCCTCGAGCGCCTGGCGCCGGAGGTCGGTCTGGTCGATCTCGGCACGCGCAGGCCGCTGTCCCTGGTGCTCAGGCTGGCGCGCTGGCTTCGACGCGCGCGGCCGGCCGCGCTGATCGCCTCGCAGCAGCACGCCATCGTCGCCGCCCTGTGGGCCCGGCGTCTATCGGGGGTCGAGGTTCGCCTCGTCGCCATTCAGCACAACACGCTCTCGGAGCTGTGCCGGCAGAGCCGAAGGCGCAGCGTGCGCTGGCTGCTGCCGCGCGCGGCGCGGCTGTCGTTCCCCTGGGCGGATCAGGTCTGCGCGGTATCGCACGGTGTCGCCCTGGACCTCGCGGAGGTGACCGGCATTCCGCTTGGCGACATCCGGGTGCTCTACAACCCGACGGTCACGCCGGAGCTCCTCGCGCAGGCGAGACTGCCGAGCGGTCACCCGTGGCTGGACGCCAAGGACGGGCCGGTCGTCCTCGGCGCCGGCAATCTCAGCGCGATCAAGGATTTCGCGACCCTGATCCGCGCCTTTGCCCGGGTGCGCCGGATGCGGCCGGCGCGCCTGATCATCCTGGGCGAAGGCGATGAGCGCCCCAGGCTGCAGCGCCTGGCGCGCGAGCTCGGGGTCGCCCCGGACGTCGATCTGCCGGGCTTTGCGCCCAATCCCTACGCCTTCATGGCGCGGGCCGATCTGTTCGCCGTGTCCTCGCGGGTCGAGGGCATGCCCAACACGATCATCGAAGCGCTCGCCTGCGGCTGCCCGGTGGTCGCCACCGACTGCCCCTCCGGGCCCGCCGAGATCCTGGAGGACGGGCGCTACGGCGCCCTCGTGCCGCCGGGCGACGACGCGGCTCTTGCGCAGGCGATGAGCGCGGCCCTGCAGACCGCGCCCGAGCGCGACGCGCTTTTTGCGCGCGCGGCCGACTTCTCGGTCGAGCGCGCGCTCGAGGGCTATCTGCAGCTGTTGGAGACGCAACGGGCGCGCACGACGGCGTAGCAGGGCGCTCGCACAACGCCCCGGCCGATCCGTCCCGTGCGGCGTGACCCGGCGTCAGCCGGGGGCGCCCCCCTCCTCCTTGCGCCGGGCGACGAAGGCGTCCAGCTCCTCGGCCACCGCGGGGTCCATGGGCGGCGCCTGGTACTCGGCGAGCAGCGCCTTCCAGATCCGGTTCGCCCGCATCGTCGCATCGAGCGCGCCGTCCTCCGACCAGGTCTCGAAGTTGCGCCAGTCGGACAGCAGCGGCGCGTAGAACGCGCGCTCGTAGCGGGCAAGCGTGTGGCTCGCCTGGAAGAAATGGCTGCCGGGGCCGACCTCGCGGATCGCCTCGATGGCGAGCGCGTCGTCGTCGGTCTCGAGCGGCTCCAGGAACGCCGCCATCATCTGCAGCATCTCGGCGTCCAGGATGAGCTTCTCGTAGGACGCGCACAGGCCGCCCTCCAGCCAGCCGAGGCCGTGCTTGACCAGGTTGCAGTGCGCCAGCACGCAGGCCCAGATCGACATCTCGGATTCGTAGGCGGCCTGGGCGTCCGGGGCGTTCGACGCGGTGGCGTTGGAGGCCCGATAGGGCAGCCGGTAACGGCGGGCGAGCTGACCGCCGACGAGCGTCGCCTTGGCGTACTCGGGCGTGCCGAAGGCGGGTGCGCCGGTGCGCATGTCGACGTTCGAGGTGAAGCCGCCGTACATCACCGGGCAGCCGGGACTGACGCACTGGGCGAACGCGATGCCGGCGAGCGCTTCGGCGTTCTGCTGCACCAGCGCGCCGGCCACCGTGATCGGCGCCATCGCGCCCGCAAGGGTGAACGGCGTGATCACGATCGGCTGGTTCGCCCGCGCCATCTCGATCACGCCCTCCAGCATCGGCCCGTCGTACTGCAGCGGCGAGTTGGCGTTGACCACGGTGAACAGGGACGGCTCGCGCAGCAGCTGCGCCGCGGAGAGGCCGCGGGCGATCCGGGCGATCTCGATCGCATCGCGCATGCGCACGGCGCCGAGCGCGTAGCCGTAGAGATTCTTGTCCGTGTAGATGGCCATCGCCGCGACCGCGTCCAGATGCCGGGTGGCGGGCGGCAGGTCGACGGGCTCGACCGGGTAGCCGCCGATCAGGTGGGCGACGTTGAGGCACTGCCCGAGCTTGATCAGGTTGCAGTAGTCGACGAAGTTGCCCATCCGCCGGCCGCCCTCGAGATCGGACACGTTGGGGGCGCTGCCGATCACGGCGAAGTTGATCCAGTCCTCGCCGATCCGGGTGCTGCGCTCGGAGTTGCGGGCGTGCAGCGTGAATGCGCTCGGCGCCGTCTTGATCCGTGCCTCGACGAATGCCGGATCGAAGCGCACCCGCGGCCCCGCCGGCTCGACCTCGCAGCCGGCCTCGGCGAGGATCGCGCGCGCCTCGGGCAGCAGGAAATTCATGCCGATCTCGGCCAGCACCCGCAGCGAGGCGGCGTGGATCGCCTCGATCTGGTCGGCGCTCGCCACCTCGAACGGCGCGAACGGGTTGCGCAGGCGCTTGAACGGCAGCTGCGCCAGGCCCATTTCCGCCCGCTCCCGTCTTGGTCGCCGTCCCGCTCTGGCCATTCATCCCCCTGTCCGCTGGGCGCGCCGCGCCGTCGCCGGCCGCGCCCTAAGCACGAGCAGCGATTCGCGGCAACCCTAGCCGAGATGCCAAGCTTCAGGGAGGCAGAAAGCTGGAACTCCGGATTGGCGCCATCGCGGGTGCCCCGCTGACGTGCCGGCGGGCGGCCGTTCGCCGGGCGAACGAGCTTTTTGAGTCCGGTATCAGTTACCCGCCGGCAAGGCCGGCCCCGGCCCATGAAACCCGGGCGCCGGACCGCCACGCGCCGGCGCAGCGTCATCGCGAGGGCGCGAGCGCCCGTGGCGATCCGGGAGTGGCGTTGTGGATGGCTTCGTCGCTACGCTCCTCGCAATGACGGTGCCGAGCGGTGCGTCCGAGTTTCATTCTAGTTGTCACCGATAGCCTCGACCCGCAGCGCATGAAACTGATGCTAGGATGACAGCGCCCTCGGCAGCATGATCAGTCGTCAGTTTCTTGTTA
>JBOHKK010000485.1:0-3547 GCA_050729115.1 Geminicoccaceae bacterium | reverse complement strand
GCAAGCGGCTCACCCAACCTACGCTGCACCTCCGATTGGCGTGCTGCTGCCACCTGGTCCCGGCGCCGCGCCGATCTAATCTAATGCGCCATGAGCACCGGCACCGTCATGTCGCGCAGGATGGTGCGGGTGACGCCGCCGAGGACCAGCTCGCGCAGGCGCGAATGGCCGTAGGCGCCCATCACCAGAAGATCGCTGCTCTGATCGGCGATGTGCGAGAGGATGATGTTGGCGACGTCGACGTCGCGCGACTCGATGCGCTGGACGTCGACCTTGATGCCGTGACGTGCCAGATGCAGGGCGATGTCGGCGCCCGGCTGCTCGCCGTGGCCAAACGGCGTCTCGCTGGGGTTGACGGTCACCACCCCCACCGCCTGCGCCCGCTCCAGGAGCGGCAGCGCATCGTTGACCACGCGTGCCGCCTCGCGGCTGGCGTCCCAGGCGACCGTCACCCGCTGGCCCAGGGTCGCTGCGGGCCCGATGTAGGGAATCACCAGGCTCGGCCGGCCGGATGCGAGCGTCACCTCCTCGGGCAGGGAGCGCGGCGCCTCGGCGTCGGCCGGATCGGCCTGGCCGAGAATCACGACGTCGGCATAGCGGGCGTGGGTGGCCAGCGCCTCGGCCATGGCCGTAGAGAGCACCCCGTCGGTGCGGGTCTCGAACGAGATCTGGTTGCGCTTTGCGACCTCGGTGAAGCGGGCGAGCGCGGCATCGGCGCGCTCGCGCAACTGCCGCTGCAGCATGTCCAGCGTCTCCGGCGGCAGATAGCCGCCCACGAAGGTTGCGGGCGACGGGTCGCTGATGACGTAGACGCCGGCAAGATGCGCCTCGTGCGCGATCGCCAGATCGATCGCGGCGCGCACCCGCGCCGCGCAAGCTTTGTTGTCGTCGACGTGGACCAGCAGGTTCTTCAACGCCATGGTGCTCTCCTCTCGCGACCCCGACTCGGGGTGTCTCATGCCGGGCTCACAAAGGTCGTTCACCCGGCATCATACTCTTGATACTCTTGTTGGGGCGCGCGGCCGACCAGCCAACCCCGCGCGCGATGCCAACCGCGAAAGCCGATGACTTCGCCGGGTCGGCACTATTGCGGCCACAGCGCCCGGATCGGCCCCGGCAGCACGCTGTTCACGTCCTCGATCTCCCCCACGCCGATGCCCTCGGCGAGCCGGCCGAACCCCGCACGCACCGCCGGCCCCAGCTCGCAATCGAGGGCGGGCGCCGCGGCCTCGACCTGCGCGAGGAATGCCTGGTTGGCGCGCTCCGTCAACGGCTCGTCCGCCGGATGCCAGCCCCATCGTAGAGGCCGCGGACCGGCATGGGAAGCTGCGCGCCGAGGTGCGCCTCGCGGACCGAGACCTGGTCGCGCGGCCCATGCTGGGTGGTGCGGAGCGCCGGATGAGCACGATGCCGGTTCCCGGGTGCCGGGCCGGATCATCGGGGCCTCGAGCCAGAGATGGGTCGGCCGCAGCGCATGCCGCCCCGATCCCGATGCTCCTACCTGGCCTCGATCCCGTTTTCTTCCACGGTGATGGATCCCGCCGTTGCGCGCTCCATCAATCTGGGTCGAGCCGCCAGACGGACGATCCAATGCCGCCGGACGGTCCCGTCTCAGACGCGCAACGCCTCGAGCGCCGCCCAGTCCAGCTCGACACCGTGGCCGGGGCGCTCGGGCGCGAGCGCGCGGCCGTCCGCGATCTCGAGCGGCGCGGCCATGAACCGTTCCAGGCCGAAGCCGTGGACCTCGAGGTACGAGGCGTTGGGCACGGCGGCGAGCAGGTGCACGTGAAGGTCGTGGACGCCGTGCGAGGTGACCGGGAGGTTGGCCGCCTCGGCGACGCGCGCGACCTTGAGCCAGACGCTGATCCCGCCGCAATTCGACAGATCCGGCTCGGGGAAGGTGACGCCGCCGGCCGCGATCAGCGCGTGGAACTCGCCAAGCGTATGCAGGTTCTCGCCGGCTGCGACCGGCAGGCCGCCGTCACGCACGATCCGCGCGTGGCCAGGGACGTCGTCCGGGACGGTCGGCTCCTCGAGCCAGTACACGTCGTGCGCCGCGAACGCCCGCGCCGCCCGGATCGCCTGATCGGCGCTCCAGCGCATGTTGGCATCGACCATCAGCGGGACGTCGGGTCCGAGCAGCTCGCGCATCGCCTCGACGCGCGCGACGTCCTCGGACAGGCGCTCGCGCCCGACCTTCATCTTGATCGCGCGAAAGCCTTTCTCGAGGTTGGCCTCGGTCTGGCGCAGCAGCTGCTCGAGCGTGAACTGCAGATCGATGCCGCCGGCGTACGCCGGAACGCGCGGATCGTGGCCGCCGAGCAGCCGCCAGAGCGGCAGCCCCCGGCGCTTGGCCATCAGGTCCCAGAGCGCGGCGTCGATCGCGGAGATGGCGTGGACCGCGAGCCCGCCGCGGCCGACGTAGTGCACCCGCCACCACAGCTTCTGCCAGATCGCCTCGATTCGGTTCGGATCCGCGCCCGCCAGCGCCGGCCCGAGATCGCGCGTGATCAGGTCAGCAATCGCGCCGCCGCCCGCGCCCACGGTGTAGGTGTAGCCGAGCCCCTCGGCGCCGTCGCCGTCGCGCAGGCGCACCGTGACCAGCTCGAACGCCGCCATGGTGCCGTGGGTCGAATCCGACAGCGCCACCGGCAGCGGAATCCGATAGTGATCCGCCCGCACCGATGCGATGGTCATGCGCCGTCCCCCGGGGTTACCCGTTGTCGCTCGCTGCAAGAATTGCACGAGCGGGACGGTCGGGCATAGGGGCGCTCGCAGACGATCGCGGTCCGCCTTGACATGCGCAGTGCATGCGAGCATGCTCCACAAATGTCCAAGATGATCCAGATCCGCAATGTGCCCGATGAGATCCACCGCGCCCTCAAGGTGCGCGCGGCCAAGGAGGGCACGACGCTTTCCGCGTACTTGCTGCGCGAGATCACGCAACTCGCCGAGCGACCGACGCTGGAGGAAATCTTCGAGCGGGCGCGACGCCGCAAGCCCCTGAAGCCGGTTACCGAAGATACCGTCGAGATCATTCGAGAGTTGCGCGGCCGCTGACATGGTGGTGGTCGACGCGGCCATCGTCGTCGATGCCCTGCTCGACATCTCGGCGGACGCGGAGCTGTTGCGGCGGCGGCTTGCGCAGGAAAATTCGACGTGCGCAGCGCCGGAGCTGATGGATGCCGAGGTCGCGTACGTGGTCCGTCGGCGTGTCTTGCGCGGCGAGCTGTCGGCGGCGGCAGGAGAGGCTGCCCTCGCTGATCTCATGGCGACGCGCATCCAGCGTCATTCTCACCTGCCGCTGTTGCACCGCGCCTTCGAACTGCGCGACAACGCGACGATCTACGACGCGCTGTACCTGGCCCTGGCTGAGGTACTCGGCGCGACGTTGCTCACTCGGGACAGGGCGCTTGCGCGAATCCCCGGGGTCGGTGCACCCGTCGAGGTGATCGGATCAGGCTAGGGGCATTTTTCGATCAAGCTCGCACCGGCCCGCTCCCCCTCCCAACCACCCATCGATGGTACCCTTGGGGTGGTTGGGAGG
>JBOHKK010000484.1:0-3574 GCA_050729115.1 Geminicoccaceae bacterium | reverse complement strand
CCGGCGCGCCGGCCCCGCGGACGCCTGAGCCGTGGCCGGACCAGCTTCGGCGACCTGGAAAAGGAAAGAATGGGGGTCAGCCCCTTTTTCCTTTGTTTGGCGGCGCGCGCTTAGCGGGACGGCCGGCAGCAGCTTCGGCGAGGTTTTTCGGCTCACCACCTGGGTCACGAGCCACGGAAAAATGGGAAAACGGGGCCAGACCCCTTTTGGAAAACGGGGCCAGACCCCTTCTTGAGAACGGGGCCAGACCCCTTTTTGACAGCGCGGGGTTAGTCGTCATGGCCGGGAACAGCTTCGGTCAGGCGTTCCGGTTCACCACCTGGGGCGAGAGCCACGGGGCCGCGATCGGCTGCGTGGTCGACGGCGTGCCCCCGCGCCTGCCGCTCGCCGAGCCGGACATCCAGCACTGGGTCGACCGGCGCCGCCCCGGCCAGTCGAAGTTCACCACCCAGCGGCACGAGCCGGATCGGGTCAAGATCCTCTCCGGCACCTTCGAGGGCCAGACCACCGGGGCGCCGATCGCGCTCCTGATCGAGAACGTCGACCAGCGCTCGCACGACTACGGCGCGATCAAGGACCAGTTCCGGCCGGGCCACGCCGACTTCACCTACCAGGCCAAGTACGGCATCCGCGACTACCGCGGCGGCGGGAGAGCGAGCGCGCGCGAGACCGCGATGCGGGTCGCCGCCGGCGCGATCGCGCGCAAGATCCTCGGCGACGAGGTCAGCATCAGGGGCGCTCTGATCCAGATCGGCCGGGACCGGATCGAGCGGGCGAATTGGAACTGGAACGAGGTCGAGGCGAACCCGTTCTGGTGTCCCGATGCCGCGGCCGCCGCCCGCTGGGAGGCGCTGCTCATGGACGTGCGCAAGCGCGGCTCATCGGCGGGCGCGGTGATCGAGGTGGTGGCCTCCGGCGTGCCGCCCGGCCTCGGCGAGCCCGCCTACGACAAGCTCGATGCCGATCTCGCCAAGGCGATCATGAGCATCAACGCGGTCAAAGGCGTCGAGATCGGCGCCGGCTTCGGCGCCGCCGAGCTCGCCGGCGAGGACAACGCCGACGAGATCCGGATCGGCAACGACGGCCGGCCCCTGTTCCTGTCCAACCACGCCGGCGGCGTGCTGGGGGGGATCTCGACCGGCCAGGACGTCGTGGTCCGCTTCGCGGTCAAGCCGACCAGCTCGATCCTGATCCCGCGCCGCTCGATCGACCGTTTCGGCAACGAGGTCGAGGTCGTGACCAAGGGCCGCCACGACCCCTGCGTCGGCATCCGCGCGGTCCCGGTCGGCGAGGCGATGCTGGCGATCGTACTGGCCGATCACCTCCTGCGTCAGCGGGCCATCAGTGGCAGGGGCTGACGCTCAGCCTCGAATCACGATCGCCCGACGCGCACCCCGGCGCAAAGGGATGGCTGATCGCAAAGAGCGGCGCGCGCTAAGCCCCATTGAAAGTCAGCGAGCGATTGTTGCCGGGTCGACCGCAAATCGAAAAATTGCCTTTACATGCTCGACGGGTTCACTATAATCAAAACTAATAGTATTGCACCCTGAAGCGGCTCAACCATGGGTCCGTAACAAGCGGAGACATTGTCCTCTTCAGCGCAAGCCATGCTGGTCATTTTACGTAAGATTTGAAGGAGTATTATAGTGTGCCCGACTCGACGGATGGTTTTGGTCAGTCTTCTTGCATTCTCTGTCGTTCCAGCCAGTGCGGCCGATGTGACGCAGACGGTTCGAGCAGCGATTCGCTTGCCCTGCCAGGCCACGGCTGGGATGAATCTGAAAGCGCTCGCCGCACGGCTGCCCGATGCCCAGTCCAGCAAGAACTGGGTCCGCTACTCGCGGTTGGGCATCGTCGGCTGGCGGATGGTGTTCGGCGTCGACGGCAACGAACTGACCGTGCAATTCGCCGGTCCGCCCGGCAGTCCCGACTACGTCACCGCGCGCTACGATGCCGGGAAGGAAAGGCGGCCACTGCTTCTGGCCATCGCCGATGCCAGCTGCACGATCCACACCGCGCGCCATCTGCGTTACGACCAGGCGGGCCGGCCCGAATGGCTCGAGGATCTGGACGGCGCGCTGCGTCCGATCGGCGAGCCCGAGCCGCTCAACCCGCCGGTCCCGCCCGGCCATGATCCCCCCGGCATTCCAATCGGCCTGGTGGATTCGGGGGTCAACTACCTCCTGCCGGAGATCGCCTCGCGGCTGGCGCGCAGCCCGGATGGCGAGATCCCGGGCTACGACTACTGGGATCTCGACCGGCGTCCGTTCGATGCCTCGCCGACGCCGGATCCGTTCTACCCAAGCCGCCACGGCACGCGGACCGCGAGCCTGCTGCTCGAGGACGCGCCGGTCGCCAAGCTGGTGCCGTATCGCTATCCGCGCCACGCCATGGCGCGCATGACGGCGTTGATCGAGGACGCGGCGGCGCGCGGCGTGCGCGTGATGAACCTGTCCCTGGTCAGTAGGAATCGCGACGAATGGCTGCCGTTCCGCGACGCGGCGGCGGCACATCCCGAGATCCTGTTTCTGGTCGCTGCCGGCAACTACGGCCGCAACATCGAGGAGCAGCCGCACTACCCGGCGTCATTCACGTTGGCCAACATGGTGGTCGTGACGTCCGCGACCGAGGACGGCCACTTGGCTGATGGCGTCAACTGGGGATCGAGCGCGGTAGATCTCATGGTGCATGGCGAGGGCGTTCTCGCGCTGGATTTCGACGGCGAGCGCCGTTTCGTATCCGGCTCGAGCTATGCCACTGCACGGGTAAGCGCTTTGGCGGCGTGCCTTCTCGCTGACCATCCCGCATGGTCGATCGCCGAGCTCAAGGCCGCGATGTTCAGGGAAGCACAACCAAGCGCGGCTGGCCAGGTCGCCGAGGGCTTCGTCCCCGATACGGCGCTCGGCAACCGTGGCGCCTGCGGTCGGCAACAGCTGGTCTGCAATGCGCACGGTGCCGCCTGCCGAGCGACCGGACCCGCGATCTCGCTGGTCGATCACCCGCGGGTCGGTCGCACCGATCCGGCTTCCGTCGCCTGCAAGGATGTCGGGACCGGGGACCGGGCCTATTCGCCCTGATGCCTGAGGCAGAACCTCACTCGATCATGGCCTCGAGGAAGGGCCCGATCCGGTCGAACACGAGATAGTGGCCGCCGCCGGGGATGAACTCGGCGCGACAGTGCGGAATCGCCCGGGCAAGATGGCGGCCCATGGCGACCGGGACCGCGCCGTCGGCGTCGCCGTGCCAGAGGCGCACCGGGACCCGGATCTCCTCGAGGCGAAAGGTCCAGGGCCGCGTGAGCAGCAGCAGCTCGTCCGCCGCGCCCTGCCCGCCCTGGCGGAAGGCCTCGCGCAGGCCGGCGGTGAGGCAGGCGGCGACCTCGGGACGGTCGAGGATCGGCTGGTCGATCGGCGGCGTCAGAGCCCGCACCTGCTCGAAGATACGCTCGGGGAACCGGCGTGATCCGACCCAGCCCAGGGCCATGACGCAGCGCATCAGCCAGGGCGTCCCGAGGACCAGATTGAACACGGCGCGTTTCGGGCGGCGCAGGCCCCCGGCGCGGCCTGGCCCATCC
>JBOHKK010000483.1:0-3583 GCA_050729115.1 Geminicoccaceae bacterium | reverse complement strand
GCCCGAGGTCGAGGCGAGCGCGCTGGCGAGCGAGCTTGCCGGTCTCGGCTGGCGCATCGGCGAGGCATGACGGCGCGATGCCGGGCAAGGTCGCGATCGTCACCGGCGGGGCGCGCGGCAGCGGCCGCGCGACCGCAACGCGCCTGGCGCAGAACGGCGCCAGGGTCACCGCCGCCGACCTGAGCGCCGAGGCCGCCTACGTCACCGGCCACATCCTCGACGTCGACGGCGGCTTCATCGCCACCGGCCTCCTGTTCGACCCGAACGTCGCTTAGGCAGGGCGGACCTCTCCCATGTACATCCCGAAGCACTTTGCGTTTCCCGAGGGGGCGCTCTCGGAGCTGCACGATCTGATCGAGGATCAGGTGTTCGGCATCCTGGTCGCGCCGGGCGACCGACCCGGCGACCCGGACCGCGGCTTGCAGGCGGTGCACATGCCGTTCGTCCTCGATCGGTCCGCCGGGCCGTATGGCACGCTCGCCGGCCACGTCGCCCGCGCCAATCCGGTGTGGCGTACCTTTGCGCCGGAGCGCGAGGTGCTGGTGATCTGCAAAGGGCCGCACTGCTACGTCTCGCCGGACTGGTACGCGAGCCCCGGCCTGGTGCCGACCTGGAACTACGTCGCCGTGCATTGCTACGGCACGCCGCGCCGGGTGGCGGACGCCGACGCGCTGATCGCCCATCTCCGGCAGCTGAGCGCGCTCGCCGAGGAGCGTCTCTTGCCCAAGCGGCCCTGGACGCTCGATCGGATCAACCACCCGACGTTGCTGGAACTGATCCACCACATCGTCGCCTTCCGGATCGAGATCACCCGGATCGAAGGCAAGCGCAAGCTCAACCAGAATCGCAGCGCCGCCGATCGCGCCGGGGTCATCCGCGCGCTCGACGGCTCGGCCCGATCCGACGACCAGGAGATCGCCGAGGCCATGCGCGGGCTCTGAGGCGCCGCTCTGCCGAGGACGATGCGCCGCCAAGCTGGTGCACCGACGCAAACGGAACGTCCCTTCGTCATGCCCGGGCTGGACCCGGGCATCCACCCGCAAGGCAGGCGCTGGCTCCAGAGTGGATTGCCGGGTCAAGCCCGGCAATGACAAGGGAATCAAGCGAATGCGTCGGTGCGAGAGCGCAAGGTGGTCTTCGCATGGCTTCGCGAGGGCGCGCCAGCGCCCGTGGCGATCCAGCAGCGGCGTCTGGATCGCTCGGTCGCTACGCTCTCGCAATGAAGGTGCCGAGCGGGGCATCCTGGCTTCTTCGTGGAGCCGATGATCGGGCTCGAGCTGGTCGGCTCGGTGACCTGCGCTTCCCGGCGCGTAATTGGTTGGGAGGCGGCGGCGCCTCGCGTTAGACTTTGCGGTCCGGCCGTGCGGCGAGACGGGCTCGACGATCTCGCCGGGCGGAAGCCGAAGCAGGAGGGGGCGACTTTCGGGGGAGAGGGAGCATGGGCACGCCGGGCTCGGATAAGGCGGTCGGGGCCATCTTGAAGTGGTCCGAGCGAGACGACTGGCAGGAACGGCGGACCACGGTCTTCGCCGACCACTTCGGTCCGGTCCTCGACGACTTCGAGACCACCATCGAGGAGGTCATCGACGTCCTCGGGCCCGGGCTCTTTGCGCAGCTGCTCGGGTGCGCCCTCGAGGATTTCACGACCTGCCATTTCGAGCCCGACCAGCGCAACGTCGTGGACGACTATCTGAAGCGCCGCGGCTGGAAAGAGAGCGCGCCCGTGAGGAGCTACCTCCGGGCCTTGCAGCGCTCGGTGATGAGCGCCTACGAGGTGATCGACACCGTGCCCGGCAGTCATGTCCTGGTGCGCGACCTGATCCGCGGCGGCGAGCCGATCCGGATCGAGGACAAGCTGGGCTCGCAGGATCTCATCCAGTGGGATCGCATCGGGGCGCGCCTGCTCGAGATCAAGGGCAGGATCGTGATGAGCGGCGGCGCGCTCCGGCTGACCTTCGACGATGCGGCCGAGATCGCCGAGGAGATCGGCAAGCTCCAGCGGAAACTGTTGAGCAAGATCAAGAGGACGTTGAAGCAGGAGAGCATCACCGAGATCGACCTCGAGGCGCTGCCCGCCGCGGATGCGGTGCTCGGCGAGATGGCGCCGTTGTTCAGCCAGACCTGGCTGGCCACCATGCTCGAGCGGCTGCTCGACCAGCCCCTGCCGGAGATCAGGAACTTCGACGGCGAGCCGGTGCAGTTCTGCGAGACCCGCCTGCCGGTCCTCGACCAGGGCAGCCTGGAGGCGATCGCGGCGCGGCTCGACGCGCTCGCCGAGCTGACCCGGGACGCCCCGGACCGCCTCGAGTGGACCTGGCTGGCGCCGCCCTCGAGCGCGCGCGATGCCGGGCCTCCGGCCGACCCCGCGCTTGCCTCGAGATTGCGGGGGCTGACCGAGGAGGCCCAAAATCACCTCGGCTGGCTCCGCCTCGAGCCGGATGCGCTGATGCTCGCGACCAATTCGCGCGCGCGGGCCGAGCGCGGGCGGGATCTGCTGGCGGCCACGCTCGGACCCCTGGTCGGTCCGCCCTCGATCAGCAGCCAGACCCCGGCACAGGCGCTGGCCGAAGGCGGGGCGGACACGGCGGAAGCGTCCGAGGCCCAGCCGTCGCGGTCCTCGAAGGAGCAGGACGAGGCGTTGCACCACGTGCTCGATCGCCACTATCGGGCGACGCTCAGCGCGCCGGTCCCGGCGCTCGACGGCAAGACGCCCAAGCAGGCGGTCCGCTCCAGGTCCGGGCGCGAGAAGACCGCGCGTTGGCTGAAGTATCTGGAGAACCAGACGGCGCGGCGCTCGCGCATCTCCGGCGAGCCGGGCTACGACTTCGGCTGGATGTGGGATGCCCTCAAGCTCAACGACCTGCGGCGCTAGTGCAATGATGCAGACCGACGATTCCCCGCACTTGTCATGCCCGGGCTTGCCCCAATACTGTCCGGTTTACCTCTTGTTGACAACTTTCGACGACCATGGCGCGGACAGGGGATGCTGGGAATCCGTGCGCGCCGCCCAACATCCGGCCGGCGCTCGGATTCCCACCATAGCCTGCGGCCTGAGCTCACCTTCCCATGCACGGGTTACCAAAGGGTTGACCTCGGAGCCGTCTCGACTCGTCCCGCTCCCCGCCAACGCGAGGCCCCGCCTGGCATTGCAGGCGCCACACGTTCTCATCAAGCGGACAGCGCTGGACTTGATCCGCGCATCCATCGACCGGCCACGCGCTGCAGCAAAGCATGGCTTGCCGGGTCAGGATCGTAGCTTGGGTGGAGCGCGGCGCAACCGACCAGAAGAGCCAAACCGTCGGGTTCCGCCTGCGGCTCACCCAACCTACCGGTCTCCTACCCGTCGCCGCTGGCATACCAAGGGCGAGGCCATCGTCGCCAGGACCCTGCGCGCCCGCGCCGCCCTCCAGCATCACCACGCTGCCTGGCTGTCGGTGAGGGACCACCCTAGTACTTGGTATCATAAATCCGTGATCCTTTGAGCAAGGCCCCTGGGATGGGTCTTGGCCTGCTGCCAATGGAATGGCGTGGCGGTCGGGTTGTAGGCTTCGATGAAGGCATCGATGGCTTGACGCAGCTGCCG
>JBOHKK010000482.1:0-3583 GCA_050729115.1 Geminicoccaceae bacterium | reverse complement strand
GATCGGCGGGCTCGGCCTCCAGTGTGACGTCGGCGATGCCGCGAGCGCCGAGCAGGCGCTCGCCGAAGCGCGCAAGGCCCATGGCGCGGCCGCGATCCTGGTGAGCTGCGCGGGCATCGCCGCGGCCAGGCGGATCGTCGGCCGCGACGGCCCGATGCCGCTCGCCGACTTCGAGCAGGTGATCAGGGTCAATTTGATCGGCACGTTCAACCTGCTGCGCCTCGCCGCCGCCGCCATGATCGCGCTCGAGCCGAATCCCGAGGGCGAGCGCGGGGTGATCGTGAATACCGCCTCGGTTGCCGCGTTCGACGGCCAGATCGGCCAGGCCGCCTATGCCGCATCCAAGGGCGGGGTCGCGGCGCTCACCCTGCCGGCGGCGCGCGAGTTCGCCCGCCACGGCATCCGCGTGGTGACCATTGCGCCGGGCATCTTCGAGACGCCGATGCTGCGCGGTCTGCCGGAGGCGGTGCAGCAGGCGCTCGGCGAGAGCGTGCCGTTTCCCAGGCGCCTCGGCCGGCCGGAGGAATACGCCCTGCTGGTGCGCCAGATCCTCGACAACCCGATGCTGAACGGCGAGACCATCCGCCTCGACGGCGCGCTCCGCATGGCCCCGCAGTAGCCGGCGCGTCGCCTGGCTGATGACGGCCCTTCCCGGCTCGGCTAGAGCAGCATCCGAATTGACGAGATCGCCGACGGCGATCATCGTCCGGATAAGGCTGCTCTCATCAACTGAGATCGAGCAATTTCCTCCCGATGAGCGGAAGATGTCGTGATCCGCAGCGGGTTCGCCTCATCGGGAATTGCTCTAGCGCCTGCAATCGAACCGCGAGGTTCTGCGTCTCGCCGACCACCGTCCGCGCCTTTGCCGCGGCCTTCGCCGATCAGCTCGCCGACCATGACCAAGCCGGCGACGATGCCGACCCGCGCCGTCAGCCGCGTCCCGTCGACCTGGTTCGCGGCAGGTCGGGTGGAGCGCAGCGCAAGCCGACGATCGCGGGCCGCGGGCCAGACGTTGGGTTTTGCCTGCGGCTCACCCAACCTACGCCTGGACCATCGCCGAGGGCGCCGGGCAGCCCGCCGCCCCCTGCCGCGATCCGGCGGCCTCGTGACGCGGGCTGGGAAGCCGCAAGTCGGGTGCAGCGCAGCGCAACCCGATGATCGCCGGTCGCGGGTGCGGCGTTGGGTTTCGCCTGCGGCTCACCCAACCTACCCACCGCCTCGACCAGCTCGGGCCCCGCAGGCACCCTGCGGGCGCGCCGAGCCGAGCCAGCCTCACCTGGCGACGCCGTCCTCGAACCAGAAGGTGTCCGGGCGGTAGATGCCGAACTGGGCGCCGGGTTCCCAGTTGAACACCCCCTCCTCCGGCAGGTTGCGTAGGTCCTCGTGCACCGCGATCGGCTGCGGCACGCCGGCGACGATGCCGATCGAGTACACCTGTTCGCTGTAGATCTCGAGCATCTCGTGCCAGATCGCCCGGCGTTCCTCGGTCGACCGCGCCAGTCGCCATTCGCCGTAGAGCTCCAGGAGGCGCTTTGCCTCCGGCAGATCCGGCGGCTCCCCGGCCTGGCCGCTGGTCTGAAAGTACTGGCCCCATTTCGGCCACTGGTACTGCTGCTGGTCGGTCGGGGCGAACTCGCCCGGGCTCATGTCCGCCGACGGAATGCCGTTCTCGATCCCGAACCAGATGGTCATCAGGGTCTCGCCGGCAAAGATCCGGTTGCGCAGCACGGTGCGCTGCGAGGGCCTGGTGTGAATTCTGATCCCGAGGTCGAGCCAGTTCTCGCGGACCAGCTGCAGCACGTCCGACTGCTCCTGGCTTTCGCCCGCGGTCTCGATGATCAGATCCATCGGCCGCCCGTCCGGTAACAGCCGTATGCCCTCGTCGCCGCGCTCGATCAGGCCGATCTCGTCGAGCAGGCGGTTGGCCAGGTCGGGATCGTGCTCGGCCCAGCTGTAGCGGTACTCCCCCCGGTACAGCGGGCTTTCCGGCAGGACCGTGTTCTGGCCGGGCAGCGCGAGGCCGAAATAGAAGGTCTGGTTGATGTCATCGCGGTTGATGCCGAGCGACAGCGCACGTCGGAACCGGACGTCGCGAAACAGCGCCCGCCAGACGGGGTCGGTCGCGTTCAGATTGGGGTAGAGCGCGAGGTGGGCGCCGCGGGCGCTGCGCCACAGCAAGGTCTTCAGGTCGTTGTTCGCGCTGCTCGCCTTCAGGAACGGGTAGTCGTCAAAGCTCAGGCCACGCCCCTGGAGGTCGGTCTCGCCGGCGCCGGTCTTGACCGGGATCAGCCGGTCGTCGACCACCTCGAGAATCATCCGGTCGAGGTACGGCAGCTGCTGGCCGGTCTGATCGACCCGGTGAAAGTTGGGGTTGCGTACGCCGACGAACCGGACGGCCGGCGGCTCGGTCTCGAGCGTCCAGGGCTGAAGGGTCGGCAGATCGGGGTTGTCGAACTGGTACATCTGGTCGCGCCGGCCGTACAGCTGCGCCCAGTCGCGCGCCCGCTCCGCCTCGACCAGCCGGGCGAGCTCGTCCGGGTCGGCGTAGCGTTCGTGGAACTGCTTCAGGTAGTGCGCGGGCTGATAGATGAACAGCGGCCGGGCGCCGGCGAGCGCCGGCAGGAAGAACGGATTAGGCTTCGACCAGGAATAGCGCACGGTGCGCTCGTCGACGATCTCGACGATGGGCGCCTCACCCTCGATCAGCAGCTCGATCGGCGGTCCGACCGGACTGAGCCGCTCGTGGTTGGCGACGTCCTCCCACCAGTAGCGAAAGTCCTCGGTCGTGAACGGCGCGCCGTCGGACCACAGATGCCCCTCGCGCAGGCGCATCGTGAAGATCCGCCCGTCCTCGACCTCGACCGACTCCAGGATGTCCGGCACCAGCTCGAGGTTGCGGTCGTAGCCGACCAGCCGGGCGTAGCCGTAGACCACGAGCAGCCTGGTGTCGCGGGTGCCGCCGACCAGGGTGTGCAGATCACCGCCCGGCTTGCCGATCGCCTTGACCTCCGCCACCGCCGGCTGCGCCGGCGGCCCGGCGCCAGCATCGGCGGTTCCGATGAGCCACAGGCCCAGGCCCGCCAGGATCGCCCGGCCGCCCCGGCACTTGACGCTGATCGTGGTTCGCCCTCGCATCGACTCCCCGCTGGCTGCTGGCCCTGCCCTGGAACAGATAGGACAATCACCTGGCATCGCCCATGACCCAGGGTCGCTCACCGGGCCCGATGAGAAACGCCGCATGCTGTCCGTGCACCACCTCCTGGCCCCTGGCATCGCCGCCCCGGCGCTCGAGGTCGCGGGCGGCGAATGCGTCGCGCTCATGGGCCCTTCGGGCGGCGGCAAGACCCGGCTGCTGCGGGCGATCGCCGACCTCGACCCCAATCAGGGCGAGGTCAGCGCCGCCGGCGTCGATCGGAGCGCGGTATCGGCACCGGCGTGGCGGCGCCTGGTCGGCTACGTGCCGGCCGAATCCGGCTGGTGGGCGGAGCGCGTCGGCGCGCATTTTGCCGAGCCGCGCCGGGCCGAGGCGCTGCTCGCCGGGATGCTGCTGCCGCCGGATGCGCTCGAGTGGCCGACCGCGCGC
>JBOHKK010000481.1:0-3643 GCA_050729115.1 Geminicoccaceae bacterium | reverse complement strand
CGACCCGGGGGTCCAGTCTGGATGCCCCGGTCAAGCCGGGGCATGACAGAAAAGACGCACCGACCCATCGGTCGCGACCTCATGGGGTCGGCATAATCACTTGAAATAGAGCAATTTTCTCCTGATGAGCGGAAGATGTCGCGATCCGCGGCGGGTCCACCTCATCGGGAATTGCGCTATAGAAGATATCGCG
Source organism: Geminicoccaceae bacterium (assembly GCA_050729115.1). Taxonomy (GTDB): domain Bacteria; phylum Pseudomonadota; class Alphaproteobacteria; order Geminicoccales; family Geminicoccaceae; genus JBKPNX01. The sequence continues at coordinate 3,450 of JBOHKK010000481.1, read as the reverse complement.
GCCGGCCGCGCCGCGCGTTTTGGCGCAACGGCCCACGGTGGCTTCGATGCCTCCTTACCGGCCGCCGGCGCGGAACCGGGCGATGAGCTCGCGCGCGGCCTGGGGCGGCAGCAGACGCCCGGCGCCGACGGCATCCTCCAGGGCGGCGAGGAGCTCGGCGGTGTCCGGATCGGCGCCCAGCGCGTCGGCGAGCGCCGCGTGGACCTCGGACCAGAGCCAGCTCCGGGTCTGCCGGGCGCGCTTGGGGGCGAGCTCGCCGGCATCCTCCAGCGCCCGGCGGTGCCGGCGCACCGCCTGCCAGATCCGATCGATGCCTTGCTCGTGCACGGCCGAGCAGGCGAGCACCTCGGGGGTCCAGGCCGCAATCGACGGGCGCAGCAGCTGGAGCGCCGCGCCATAATCGGCCTTGGCCCGCTTCGCCGCGGCGAGCAGCTCGCCGTCCGCCTTGTTGATCACCACGAGGTCGGCGAGCTCGACGATGCCGCGCTTGAGGCCCTGCAGCTCGTCGCCGGCCCCGGGCGCGAGGAGCAGAAGAAAGCAGTCGACCATGTCGGCGACCGCGCCCTCGCTCTGCCCGACCCCGACCGTCTCGATCACGACCACATCGAACCCGGCGGCCTCGCAGGCGAGCCCCGCCTCCCGGGTGCGGCGGGTGACCCCGCCCAGGGTGGCGCCGGCGGGCGAGGGCCGGATGAACGCCTCGGGCGCCTGGGCCAGGCGCTGCATGCGCGTCTTGTCGCCCAGAATCGACCCGCCGCTGCGCCGGCTCGACGGGTCGACCGCGAGCACCGCGATCTGATGCCCCTGCTCGATGACGTGGCGGCCGAGCGCCTCGATGAAGGTCGACTTGCCGGCGCCGGGGGTACCGGAGATGCCGAGGCGGACCGCCCTGCCGGTCGCCGGCAGCAGGCGTTTCAGCAACCGTTCCGCCTGCTCCTGGTGATCGGGCCGCCGCGACTCGATCAGCGTGATCGCCCGCGCGAGCGCCCGCCGGTCGCCTTCGAGCACGCGCTGGGCCAGGGCGTCCAGGGATGGGGCCATACGGTTGTTGACATTGTCCTGAATCGTTGACAATGTCAATGGCGAGAGGCCCAAGCGATGAAGACGATCACCATCGGCGCCCGAATCAGCGAGCAGCTGGATAAGGATCTGCGCACGCTAGCCGTCGCCACCGGCCGCTCGAAATCGTGGCTGGTCGCCGAAGCGCTGAAAAGCTACGTCGAGACGGAGAAGGAATTCATCGAGGCGGTCGAGGAGGGGATCAAGGCCGCCGACGAAGGTCGCCTCGTCGATCACGACGCCGTGGTTGCTGAGTTCGAGCGGCGCTACCGGTTGGTATGAGAGTTCGCTGGACCGATCCGGCGCAGACCGATTTCTTGGAGATCCTGGGCTACATCGCGCGTGACAACCCGGCGGCTGCCGAGCGCGTCGGGCGACAGCTGCTGTCGGCAATTGATGCCTTGGCCGCACAACCGCGCCTCGGGCGCCCGGGCAGGGTTGCGGGGACACGTGAGCTGGTGATGCCAAGGCTTCCCTATGTCGCGATCTACAGGATTGTCGAAGCGGCGCACTCGACCGCCAGCGAGGTCGAAGTGCTGCGGGTCATCCACGGCGCCCGGCGGTGGCCGGCCAACGGTGGATAGGCCGCAGCCCTGGTCAATGCGCGGCGTCCCAGTTGGGGCCGAAGCCGACCTCGACGACCAGCGGCACGTCCAGGTGGGCGGCGCCCGCCATCACCTCGCGGATCAGATCGGCGGTCGGCTCGACCTCCTGCTGCGGCACCTCGAACACCAGCTCGTCGTGCACCTGAAGCAGCATCTTCGCGCCGAGATTGGACCGGCCGAGCGCGCGATCGGCGCGGATCATCGCCCGTTTCATGATGTCCGCGGCGGTGCCCTGGATCGGGGCGTTGATCGCCGCCCGCTCGGCGTAGCCGCGGCGCGAGGGATTGCCGCTCCGGATCTCGGGCGTGGCGCAGATCCGGCCGAACAGGGTGGTCACGCAGCCGTGCGTGCGCGCCTCGTCCTTGGCGCGCTCCATGTAGTCCCGGATGCCCGGATACTGCTCGAAGTAGGCCTCGATGTAGCGCCGCGCGACGTCGAACTCGATGCCGAGGCGCTGGGCGAGGCCGAACGCCCCGATGCCGTAGATGATGCCGTAGTTGATCATCTTGGCGTTGCGCCGGAGCAGCGGGTCCATGCCCTCGACCGGCACGCCGAACATCTGGGACGCGGTCACCGCGTGGATGTCGACGTCCTTGGCGAAGGCTTCCTTGAGCGCGACGATCCCGGCCATGTGGGCGAGCACCCGGAGCTCGATCTGCGAATAATCGGCCGAGAGCAGCAGGTGACCGGCCTCGGCGATGAACGCGCGGCGGATCTTGCGCCCCTCCTCGGTGCGGATCGGGATGTTCTGAAGGTTGGGGTCGTTGGAGGACAGGCGTCCGGTCGAGGTCGCGGCCATGGCGTACGAGGTGTGCACCCGGCCGTCGGGGGCGATCTCCTGGATCAGGGCGTCGGTGTAGGTGCCGGTCAGCTTTTGCAGCTGGCGCCAGTCGAGCACGGTCTTGGGCAGCGCGTGGCCCTGCGCGGCGAGGCCTTCGAGAATGCCCGCGGCGGTGCCGTGGCTGCCGGTGCGGGTCTTACGTCCGCTCTCCAGGCCCTGCTCGTCGAACAGGATCTCGCCGAGCTGCTTGGGCGAGCCGAGATTGAAGGCACGCCCGGCGAGCCGGTACGCCTCGGCCTCGAGCTCGGCCATGCGGGCGGTGAAGTCGGCGGACAGCTCGTGCAGGATCTTGGGGTCGACCCTGATGCCGCGCTGCTCCATGGCCGCGACCACCGCCACCAGCGGGCGCTCGATGGTCTCGTAGACGCGGGTGCGCCGCTCGCGCGCGAGCGCCAGCTTGAGCACGCCATGGAGGCGGAGCGCGACGTCGGCGCAGCCGGCGGCATAGGCGGCGGCCTGCTCGAGGGGTACCATCTCGAACGGAATCCGCTTCCTGCCGCTGCCACAGACCGCCTCGTACGGCGTCATGGTGTGGTCGAGGTGCAGCGCGGCGAGCTCGTCGAGGCCGTGGCCGTGGCCGGCGCCGTCGAGCACGTAGGACAGCAGCATGGTGTCGTCGTAGGGCGCCAGGTGCAGGCCGTAGCGGGCGAGCACGCTCTGATCGAACTTCAGGTGATGCCCGACCTTGAGCACGGCCGGGTCCTCGAGCACCGGGCGCAGGCGCGCCAGCACCTCGTCGCGCGGCGGCTGGCCGGCCGCGAGCGTGCCGAAGTCGTCCTTGTGCGCGAGCGGCAGGTAGCAGGCCTCCCCTTCCTCGACGGCGAGCGAGAGGCCGACCAGCTCGGCGCGCGCGACGTTCGGCGACGTGGTCGTGCAGTCGAGCGCAAGGATGCCTCGGGCGCTTGCCCGATCGAGCCAGGCATCGAGGGTCGCGAGGTCGTGCAC
>JBOHKK010000480.1:0-3683 GCA_050729115.1 Geminicoccaceae bacterium | reverse complement strand
AGGTCAAGCTGATCGCGCCGATCGCGATGGAGGAGGGCCTGCGCTTCGCGATCCGCGAGGGCGGCCGCACCGTCGGCGCCGGCGTCGTCGCCGCGATCATCGAATAGGCGCAGCCCCTTGTCGCGAGGCGGGAAAGCGCGTAGCTAACGCAACGTCGGCCGCGCCGCGCCTGCCCGATCGGGCGGCCGGCGGCGCGGCCGCATGGTGCAGGCGTAGGAGTGTAGCTCAACTGGCAGAGCACCGGTCTCCAAAACCGGGGGTTGGGGGTTCGAGTCCCTCCACTCCTGCCAGGAAACCGGCCCGGGCGAGCGCCGCCCGAGCCCCCCGAGCGAGTGCAACCCCCGAACGTGAACTCCCCCGAACGTGAACTTATGGCAGGATCGGTAGAGGTCATGGCGAGAACGTCGCCCGCGCAGTTCGTTCGTGAGGTGCGCCAGGAGCTGGCCAAGGTGACGTGGCCGACGCGCAAGGAGTTGGTCGTGACCACGGCGAGCGTGTTCGCGATGGCGATCGCCGCCGCGTTGTTCTTCTTCGCGGTCGATCAGATCATCGCCTGGGTGGTCCAACTGATCTTGGGAATCGGCACGTAATGGCGGTGCGCTGGTACATCATTCACGTGTATTCGGGCTTCGAGAAGAAGGTCATGCACTCGATCCGCGAGCAGGCCGTGCAGCAGGGCCTGACCGACCTGTTCGAGGAGATCCTGGTGCCGATGGAAGAGGTGGTCGAGGTCAAGCGCGGCAAGAAGGTCAGCGCCGAGCGCAAGTTCTTTCCGGGCTACGTGCTGGTCAAGATGGAGCTGACCGACGAGACCTGGCACCTCGTGCGCAACACCGCGAAGGTGACCGGCTTCTTGAGCTCGGGCGGCAAGCCGGTGCCGATCCCCGATGCCGAGGCGGATCGGATCCTGCGCCAGATGCAGGAAGGGATCGAGCATCCGAGGCCGCTGGTCACCTTCATCTCCGGCGACCAGGTGCGGGTGGTCGACGGGCCGTTCAGCTCGTTCAACGGCGTGGTCGAGGACGTGGACGAGGGCAAGGGCCGCCTCAAGGTGTCGGTCTCGATCTTCGGCCGCGCGACGCCGGTCGAGCTCGAATACTCGCAGGTCGAGAAACTCTAGTGGTCCGGATCAGACGGACGATCCCCCCACGGCTGGTCGTAAAGACCACTAGACTCACAGGTTTCGTGGTTCGCGAGGCACCAACGAAGGGGCTCCTTCGTTGGGTTCGAACCACTAGGGTCACCGTGCGGGAGCGGTCGCCGGGCGCCGGCGCCGCGCTGGCACCGCACCAGTCGAGGAGCCGGGATTCATGGCCAAGAAAATCGTGGGCTACATCAAGCTGCAGGTGCCCGCGGGCAAAGCCAACCCCTCGCCGCCGATCGGACCGGCGCTCGGTCAGCGCGGCCTCAACATCATGGAGTTCTGCAAGGCGTTCAACGCCGCCACCCAGGGACTCGAGCCGGGCATGCCGATCCCGGTGGTGATCACCGCGTTCGCCGACCGCACCTTCAGCTTCGCGACCAAGACCCCGCCGGCCAGCTATTTTCTGAAGAAGGCCGCCAGGCTCGAGAAGGGCGCCACGACCCCCGGCCGCACCACCAGCGGCAGGGTCACCCTCGCCCAGGTCCGCGCGATCGCCGAGCAGAAGATGAAGGACCTCAACGCCAACGACCTCGAGGCCGCGATCAGAATGGTCAGGGGCTCCGCCCGGTCCATGGGCATCGAGGTGGTGGAGTAGGCAGATGGCGAAGCAAGGCAAGCGGCTGCGCGCATTGCGCGGCCGGATCGACCCCGAGAAGGCCTATCCGCTCGACCAGGCGGTCGCGCTGATCAGGGAGAGCGCCACGGCCAGGTTCGACGAGAGCATCGAGGTCGCGCTCAACCTCGGGGTCGACCCCCGCCACGCCGATCAGATGGTGCGCGGCACCGCCGATCTGCCGCACGGTACCGGCAAGTCGGTGCGGGTCGCGGTGTTCGCCAAAGGCGACAAGGCGGAGGAAGCCAGGGCGGCGGGCGCCGACCTGGTCGGCGCCGAGGATCTCGCCCAGGCGATCCAGAACGGCGAGCTCAACTTCGACCGCTGCATCGCGACCCCGGACATGATGCCGGTGGTCGGCCGGCTGGGGCGGATTCTCGGGCCGCGCGGCCTGATGCCCAATCCCAAGCTCGGCACCGTGACCGCGAACGTCACCCAGGCGGTGCAGGCGGCCAAGGCCGGTCAGGTCCAGTTCCGGGTCGAGAAGGCGGGCCTCGTCCACGCCGGGGTGGGCAAGGCGAGCTTCGCGCCCGACCTCCTTTGCGCCAACGTCCGGGCGTTCGTCGATGCCGTGAACCGGGCCAAGCCGAGCGGGGCCAAGGGCACCTACCTGAAGCGGGCGGCGCTCAGCTCGACCATGGGGCCGGGCATCCGGATCGAGGTGGCCACGCTCCTCGGCTAGCCGGTCGGGACGGTTTCGATTCTGCGAAAAGGACTTGCGCTCGGTGTTTTGGACACTATGTTGGCACTGCCTGGTTCATGCGCAACAGACATCGATATCCCGCTGCCGGAGCGACGGCCCCGCGGCCGATCGGTCGCGTGACCTTTTTGTGCGGAGCTGGCACGGCGGCGGACCCGACCCCATATGGCATGACGGTCGCGTCACGGCTGGGTGCGTCGGCCTTGGGCGGGGCGGCGCGGGTTGCCCGTGGAGGCCAGCTTGCTGAGAGCTAGAAAATCCGAAATCGTCGACGGTCTCAGGGGCGTGTTCAGCGACGCCGGCGTGGTCGTGGTGGCGCACTACAAGGGGCTGTCGGTCGCGGAGGTGAGCGATTTGCGCCGCGGCATGCGCGAGGCGGGCGCCACGTTCCGGGTGACCAAGAACACGCTGGCCAAGATCGCGCTGGCGGATACGCCCTACGCCACGCTCGACGGGCTGTTCACCGGACCGACGGCGATCGCCTACTCGGCGGACCCGATCGCGGCGCCCAAGGCGGCGGTGGGCTTCGCCAAGCGCAACGACAAGCTGGCGATCGTCGGCGGCGCCCTGCCGGGCAATCTGCTGAGTGCGGAGCAGGTCCGGGCGCTCGCCGATCTGCCCTCGATCGACGAGCTGCGCGCCCGGCTGATCGGTCTGCTGACCACGCCCGCGGCGCGCCTGGTCGGGCTCCTGCAGGCGCCGGGCGGACAGCTCGCGCGGGTGTTGGCGGCGCGCGCCGAGCAGGGCTGAGAGTGTTGCGTCACACGGCGCCCGCTCGCGGCGTCGGGCTTTAAGTCGAGGAGAAGCGGAACGATGGCCAACCTGCAACAGATGGTCGAGGATCTTTCGGCGCTGAGCGTGCTGGAGGCGGCCGAGCTGTCGAAGATGCTCGAGGAGAAGTGGGGCGTGTCGGCGGCGGCGCCGGTCGCGGTCGCCGCGGTCGGCGGGGCCGCGGCGGCGCCCGAGGAGGAGGCGGAGGAGAAGACCGAGTTCGACGTCGTCCTGGCCGCCGTCGGCGACAAGAAGATCAACGTGATCAAAGAGGTGCGGGCGATCACCGGGCTCGGTCTCAAGGAGGCGAAGGATCTGGTCGAAGGTGCGCCCAAGCCGGTCAAGGAGGGGGTCTCCAAGGAGGAGGCCGCCAAGCTCAGGGAACAGCTCGAGGGCGCTGGGGCGACCGTGGAGGTCAAGTAGCTCTGACCGCCTGGCCTCTGCAGCGGCAAGGA
>JBOHKK010000479.1:0-3702 GCA_050729115.1 Geminicoccaceae bacterium | reverse complement strand
GCGGGCGAAAGCGGCAGCGCGTCGGCATGCAGCTCGGCCCCGACCTCGGAGACCTCCAGGACGTGGCCGAGGTCGGCGATCAGGCCGTCGGAAATGTCGATCGCCGCGCTTGCGGTCCCGCGCAGCGCCTGACCGAGCGCGAGGCGCGGCCGCGGCAGGCGATAGCGCTCGATCAGGTAGGCGCGCGCCTCGCCTGTGACGTCCAGCTTGCCCTGGAGCGCCTCGAGGCCGAGCGCGGCATCGCCGAGCGTCCCGGAGACCCAGATGTCGTCCCCGGGTCTTGCTCCGCCACGCAGCAGCGCCGCCCCTTTCGGCACCTCGCCGAGCGCGGTGAGCGACAAGGTGAGCGGTCCGGGGGTCGCCACCGTGTCGCCACCGAGCAGCGGGATCGCGAACTCGGCATTGTCCGCGGCCAGGCCGGCGCAGAATTCGCCGAGCCAGACGTCGGCGATCTCCTTCGAGCGCGCGAGCGCCAGCAGATAGCCGAGCGGCGCCGCGCCCATGGCCGCGAGGTCCGACAGGTTCACGCGCAGGAGCTTCCTGGCGATCTGCGCGGGCGGGTCGTCGCCTAAGAAGTGCACGCCCGCGACCATGGCGTCCTTGGCCAGCACCAGCTGGCGGCCGGGCGCAGGGTCGAGCAGCGCCGCGTCGTCGGCGAGACCGAGCGCGCCCTCGGCGGTGGCGAGCGGCCGCAGGCGCCGGGCGATGAACGCGAACTCGCCTTCGGCCATGGCGGAGCGGATCAGACGGACGGCGAGCCGGCCGGATCCTCGGCGCCGGGGCGCAGCTGTCCGGCCAGGCGGTCCAGGACGGCGTTGATGAAGCGGGCCTCGTCCTTGCTCAAAAACGCGTGCGCCAGCTCGACGTACTCGTTGATCACCACGCTCACCGGGACGTCCGGCTTGCTCGCCAGCTCGTAGGCGCCGGCGCGCAGGAACGCGCGAAGCAGATAACCGGCGCGCTCGAGCGACCAACCCTCGGCGAGCGTCGCCTGGATCATCGGGTCGAGCTCGCCCGCCTGCCGCCAGGCGCCGCGGGTGAGGCTCGCGAACCACAGCCGATCGACCTCGGGCCTGGGCCCCTGTCCCTCGAGCGGCTCCAGCAGGTCGGCCAGACGGTGGCGCTCGAACTCCAGGATCACGGCCTCGATCTGGCGCCCGGTCAGCTCGGCCTGGTAGAGCGCCTGGATGGCGCCGAAGCGGGCAGCGCGGCGCCGGGTCATAGCCGGAAGCACCGCTTGATCTGGAGCAGCGCGAGCGCCGCGCGCGCCGCGGCGCCGCCTTTGTCCTTGCCGGCGGGATCGGCGCGTAGGCGCGCCTGCGCGCCGCTGTCCGTGGTCAGGATGCCGTTGCCGATCAGGGCGCCGCGCTGCACCGCCAGGTCCATCAGACCGCGGGCGCTTTCGCCAGCGACGATGTCGTAATGGCTGGTCTCGCCGCGGATCACGCAGCCGAGCGCGACGAAGGCATCGTAGTCGGCACCCTCCAGCGCAAGGCGGATCGCCGCCGGAATCTCCAAAGCGCCCGGCACGGTGATCCGGTCGAAGGTGGCGCCCCCGCCCTCGAGCGCCCGCGTGGCGCCGTCCAGCAGCAGATCGGCGAGGTCGTCGTAGAACCGCGCCTCGACGATCAGGAGGTGCGGCGCCTCGCCGGGAGGACGGCCACCCTTGGGATGCCCTTCGGGGAGTGCCTGCCCGGTCATCGAAGCGCGCCCTCGCCGCGCAGGTGCCGGTGCTCGACCACGCGCAGGCCGTAGCCCTCCAGGCCGATGATCGGCCGCTCGCTCTGGGACAGCAGGATCATGTCCTCGATCCCGAGGTCCTTCAGGATCTGGGCGCCGATGCCGTAGTCCCGCAGCGGCGGCACCCCGGGCGGGTGATGCCCGAGACGCGCCTTGATCCGGTCCGAGATGCTCCTCGGCGAGGGTTCGCGGATCAGGACCACGACGCCGCGGCCCGCGCCGTGGATCTCGGCCATCGCCGCCTGCAGGATGCCGCCCCGGCCGTCGTTGTCCTCGCCGAGGACGTCCTCCAGCACGTTCAGCGCGTGCACCCGGACCAGCACCGGGCCCGGCGCTTCCACGTCGCCCTTGACCAGGGCGATGTGCTCCACGCCGGTCAGCACGTTGGTGTACACCTGCAGGCGGAAATCGCCGGCGAAGCGGGTGTGCAGGGTGCTCGCGATGTCGCGCTCGACCAGCTTGTCGCAGCTCAGGCGATAGGAGATCAGATCGGCGATCTTGGCGACCTTGAGGTTGTGACGCTGGGCGAAGGCGACGAGGTCCGGCAGGCGCGCCATGGTGCCGTCGTCGTTCATGATCTCGCAGATCACCCCGGCCGGGTTGAGCCCGGCGAGCCGGGCGACGTCGATCGCGGCCTCGGTGTGGCCGGCGCGCACCAGCACCCCGCCGTCGCGCGCCATGACCGGGAAGATGTGCCCGGGCGTCGCGAGATCCGAGCGGGTCGAGTCGGGATCGATCGCGACCGCGATGGTGCGCGCGCGATCGGCGGCGGAAATCCCGGTGGTGATGCCCTCGCGGGCTTCGATGCTCACGGTGAACGCGGTCGACAGCCGCGATTCGTTGCCCTGCGCCATCAACGGCAGACCCAGCTGCTCGACCCGCCGGCGGGTGAGCGCGAGGCAGATCAGGCCGCGGCCGTGCTTGGCCATGAAATTGACCTGATCGGCCCGGCAATGCATCGCCGGGATCACGAGATCGCCCTCGTTCTCGCGGCTCTCGTCGTCGATCAGGATGAACATGCGGCCGCCCTTCGCGACCTCGACGATCTCCTCGATCGGGCTCAGGTACTCGGAGAACGACATGCGCCCGCTCAGGCCTCGAGGCGGAACGCGAGCTGGCGCGCGACGTAGCGGGCGAGCATGTCGACCTCGACGTTGACCCGGTCGCCGGCCTTGCGCTCGGCGAGGTTGCTCGCGCGCCAGGTGTGCGGGATGACGTTGAGCGCGAAGCGATCGATGCCCGCCTCGTTGACGGTGAGCGAGATGCCGTCGACCGCGATCGAGCCCTTGATTGCGATCAGCGGCGCCAGGCTTTGCGGCACCCGCACCTCGAGCCGATGCGACTCCCCGGCAGGCTCGAGCGCCAGGATCTCGCCCACCGCATCGACGTGGCCGAACACGATGTGACCGCCCATCTCGTCGCCGATGCGGAGCGAGCGCTCGAGGTTGACGCTGTCGCCCACGGTCCAGGCGCCGGCGGTGGTGACCTCGAGCGTGGCGCCCGAGGCTTCCACCGTGAACCAGTCCTCACCCTTGTCGACCGCGGTGAAGCAGATGCCGGAGGTTCCGATCGAGCCGCCGAGCGGGATCTCGGCGAGCGGCAGCCGGGTCGCGATGGTCATCCGCCGGCCATCGCCGTCCGCAACCTCGAGCACCCGGCCGACATCGGTGATGATCCCGGTGAACATGACGCCCCCTATTCCGTGTCCACGATATAGGCTTGGACGGCATCAGGCGCCAGCGCCGTGCTCTGCGACGCTTGGAATCGCGGGCAGTCGGCCAGCGCATCCAGGCCGAGCTCGGCGACCGCGGCGACGCCATCGCCGCCGATCACCAGCGGCGCCTGGAACCACACCAGCCGGTCGACCAGCCGTGCGCGCAGGAGCGCCGCGGCGACCGCGCCGCCGCCCTCGACCAGGGTCCGGGTGAGCCCGCGCGCCGCCAGGGCGGCGAGGGTCTGGCC
>JBOHKK010000478.1:0-3712 GCA_050729115.1 Geminicoccaceae bacterium | reverse complement strand
CGACATCCGCCAGATCCATTGGCGGATGGCCGCCCACGATCCACTCCGCCAGCACCTTGCCGGCGCCGCCCGCCGACTGGATGCCGATCGAGTTGAAGCCGCAGGCGACGAACAAGCCTGCGAGCTCGGGCGCCTCGCCGAGCAGATAGCGATCGTCGGGGGTGAAGCTCTCGGGGCCGCAGAAGAACTTTCGGATACCGGTGTGGCCGAGCGCCGGAATCCGGCGCATCGCATCCTCGAGGATCGGCATGAAGTGATCCCAGTCCTCGGGCAGCTCGCCGAACTCGAACTCGTCCGGGATGCCGCTCATGCCCCAGGGCTTGGCCACCGGCTCGAACGCGCCGAGGAGGAGCTTGCCGGCGTCCTCCTTGACGTAGATGCAGCCGTCCGGATCGCGCAGCACCGGCAGCGAGGGCGGCACCTCGGGCATCGGCTCGGTCAGCACATAAAAGTGCTCGCAGGCATGGAGCGGCACGCTCACCCCGGCCATGCGCCCGACCTCGCGTCCCCACATGCCGGCGCAGTTGACCACGACCTCGGCGCGGATGGTGCCGCGCTCGGTCTCGACGCCGCTCGCCCGGCGGTTCTGCTTCAGGATGCCCGTGACCTTGCAGCCCTCGACGATCCGCGCCCCGTTCTGGCGCGCGCCCTTGGCGAGCGCCTGGGCGATGTCGATCGGGTTCGCCTGGCCGTCGGCCGGGATGTGGATCGCGCCTGCCAGATCGCCGACCTCGAGCAGCGGGTACAGCGCTTTGGCTTCGGCGGGCGTCAGCTCGCCCACCTCGAGGCCGCACGCCCGGCCCATCGCCGCCTGGCGCCTGAGCTCGGTGAGGCGGCCCTCGGTGCGCGCGAGGCCGAGGCTGCCGTTCTGCTTGAAGCCGGTCGGCTGCCCGGTCTCGGCCTCGAGGCCGAGGTACAGCTCGGCCGAGTATCGCGCGAGACGCGTGAGGTTCGGCGTGGCGCGCAGCTGGCCGATCAGGCCGGCGGCGTGCCAGGTGGTCCCGGAGGTCAGCCGCTTGCGCTCGAGCAGCACCACGTCCCGCCACCCGAGCTTGGCCAGATGATAGGCGAGCGAGCAGCCGATCACTCCGCCGCCGATGATCACCGCTCGCGCATGGCTCGGCAGATCCGCGGCCATGACCTCTCCCCTGTGCGCCCATCCGGGCCTGTGCGCCCATCCGGGTCGTTCTCGCTTTGCCTGCTCACGAGCATGGAGCAGCCGGCGGGGGGAGGACAAGCTTCACTGGCGGCACAGGCGGTCCGGCGCCAGCCGGGCACCACGCCTGTCCGATTGACGAGCGCCGCACATCGTTAGATGTGGGTGACGAGCACTGCAGTGACTTGAAGTTGTCATTGCCCAGCTTCTCAATGCTGCCCGGTTGACGAGTACGGCCGATTAAATGTAAGTGACGAGCACTGCCGGAGCCCAAAGTTGTCATTGCCGGGCTTGACCCGGCAATCCACGGCCCCGACTGAGCGACGACTTCGCTCGATCGAGCTGTGGATGCCCGGGTCGAGCCCGGGCATGACAACTGGAAGTGCCGCCCATCAGCTCCTCAATCGGTTCCGCTAAACCGGACCGCCGTGGCCGGGCCCCGGGATTGCTTCTTGCGCCCGAGCGGCGCACAACACCTCCCGCGACGATCAACCTTTCGGGAAACGCCGGTTGCAGGAAAGACAGATCGAGGCCGCGCGCCAGGTCTTCGAGCACTTCGCCAAAATCCTGGACGCCCCGTTCTCGCTCCGGCTCTGGGACGGCACGACCATCCCGCTCGGGCGCACCGGCGCGAACGGCCCCTGCATCAGGGTTGCCGGACCGGGGGTGCTCGGCGCCCTGTTCCGGCGGCCGTCGCTCGACCACCTGTTCCGGCGCTACGTCAGCGGCGACATCGAGATCGAGGGCGGCGATCTGATCGGCTTCGTCGAGGCCGCGCGCCGACGCAGGAAAGAGACCAAGATCCGGCTTCGCGATCTGCGCAAGGGCTTCCCCTGGACCAAGGCATTGCCCTTGCTGCTGGCGCGCGATCGCCCGGTGGCGATCCGTCACGAGTTCCATGGCGGCGATGCGCCCCGCCGGGCGAAGGACAGGGAAAAGGAGTTCATCCAGTTTCATTACGATGCCAGCAACGCGTTCTATGAGCTCTTCCTCGATCCGGAGATGGTCTATTCCTGCGCCTATTTTTGCGACTGGTCCAACACGCTCGAGGAGGCGCAGCGGGACAAGCTCGACCTCGTGTGCCGCAAGCTGCGGCTCTGCGCCGGCGAGACCTTCCTCGACATCGGCAGCGGCTGGGGCGCGCTCTTGTGCCATGCGGCGCAGCGCTACGGCGTCCTTGCCCACGGCGTCACCTTGTCCCAGGCCCAGCACGACCATGCGCAGGCCAGGATCGAGCGTCTGGGGCTGCGCGACCGGGTCACGGTGTCCCTCACCGATTACATGACGCTCGAGGGTCGCTACGACAAAATCGCCAGCATCGGCATGTACGAGCACGTGGGCATCGCCAACTACCCCGCGTATTTCAAGAAGATGCACGCGCTCCTCGCCCCCGGCGGCATTTTCCTCAATCACGGCATCACGCGGCGCGCCAAGCGCAACATCAAGAACTTCGGCAAGATCAGCCCGAGCCGGCGCGTGATCCTCAAGTACATCTTTCCGGGCGCCGAGCTCGATCACATCGGCCACACCGTGCAAATGATGGAGTCCTGTGGCTTCGAGATCCACGATGTCGAGGGCCTGCGCCGGCATTACGCGCGCACCTGCCGGCTGTGGCACGACCGGCTCGCGGCGCGGCGCGAAGCGGCGATCGCCCTGATCGGCCCGGAACGCTACCGCATGTGGGTGGCCTACCTCGCCGGCGTGACGATGGGCTTCGAGTACGGCCCGCTGCACGTGTTCCAGACGGTCGCGACCAGGCAGGGCGAAGCCGCCGCGCCGCTGCCCCCGACCCGCGCGGATCTGTACGGCGCCGCGGCGCCGCCGGTCCAGGATGGCCCCCAGCGGGACGCCGCGCTCGGCTGATCTCCTGCGCGGTCGCGCGAGGTCGGACCGTGGCCTTGTCGGAGCCCGCCCACGGACCAGATCACTGAGACCAAATCCGATTGCAAATGGGAGGTAAGCGATGAACGATCGCGCGTTGTCGATTCCCGGCATGCTGGCAGGCGGCCTGTTGCTCACGGCGGGTGCGTTCGCCGCCGAGCCCGAGCAGGTGTGGCAGGCCGAGGGTCTGGACGGTCCCGAGTCCGCCGTCCTCGATTCCGGGCAGGGCGTGCTCTACGTCTCCAACGTGAACGGCGAGGCGAATGCCGCCGACGGCAACGGCTACATCTCCAAGCTGTCGTTCGAGGGCGAGATCCTGGACAAGGAGTGGGTGACCGGCCTCAATGCGCCCAAGGGCCTCGCGCTGCACGACGACCAGCTCTACGTCTCGGACATCGACGAGCTGGTCGTGATCGACACCGCGAGCGGCGAGGTCACGGCGCAACACAAGGCGCCCGGGGCCACGTTCCTGAACGACGTGACGGCGCACGAGGACGGGCGGGTGTTCGTCTCCGAGATGATGCAGAATCAGATCTGGAAGCTCGAGGGGTGACGATTGGCGGCGCCGATCTCGCGCTCGAGGCCGCGGATCACTACCGCGCGTTGCGGCGGCTCGGCGTCACGGTGCGCAAGACGATCGATCTGCTGATCGGCACCTATTGCATCGCCAAGGAT
>JBOHKK010000477.1:0-3713 GCA_050729115.1 Geminicoccaceae bacterium | reverse complement strand
TGAGATCGTAGATCGGGATGTCACCGATCAGGCGCGCGATCCGCTTCTTCTCCTGGGCGAGCAGGCCCTTCACTCGATGCGGCGCGCCCTCGGCGACCAGGATCACTCCTGGCCCACCCAGCACCCGATGCACAGCGTCAAGCTGAGTGGTCGCGGCAACGGTCTGGGTGACCCGCCAGCGGCCGCGCAGATTGTCCAGCGCCCAGGCCGCGGCCCCAGGTTGACCCTCCGCCTTCGCGTAGACGGTGCGCTGTACCCGACGGCCGAACACGATGACCGCGGCGAGCAGGCCGGCCATGATGCCCAGCGGCAGCATGAACCACTGGATGTCCAGCAGGAAGCCAAGGCCGAAGACAACCCCAGCGACGACCAGGAACGCACCGATCATCCACGGGATCAGGGCCTTGTCCTCGCGGCGCTGCATCTTGAACGCCTGGAAGATCTGGCTCCGCTTGGCTTTCCGCGCCGCGCGCTTGGCCCGCTTTGCCTGTTTCTTCGACTCGTTGTCCTGAGTGCCAGCCATATGAACCAGGATACGGACGCCAGTGGGTGCCATAACCAGCGGAGGTGACTAGCGCGAACATCCTCCAAGAGTGCTGTGTCACCGGTATCTGCGAGGATGCCGAAGTGGGCATCCCAGGTGGCAAGCCAGCTCTGCTCGACGGCCTCGATCCCGAACAGTTGGCGGCGGCGACAGCACCCCGCGGTCCAGTGTGTGTGCTGGCGGGGGCGGGGACCGGCAAGACGCGCACGATCACCCACCGTATCGCGCATTTGGTCCGGTCCGGTCACATCGCAGCCGGGCAGGTCCTCGCCGTCACCTTTACCGCACGGGCGGCAGGCGAACTCCGCTCGCGGCTGCGCGCCCTCGGGGTGGAAGGCGCCCAAGCGCGCACGTTCCACGCGGCAGGGCTGCGCCAGCTGCGCTATTTCTGGCCGCGGGTGGTTGGTGACGAGCAGTGGGAATTGTTGGAGGGCAAACTCCGGCTGGTCGGTCAGGCCGCGCACCGGGTCGGCGCGCCGACGGCGGCGGAGTCGCTGCGCGACCTCGCCAGTGAAATCGAGTGGGCAAAGGCCTCGCTGATCAGCGCTAAGGACTACCCGGCCGTCGCCGCCAGGCTGCGGCGCGACACACCGGAACCGGCTGCCAAGGTGGCTGAGGTCTACCGCACCTACGAGGAGCTCAAGAACAACGCGCGCCAGCTCGATTTCGACGACCTGCTGCTGCACACCACCGCGGCGCTCGAGGAGCACAGCGCGGTCGCCGAGGAGTTCCGCGACCGCTACCGCTGCTTCGTCGTCGACGAGTACCAGGACGTCACCCCGCTTCAGCAACGGCTGCTGGATGCCTGGCTCGGCGGCCGGGACGATCTGACCGTGGTGGGCGATGCCAACCAGACCATCTACTCCTTCGGCGGTGCATCCCCCCAGCCGCTGCTCACCTTCACCCGCCGGTTCCCCGAGGCGAGCGTGGTTCGCCTCGAGCGGGACTACCGGTCAACCCCCCAGGTCGTGTCGCTGGCCAACAAGGTGATCGGAGCCGCGCGCTCCCGGCCTGCCGGATCCCGGCTGCGGCTGATCGGCCAGCGTCCCGACGGCCCCGACCCGAGGTTCGCCGAGTTCGACGACGAACACGCCGAGGCGGCGGCGGTCGCCGGGCGGATCCGTGAGCTGCTCGATGACGGGGTCGCCGCCAGCCAGGTCGCGGTGCTGTATCGGGTCAACGCCCAGTCCGAGGCGTACGAGCAAGCACTGTCCGAGGCGGGCATCCCGTACCTGGTGCGGGGTGGCGAGCGATTCTTCGCGCGCAAGGAGGTGCGCGAGGCGATGATGGTCCTGCGGACCGCGGCCGCGCAGGAGCCGGACGGCGCGCTACCCGCCCTGGTGCGTGCCGCGCTGGCCAGGGTGGGGCTGACCGAGCAGCCGCCACCCGGAGGATCGGCCAAGGAGCGATGGGATGCGCTGCTGGCGCTGGTCGAGCTGGCCGAGGAGTTCGCGGCCGACGCGGCGGATCCTTCGTTGTCCCACTACGTCGCCGAACTCGACCAACGGGCGGCCGCCCAGCATCCGCCCACCGTCGAAGGTGTCACGTTGGCTTCGCTGCACGCGGCCAAGGGCCTGGAGTGGGACGCGGTGTTCCTGGTCGGTCTCGCCGAAGGCACCCTGCCGATCCAATACGCCGAAGGCGATGAGGCCGCGATCGAGGAGGAGCGCCGCCTGTTCTACGTCGGGGTCACCAGGGCGCGCGAACACGTCTGGCTGTCTTGGGCGTTGGCACGTCAACCCGGTGGCAGGCGCACCCGCAGGCGCAGCCGCTTCCTATACGGACTGCTGCCTGAGCACCATCCGGCGGCCAGGGTGGCCCGCTCGAATCAACGGAAGCAGGCATCGGCCAAGCCGAAATGCCGGATCTGCGGCGGACGCCTCGCCGAGACCAGGGAGGTCAAGCTGGGCCGGTGCGCGCGGTGTCCGTCGGATGTGGACGAAGGTCTGCTCGCGAGGTTGAAGGAATGGCGGATCGAGCGGGCCCGGGAGTTGAAGGTGCCTGCCTACGTGGTGTTCACCGACGCCACCCTGATCGCCATCGCCGAGCAACGCCCTGCCGACAGCAGCGCGCTGGTGGCCATCTCCGGAATCGGTGCGACGAAGCTGGAGCGGTTCGGCGCAGATGTGCTCGCGGTGCTGCGCGCGGCGAACGACTGACCTGCCCGGCAAACGCGCAGGTCAGGACGATCTTCGGGAGAATCTGCAGAAAACCCGGAAAATAAGTTGCCGCGCGAGGACTCAGGCTAATAACCTGCAGATAACTCACTTGAACGCCCGTACAAGAAACCGTCCGTCAGCGAGACAGTAGGGAGGTGGCCCGATGAGGCTTAGCACGATCACCGGCGTAATCGGCGACCCTGGCTACCCACTGTCCCCGCTCACCGGCCGGGGTATCGGTGCGTTCGATGCCAAGCGCACGTGCGTGGCATCCGTGTGCATGCGACGTCGTCGCGATGTCGAGCTCGCCTGGCGGGCGATCCCGGTGTTCAGCGCCGCTGCCGCGTCCGCCATGCAGCACGCTGATGTCCCGAACACCGGACAGGTCTGTGTTCCGTTGTCTCCGCGAGAGCGAAGTCCCTGATGTAGTCAGGAGATCAGGCTCTCAGGGCCGCGGAACCGTCCACCGGATCCGCGGCCTTTGTGCTGTTCGGGGTCCACTCCACAGAACAACCTCACCTGATCGTCGACACGAGACAAAGGAGAAATCCAGCCATGTCATCGGCCACCGCCTTCGCACCCGAGGCGCCCGAGCAGCTGGCCAGCGACTTCGCCCTGCCGTGCCACACCGGTAATCCCGATCTGTGGTTCGCCGAGGCTCCCGCCGAGTTGGAGCGCGCCAAGCGGCTCTGCGGCACCTGTCCCATCCGTGCGGCGTGTCTTACCGGCGCGCTGGACCGGGGCGAACCGTGGGGCGTCTGGGGCGGCGAAATCTTCGAGCGCGGCGCGGTGATCGTCCGCAAACGTTCCAGGGGCCGCCCGCGCAAGCACCAGGTCATTCCCGCGCAGGGAACGGCCGCATAAAACTCACTAGTACAAGGGGGAATTCGATGGATCTGCTAACCGAACAGGTCGCTGCGGTGCGGCTACGCGAGCGCGAAGAGCTCGAGGCGGCCCGAAGACCCGAGGTCGAGGAGGCCATCCGCGAGCACAAGGCGCGCCGCAGAGCC
>JBOHKK010000476.1:0-3796 GCA_050729115.1 Geminicoccaceae bacterium | reverse complement strand
CCCCAAGGGTACCATCGCTGGGTGGTTGGGAGGGGGAGCGGGCCGGGGCCGCGGGTCCACCCAAAAGGAAAATGGTCTAGCAGATGGCCGCGCCCATCGGGCGCGGACAGCCCCGTAGCCGCCGATTCGGCGGACGCCGGACCCGGCGCGATCTTAGGCTCGTGTGGCCGGCGGGCAACCTCGAAGAAGGCGCATTGGCCCGCCATGCAATGCATTTACACGGACGCGCTCGAGTTCTAGCCTTTCGTCACGATACTTACGAGGCGCTGGTTGGCTACGTCCAAGACATGCAGCGTGGGATGGGAGGGAAGCATGCAAAACTCGGGTTGGACGGCCGTGATTCTGGCCGCGGGGATTGGCCTCGCCGACGCGGCGCAGGCCGACACCACCGACGTCACCTGGCAGAACCGGGTCACTGTCGCCAAAGAAGGCGCGCACTGCGCCGACGATCCCAACTGCTTCAACCGCTATCATCCGGCGATCCCGGCGGTGGCGCGCGCCAATCCGGGCGATCACATCGTGTTCGAGACGCGCGATGCGCTCGACACCGACCTGACGCTCGACTCGACTGCCGACGACGTGACCGCGCTCGACCTCAACCTGGTCCACCCGATGACCGGACCGGTGCATATCGAAGGCGCCGAGCAGGGCGACGTCCTTGCGATCACCCTGGTCGACATCGAGCCCGATCAGTACGGCTACACGGTGATCGTGCCGGGCTTCGGCTTCCTGCGCGATCTGTTCCCCGAGCCGTATCTGGTCAACTGGAAACTCGACCGTCAGGCCGCGACCTCCGATCAGATGCCGGGGGTGCGGGTGCCCATGGCGGCGTTCATGGGCTCGGTCGGCGTGCTGCCGGGCGACACTGAGGTCAAGATGTGGCTCGACCGCGAGACCGCGCTCGCCGAGGTCGGCGGCGTGGTGCTGCCGCCGCAACCGACCGGCGCCTTGCCGGCCGACGTCTGCGGGCCGACCGGCAGCCATCCGGATCAATGCCTGCGCACGATTCCGCCGCGCGAGAACGGCGGCAACATGGACGTGCAGCAGATGCAGATCGGCACGACCTTGCTCCTGCCCTGCTTCATCGACGGCTGCGGCCTGTTCGTCGGCGACGTCCATTACGCCCAGGGCGACGGCGAGGTCTCGGGCACCGCAATCGAGATGGGCGCGATCGTCACCGTCACGACCGAGATCCTGAAGGGCGAGGGCGCCAACATCACCTCGCCGCATTTCGAGGGCGGCGATCAGCTGAAGGCGATCGCGCCCGAGAGCTTCTACGCCACCGTCGGCTTCCCGCTGAAGGCGGCAGGTGAGATCCCGGCGTTCCTGACCTATCTCGACGGCGAGAAGATCGGCGATCTCCAGAACCTGTCGGAGGATCTGACGCTCGCCGCGCGCGCCGCCCTGATCGAGATGATCGACTACCTCGAGCGCGAGCATGGCCTCTCGCGCGAGCAGGCCTACATCCTGTCCAGCGTCGCGGTCGATCTGGTGGTCGGCCAGGTGGTCGACGTGCCGAACTACACCGTCTCGGCGATCATCGATCTGGAGGTGTTCGAGGAGTGAGCGCATGAGCGAGGGTGGCGAGCAGCTCAAGCCGCGTCTGGTCGGCATCAACCACGTCGCCCTCGAGGTCGGCGACATCGACGAGGCGCTCGCCTTCTACGGCCGCCTGTTCGATTTCTCGTTGCGCGGTCGAACCGAGACCATGGCGTTCATCGACATGGGCGACCAGTTCATCGCGCTCGCGGCCGGGCGCACGCAGGCGAGGGACCAGGAGCGGCATTTCGGGCTGGTGGTCGACGATCGGGCGCCGCTGCGCCAAGCTCTCGCGGCGGCGGGCGCCGAGATCCTGCCGGGGCGCGGCCTCGACTTCATCGACCCCTGGGGCAACCACATCCAGGTGGTCGAGTACCAGGACATCCAGTTCACCAAGGCGCCCGAGGTGCTGGGCGCGATGGCCATGGGCGATCTTGCGAAGTCCGAGGAAGCCCGGCAGGAGCTCGCCAAGAAGGGCATCCGCTTTGCCTGAGGCGGCGGGCGCGCCGACGCGCGGGCGAAGCTCGAAACCCGGCCAATGAACCGGCCTCTCGGAACTCGGGCGTCGGTGGGCCGTTGATCGGGAAGCCGATCAACGCCCCCCGAGGAGAACGTCCGTGGCAGGTTCGAGATGGCATCGGCTGCTGGTTGCCAGCAGCGCGATCCTGGTCGCAAGCGCTGTCGGAGGCAATGCGCAGCAGCAGCGGGAAACGCCGGGCGAACTCGTGCAGCCCGAGGTACGACAGGAGGCGCCGCCGTTGCTGGTCGGCCCTGCCGGCGAACCCGAGGAGCAGAACCCGGAGCAGCTCATGACCTCGCTCCGGCGGGCAGAGGAGGCGCTGCAGCTGGACGACCGCAAGGCCGCCATGCAGGCCCTGATCCAGGCGGAGGAGCAGCTCGATCAGGTCGCGGACGACCTGGACACGCCGCCGTGGCAGCGGTTCGACCTTGCGCTCCAGGATGCGATGAAGGCGCTTGCCGAAGACAATCCCAAGTACGCGCTGACCGCCCTGCAGCGGGTCACGGGACCGGCGGAGGGCAGCGCCGCGGCCGGGAGCCAGGCGGGTGCCGAGCAGGGCGAGCAGCAGACGGACACCGTGCTCGGGACGGTGTCCGCAAGCGACGTCATCGGTGCGGAGGTGGTCGACGCCCGCGGCGAGAAGATCGCCGAAGTCAGCGATATCGTGCAAGCGCGCGACGGCGGCGAGCTCTATGCCATCCTCGATGTCGGCGGCTTCCTCGGCATGGGCGACAAGGTGGTCGCGCTCGCGTTGGATCAGTTCCAGGTCGCCGAGGATGACCAGATCGTTCTGCCGCAGGCGACCGAAAGTCAGCTCGAAGAGATGCCGGTTTACAACGAGGAAGATTACGAGCAGCTTCGCTAGCGCGGCGGTCGGCTCGCTCGCCCAACGCTTGCCGACGCGGCGCACCGGCGTGGCCTGTCATCATCAGGTGCGGCGAGCGGGACGGCCGCCCGCGGCGTTCCGGGAGGGCACGGTCATCGGGCGGCAGCCGCCGGTCCTGCGGCCGGACCACGCTCCGATCGTGGAGGTGAGGCGAAGATGCGGCGCCGGCGATTCCTTGGGGCGGGATTGGTGGCGGCCGCGTGGTTCGCGACCGCCGCGCACACGCCCTACCGGCAATGGCAGGTGTATCGGCGGCGCCATCTGCTGATCGGCACCAGCAGGGCGGACGCGCCGACCTATCCGCTCGGCCAGAGGATCGCCGAGGCGCTGGCGGCGCACTTGCCGGAAAGCAGCGCCCGGGTGACCCGCGGGCCCGATCCGTGGCGCCTCGCGAGCCTGCTCACGACCGGCCAGCTCGAGGTCGTTCTCCTGGCCTCGCGCGACATCGCCGCGCTCCGCGACGGCCGCGCGCCGTTCGCGGCCTTCGGCCCCACCGAACTGAATGTGCTGTTTGCGTTCGGCGACTATTTCCTGGTCTGTCGTCCGGATTTTCCCGACCACCATGCCTATCTGGTGGTTCAGACGCTCTCGGAGAACGCGGCAGCCATCGGCGGCGGGCAGCCCGTGAATGCCACCGCGAGCCCGGTCTCGATTCACGCCGGCGCGCGGGCTTATGCGTTGGGCGAGCCGATGCCGCAACCCCGCGGCGACCGGCGCCGCGGCGATCCCGGTCGACCACGTGCACTGAAGCGCGCGGGTTGGCCCGCTCGACCGTAGGCTTCGGGGTGGGCCCGCCGCAACGCGATCGAGCGCACGGCAGCGGCCCACGCAGCGTCGGGGCTGCTTGGAGC
>JBOHKK010000475.1:0-3801 GCA_050729115.1 Geminicoccaceae bacterium | reverse complement strand
CGGCAGCTGCGTCAAGCCATCGATGCCTTCATCGAAGCCTACAACCCGACCGCCACGCCATTCCATTGGCAGCAGGCCAAGACCCATCCCAGGGGCCTTGCTCAAAGGATCACGGATTTATGATACCGAGTACTAGTGCACGGACGCATTCGCATGATTCCATAGTCATTGCCGGGCTTGACCCGGCAATCCACGACCCCCAGTGGGCGACGACTTGGCTTGATCGAGTTGTGGATGCCCGGGTCAAGCCCGGGCATGACGGTTGGGGAGTTGTCTGTCTGCATCAGTGCACTACAGCCCCAGATGGAGGTCGGTCCAGACGCCGCCGCGCGCGCTGGATTCCACCGCCGCGGTGATGAACCTGACCCCGCGCGCGCCGTCCTCGACGCCCGGCACGAGGCGCGCGTCGGGGTCGGGCTCCCGGCCTTCGAGCTTGGCCGTGATCAACTCCGCGCAGCCGGTGTAGATGTTGGCGAACGCCTCGAGGTAGCCCTCGACGTGACCGGGCGGGATGCGGGTCACCTTGGCCGCCGCGGCGCCGGCGCCCGGGCCGGCGCGCGAGATCACCTGCGGCGGCTGCCCGAACGGAAACAGCTGCAGCCGATCGGGCCGCTCCTGGTGCCATTCGAGCCCGCCCCGCTCGCCGTACACCCGGATCCGGAGCGGGTTCTCGTTGCCGGGCGCCACCTGGCAGGCCCAGAGCATGCCGCGGGCGCCGCCGGCGTAGCGCAGCAGGACGTTGCAGTTGTCGTCGACCCGGCGCCCGGCGACGAAAGTCGAGAGGTCGGCGCACAGCGACGCCGCCTCCAGACCGGTGATGAAGCCCGCGAGGTTGTAGGCGTGCGAGCCGATGTCGCCGATCGCGCCGCCCGCGCCCGACTGCGCGGGGTCGGTGCGCCACGCCGCCTGCTTCTGCCCGGTGTCCTCGAGCTTGGTGGTCAGCCAGTCCTGCGGATACTCCACCTGGACCACCCGGACCGTGCCGAGCTCGCCGGCCTGGACCCGCGCGCGCGCCTCGCGCACCATCGGATGGCCGGTGTAGTTGTGGGTCAGGCCGAACACCAGTCCGGTGCGCCGCACGGTCTGCACCAGGTCGAGCGCGTCGTCGACCGTGGTGGTCATGGGCTTGTCGCAGATCACGTGGATGCCGGCCTCGAGGAATGCTTTGGCGGCCGGATGGTGGACGTGGTTCGGGGTGACGATCGCGACCGCGTCGATGCCGTCGTCGCGCGCCGCTTCTTTCTCCGCCATCTCCTGGAAACTGCCGTAGGCGCGCTCCGGCGCGATCCGAAGCTCGGCGGCCGATGCCCGGGCGCGCTCCGGATCGGAGCTGAGCGCGCCCGCGACCAGATCGTAGCGGTCGTCGAGACGGGCGGCGATCCGGTGCACGGCGCCGATGAACGCGCCCTGGCCGCCACCCACCATGCCCAGGCGCAGCCGGCGGCCGCGCGTGCCGTGGCCCTTGCCTTCGATCGCCATCATCGTCCTCCTCAGCCGATCCCGAGCATACGGCGGTTCGCGGCCGCGTCGGCGGCGCCGGCGGCGAAGTCCTCGAACGAGGTCTCGGTCACCCGGATGATGTGGGCGGCGATGAACTCCGCACCCTCGCGCGCGCCGTCCTCGGGGTGCTTGAGGCAGCACTCCCACTCCAGGACCGCCCAGCTGGCGTAGTCGTACCCGGCGAGCCTGGAGAAGATGCCGCCGAAGTCGACGTGGCCGTCGCCGAGCGAGCGGAACCGTCCGGCGCGATCGAGCCAGGACTGGAAGCCCGAATACACGCCCTGCCTGGGGCTCGGGTTGAACTCGGCGTCCTTGACGTGGAACGCCTTGATCCGCTCGTGGTAGACGTCGATGAAGCCGAGGTAGTCGAGCTGCTGCAGCAGGAAGTGGCTGGGGTCGTAGTTGATGCAGCAGCGCGGATGATCGCCGACCCGCTCGAGGAACATCTCGAAGCTGGCGCCATCGATCAGGTCCTCGCCCGGGTGGATCTCGTAGCACAGGTCGACGCCGTGCTCGTCGAACACGTCGAGGATCGGCTGCCAGCGCCGGGCCAGCTCGTCGAAGGCGGTCTCGATCAGCCCGGCGGGGCGCGGCGGCCAGGGGTAGACGTAGGGCCACGCGAGCGCGCCCGAGAAGCTGACGTGGGCATCGAGGCCGAGGCGGCGCGACGCCTCTGCCGCGTAGCGCATCTGCTGCACCGCCCACCCCTGGCGCGCCTTCGGGTCGCCGCGCACCGCGGGCGTCGCAAAGGCGTCGAAGCCGGCGTCGTAGGCCGGGTGCACCGCCACCAGCTGCCCCTGCAGATGGCTCGACAGCTCGGTCAGCTCGACGCCGGCGTCCTTGAGCGTGCCCTTGACCTCGTCGCAATAGGCATCGCTCCTTGCCGCCCGTTCGAGGTCGAACAGCCGGCGATCCCAGCTCGGGATCTGCACGCCCTTGTAGCCGAGATCGGCGGCCCATCCGGCGATGCCGGCAAGCGAGTTGAACGGCGCCTGGTCGCCCGCGAACTGGGCGAGAAAGATCGCCGGCCCCTTGATCGTCTTCATGACGAGCCCCCCTCTTCGATGACGTGCGACCGCTCGCGCCACTTT
Organism: Geminicoccaceae bacterium; assembly: GCA_050729115.1. Lineage (GTDB taxonomy): Bacteria > Pseudomonadota > Alphaproteobacteria > Geminicoccales > Geminicoccaceae > JBKPNX01. The sequence goes on along the minus strand of JBOHKK010000475.1, from coordinate 1,210 downwards.
AGCCCGGATTGCGCAAGGGGGAAGGGCCGGGCGGCCATCACCGGCCAGGCGCCCCCCAAACCCGCTGCGCACGGGTGGCGGTCCGTCGCCCCGCGTCGTCTGGTGCCGCCGCCGAGGCGGCCGGCTAGAGCAATTCTTGATGAGGCGAACCCGCTGCGGCTCGCGACATCTTTCGCTCATCGGGAGAAAATGGCTCTATCTCAGTTGGTTAGAGCAGCTTTATCCGGACGATGATCGCCGTCGGCGATCTCGTCAATTCGGATGCTGCTCTAGCGCGGACGCACCAGCAGGAACAGTCCACCGACCACCAGGACCAGGGCGGCGAACTCGGCCGGGCCCACGGGCTCGCCGAGGATGATCGCCGAGCTCACGACCCCGACCACCGGCACCGGCAGGACGCTGATCGCCGCGACGTGCGCCGGCAGCAGGCTCACCAGCTTGAAATACGCCGTGTGGCAGAAAATCATGGCGACGAAGATCACATAGGCAAGCCCGAGCGCCGCGGGCAGGCTCAGGGCGGCGAGGTCGGGCACCGGCTCCAGGAGCCACCAGCCGATCACGATCGGCACCCCGCCCAGGAGCTGCTGCCAGCCGGTGAGCGCGGTCACGGCCACGCCATCCCAGGCGAACTTCTTGATCAGCACGGTGCCGATCGCCCAGCACACCGCGGCGCCGACCATCAGGAGCGCTCCGGTAGGCGAGGCATCGAGGCGGCCGAAATCCTGGGCCATCAGCAGCACCAGGGCGGCCATGCCCAGGAGCAGCGCCGCGCCCTGGCGGACCGTTGGCCGCGCGTGCAGCACCCAGATGCTGAGCAGCGAGGCCCAAAGCGGCATGGTGTAGCCGATGATCGCCGCCCGGCCCGAGCCGGTGTGGAGCAGGGCATAGGCCGAGAACAGGTGCCAGCCGGTGATGTTGAACAGGGCGACCAGCACCAGCGCGCCGAGCCGCGCTTTGGGGATGCCGACCGGCGCGCCCGATGCGCGCGTCAGCGCGAGCAGGGCGCTGCCCCCGATCATCAGGCAGAGGCTGCGAAAGGTCCACGGCGGCACCTCGGTGAGCGCCAGCTTCATCATCGGCCAGTTCAGGCCCCAGGTGATGATCAGCGCGATCAGCAGGACGACCGCGGCTGGCGCCAACGGCCCGGCGACCGCGCCCGGCCCGACGGCCACGGCGCGCCCGCCGAGGCCTCCGGGACCCGAGGAAGACG
>JBOHKK010000474.1:0-3802 GCA_050729115.1 Geminicoccaceae bacterium | reverse complement strand
CGCCAACCCCGCGCGCGGGCGCGCGGCCGACCAGTCGATCTCGATCGCGACGTCGTTCCGGTAGCCAGCTCATCCCGCGCGCGAGCGCGCCGCCGTCCAGCCAATCCCGCGCGGGCGCGCGGCCGGCCACAACCCCCGCGCTGCCGATCCCGCGACCTCACAGGACCGGCATCACTCGGGCTTACCCAGGTCGCGTCGGGCACGCTGCTGGGCCTTGCGTTTCAGGAGGTTGCTGCGCATCTCTTGGGCGAGGCGCGCCTGCCTGGCCGCCTTGCTTGCCGCGGTGCCCGCCGAGTGCCTCGGCTGGCTCGGCTGGGGCTGGCTCGGCTGGGGCTGGCTCGGCTGGGGCTGGCTCGGCTGGGGCTGGCTCGGCTGGGGCTGGCTCGGCTGGAGCTGCTTCGGCTGGGGCTGCTTCGGAGGCTCCTCGGAGCGCGTCATCGCGGTCAATTCGCTTGCGGTGTCCACCCGCCCTGTGGCATCTAGCCCGGACTCTAGCAGCCGCCGTAGCTCAGGGGTAGAGCACACCCTTGGTAAGGGTGGGGTCGTAGGTTCGATTCCTACCGGCGGCACCACAGCTTGGCAGAAATCGGGTTTGTCCTCGGAAGCACCCCGGAAACACCGCGCGCACTCCCATGATCGCGGGCCGTCGTGCGGGTGGCGGACCATCCCCGCCCGACATCGCCGCCGTGCTATCCGCGCCCCATGCTTCCCGTGCGCTCGACGCCGCCGAGCTCGAGGCGATCACCGGCTTCCTCGCGAGGCGACAGCCGCGCCGGTGCCCGGATACTGGCCGCGGCTGCCCCCTGCCATGCCGCAATGAAAGCGGGATGGCGGCAGGTTCGCGGCCCAAACCCGCGCCGCGAACGGCAGCGGCAGGCGGCGGCGTAAAGCAAAGGGGCGAGCCTGAGCCCCCCTGGTGACCGCCGCCCGCCGATCAGCGCTTCTGCAACAGGGCCGCGCATTCCGGCTGGCTGTCATGGCAGTGCGCCAAGGCACGCGCCTCGATCTGGTTACCTGCGATGACGCTCACCGCCTCCTCGAGCGCCTCGAGCCGCTGCCCGCGGTCCTGCACGATCGCTTGGAGCTGCAGGATCTGCCGCTGCAATGCCAGGACGCAGGGCGGTAGCTGCTCCTGCCGCAGATGCTCGACGCAGGCCGCCGCAGTCGCCCTGGTGGCCTCCTCGAACTGGTCCTGCGCGCTCGCCGGCAGCGCCACCAGCAGCATCGCGAGCAGGAAGACAGATCGTGTGGTCATGGTGTTCCTCCTTCAGTCAGTTTGCGCAGCGCCTCGAGCTGGGCCCGGCTTGGTGCCCGCTTGCCCCACACGCAACGATCACCATAGCCGATTGTCTCGCCGATCTCCCGGAGCGTCATGATCTGGCGCTGCTGGCGCACAGTCCTGGGCGTCGGCGAGCCGGTCGAGCCCGCGACTCCATGCAACCATCGCGCGCGGTGGCGCGCGGTGCTATGCCGCCCCCCTCGGACAACCTGGGGGTGAAGCCATGGGCTCGGCAGCCATCTGGAGCGGCGCGTTGCAGGCCTGCGCCACTTTGCTGGCCGGCCGGGCAGACGGCGCGCGTTGAGAAAGCGCCCACCGACGCCCGGTCACGGGTAGACCGGCGCTTCGGCTTCTGTGCCGGCACATCCTCGAGCGCCTTCAACTCTTGGCGCGCATCACCCGCTTCGCCGCTGCCCTCACCGCGCTCAGCGAAGGTTGCCGCCTCAGCTCGGCCTCGGCTTGGCGCAATGCCTTCGTCCAGGTCGGCCGGGGCCTTCGAGGCGCTGAATCTCCACAACATCTTCGGGCAACCGGTAGCCAGCGCAGGCACTTGCGACGGCACCCCTAAGATGCTCTCGAAGCCTGGCGCACGCACAAGGTCAGCGGCATTCGGCGCGGGGCACACCTCGAGCGGCCATTGCGGGAGTTGATCGCCTGACATGTTCCTTGGGCAGAGGGTGGAACCCGGAAGCAGCAGCCGCGTTTTCCACCCTAGCGCAACGCCAATAGCGAGGGGGAAAAGTGTCGGCCGCCATCGAGCCCACGGATCACGACGCCATCGGCGCTGGACCGAGGAACGGGGTGGCCCCCGGCAACGGTGGCTGATCAGCCGCTTTTCCGAGATGGTCCGGCGCAGCTGGCCAGGAACCGTCGAGGCAGGTCCGCCGTTCTCCGGCGCAAGCAGCTGCACATGAAGAAGGGTGGAGGATGCCCCGAGTTCTGATCACGGGTGGTGCGGGATTGATCGGTTCGCACGTCGCCGATCATCTCCTGGCGGCGATCGACCGGGTCGACCAGGCGACCCAGGACCTGGCACGCCGGGGGCTGGTGGCATGAACGACGCGTCGCGCAAGTACCCGGCCGACGGCGCCGCGCCGCCGACCTGCATCTCAGCGCCTGCGGTGCTCCGCCGCCGATCGATGGTGCTGATCACCGGCGGCAGCGGCTTCGTCGGCGCCAATCTCGCCGATCGCCTTGCCGCGGCGGGCGAACGGGTTCTGATCTACGACAACCTCTCTCGCCCCAATGTGATGCAGAACCTCGAATGGCTGCAGCGGCGCCACGGCCATCGCATCGAGACCGCGATCGCCGACGTGCGCGATGCCGACGCCTTGCGCGACACCGTGCGCCTGGCGAGCGCCGTCTTCCATCTGGCCGCCCAGGTCGCCCTCACGAGCAGCCTCGACGATCCTCTCGGCGATTTCGAGATCAACGCGCGCGGCACCTTGAACGTGCTCGAGGCGGCGCGCCGGCGGCCAGAGCCGCCGCCGCTGGTGTTCGCGTCCACCAGCAAGGTCTACGGCGAGCCGTTCGAGGCGGCGCGGCTCTTGGAGGACGAGCATCGCTACCTGCCCCCGGACGGCCTGTCCCGCGCGGTGGGCGAGACCTGCCCGCTCGGCCCGCGCAGTCCCTATGGCTGCTCCAAGGGCGCTGCGGACCAGTACGTGCTCGATTACGCGCAGGCGTTCCGCCTGCGCGCGGTGGTATTCCGCATGAGCTGCCTGTATGGGCCGCGGCAGTTCGGCACCGAGGATCAGGGCTGGGTCGCGCATTTTTTGATCCGTGCCCTGCGCGGCCAGCCGATCACGATCTTCGGCGACGGCAAGCAGGTTCGCGATCTCCTGTACGTCGACGATGCCGTCGACGCCTGTCTGCGCGCGCGGGCGCGCATCGCTAGCCTCGCCGGGCACGCGTTCAACCTCGGCGGCGGCCCGCACAATACCGCGAGCCCGCTCGAGCTCCTCGCGCGCTTCGCCGGGCTCGGCATCGCGCCGCCGCCGGTGCGTTTCGCCGGCTGGCGCCCGGGCGATCAGCGCTACTACGTGTCCGATACCTCGAAGCTCGAGCGGCTGGCCGGCTGGCGGGCCCGCACCGGCGTGGCGGAAGGCTTGCGCCGTCTGCAGCGCTGGCTCGTCGCCAGCGGGATCGGGCGCGGCGAGCCCGCTGCCGGAATCGAGCCCGAGATGCCGCCCGAGATGCCGCCCGAGATGCAGAAGGTGCCGGCATGAGAGCGGCCCTGCTCAAGCCGCGCTGATCGTTCGAAGGCAGCATCTATTTCGGGTGCCGCGTCCGCATCTGCCGCTCGAGCACGAGCTGGCGCACGAGGAGTGGCTGGCGGCGACCGCGCCGAGATGCCGGGCCGCGGCCTTGGCCGGTCCGGGCAGACGACCTGAGGCGCCGGTAGCCGGAGCCGGCGCGATCCGCCCGATCAGCCGGCCTGCGGCGAGACCAGATGGTCGGCGGTGGCGGCGGGGCCGGGGTGCTCGCGCTCCGCGCGCAGGCGTTCGCGCGCGGCCAGCGACA
>JBOHKK010000473.1:0-3804 GCA_050729115.1 Geminicoccaceae bacterium | reverse complement strand
GTGCAGCGGCGGGTCGCCGAGCTGCGCGCGCAGGCGCGCGGCATCCTCGGCCAGATCGCCGACGCGATCGCGGCGTTCGTCGACGACCCGGCGAAGTTCATCATCGAGGGCATCCTCAAGCTGCTCGGCATCTCGCCGGCCGCGTTCTGGGCGGTGGTGGCCAAGATCGAGCAGGTGATCGACGACATCGCCGACGACCCGCTGGGCTTCGCCAACAATCTGGCGCTGGCGCTCAAGGAGGGCTTCCAGCTCTTCTTCGACAACATCAAGCAGCATCTGCTGCAGGGTTTCATCGACTGGCTGTTGAGCGGGCTCGGCGCGGTCGGGGTCGAGATCCCGCGCGATCTCTCGCTGACCAGCCTGCTGAAGTTCTTCCTCCAGATCATGGGCATCACCTGGCCCAGGATCCGGGCGATCCTGGTCCGCCTGGTGGGCGAGCAGAACGTCGCGCTGATCGAGCAGGCCTGGAACCTGATCTCGACCCTGATCGAGCAGGGGCCGGAAGGCATCGTCCAGCTGGTCAAGGACGCCCTTGACCCGAAGCGGATCCTCGACATGGTGATCGAGGCCGCGGTCGACTACCTGATCGAGGCGCTGATCACCAACGTCACGGCGCGAATCATCGCGCTGTTCAACCCGGCGGGCGCGATCATTCAGGCGCTCGAGCTGATCTATCGCGTGCTCAAGTGGGTGTTCGAGAACGCGGCGCGGATCTTCCGCCTGGTCGAGACCGTGGTGAACGGGGTGGCCGACATCCTGGCCGGCAACACCAGCGGCATGGCAACGGCGATCGAGAGCGCGCTCGCCCAGCTGATCCCGCCGGTGATCGACTTCCTCGCGGGCTACATCGGCCTCGGCAATCTGCCGGAGACGATCGCCGAGCAGGTCAAGAAGCTCCAGGACTGGGTGGAATCGATCATCGAGCGGGTGCTGCGCTTCCTGGTCGACAAGGGCAAGCAGCTGCTCGCCGCGATCACCGGCCGGAGCGAGGAGGAGGGCCCGGAGGAGGCCGAGGGCGAGAGCGCCGAAGACAGCGAGCTCGGCACCTCCGTCACCTTCGCGGGCGGCGGCGAGGTGCACCGTCATTGGGTCGAGATCCAGGGCACCGATGCCGTGCTGATGGTCGCGAGCGATGGCCCGGGCCCGGTCGCGGCCAAGCTCGCCGAGTGGCGCGGCAAGCTGTCCGAGCAGTTCGGGAGCGACGACGCAGGCCGCCAGGAGGCCGAGGGCCTGCTCAGCTCGGCCGACGCGCTGCTCGGTCAGGCCGACACCGAGGCGGATGCGCTGGTCACCGCGTTCGAGCGAGCGAACGCGCTTCGCGACGAGGAAGCGCCCGAGATCCCAAGCGACAACACGCTCGAGGCGCGCCAACGCGCTCTCGCCCCGATCCTCAGGCGCCTGTTCGAGCTGTTCGGCGAGAAGCCGGACCTGAGGGTCATCTTCGCCGACGACCTTGCCCGAATTCATCCAGCGGCACAGACACCGGTCGACGCCGCCCTGGACGCATTAGCGGCGACTGACGACCTTCCCGGAACCTGGGAGAACGTTAAAACCGTTGCTGAAGGTGCCACCAGGGACGTTGGAGACACGAAGGAAGCGCCGCTGAACCAAAGCCATACCTTCGGCGCTACCTTCGCCCATGACTGGGCGACCGAAGCGGTCATGCGCGCAGTTCGTCAGGCTGGCAGTGAGGCGGCGGGAGCCGATGATCTCACACGCCGGCGCATCAACAAAGTCATCGCACAGCGGCTGGGGGCAAAGATCGAGAATGGCCGTGTCGTCGGACTCAGCGCAGCCGCGGTCGGAACCTATCTGTCGGATCACAAGGCCCAGGTGCACGCCCCTTCCGTGCCCTTCGACGAGAGCCCGACGCCGAAGACGGAAACCTACAAGACATTCTGGAATCGTCAAAGTCAGCGAATTGCGTCGAGCAGAATTCGAGAGACGTTCTACAACCGGGTCCGGATGGGTGCCGGCTCGCCGCCGGGACCCGAGCTTGATCCGTTCATTCGACGCGGCATATGGGAGCGTTTGTCGACTGCATCGCTGGTCGTGACCGGCACAACGGAGATCCAAGTTCGTGTTGATGCTCAGACCGCCGGATCGATCGAGGCGTATCTGGTTGGCGAACGCGAACTTTCCGGCAGCGATCCGAAGATTCAAAAGTCGTTGGAATGGTGGCGATTCGCTATCCTTAATCCTGAATGGCATCATGCATGGCCGCAGTGGTTGGGCGGTGCATTCAATCAGACCAAACTGTTCTTGCCCAGGGCGCTGCACAATTTCGACGGCATCCCGACCGAAGAAGAGAATTTTCCTGGCGGCTTCCACCAGGTCTTCAATGGCATGTTTAGAAGTAGATTCCCCGTCGCGATCAATGACGAAGAAAGCTGGAATATTTTTGCTGCCAGTCACCCCGAAGCATTGAGCGACCTTAGGCAGATGCTCGTCGAAAGCTACAAGACCGTGCTTGAGCGTTACGGTCAAAATGGCCAAGCCGCCGCAGAAACTTTCATCGCGGGCGTGCAAGCTGAGTACAATCGTCTCGCCCTTCCAGGGAGTTAAGCCCCTATCGGAGGAGTGACATGACTCGCAGCTACACCATCCGGGCCGTTGCCGAGGGCGACTTGGCCCATGGTCTTCCGGCCAACCTCGTCGACGTGCCGCTCAGCCGTTCGGAACAGGGCGAGCTCATCATGTGCTCGTGGAGATTTGACGAGGCGCGTTTCAAGGAGATACCGACACTACGTCGTCACGTCGGACACCGCGCCCTGAACGTCCTCGAAGAGGGGATGCGGATTGATACGCCTTCCGATGTGGCTCGCGCGGAGCTGCTGCTCTTAACCGGAGGCAAGTTTGCTGGCGCCGCGCTCGATGCTCCCGACCTGGTGACAACTCAAGCTTGTGCTGGTTGTGGAATGCCTGTTCAACGAATCGATATCAAGGCCAGACCAAAGCTGATAATCCGCGACGCTAAATTACCGGCATTCTTCTGGATCAACGAAAGCGGCGTGCGTGTCGCCTCGGCAGCGTTCTTGGAAGCACTTGATCAAGCTGGACTAGCGGGAGGCCTCGGCCGATTAAGGCTTAAGGTATCCGGCGCCAAAAGTGCAAAATGCTTTTGTGTCTTTCCGACCGTTGATCTTGACTGGCCAGCCGGGCCATTCGGCTACTGGGGCGTTCCATGCTCAGAGTGTGGTCGGCCCGTTCGCCGCTCCTTGTGGCCCGAAGACCCGCGGCCCTATCCTGCTCTCGCTCGATATGCCTTCTACGACACATTTCATCGGCCAAGCGTGCCAGCGGACTGGATGTGGACGGAGCTTTCCGGGCAACTTCGTTTCTTGATCAGCGGCAGGGTGCGCGACTGGCTAAAATCGGAAGCGATGAACCGATTCGATTTATCGTGGAATCTTCCGGAAGGATTCAATTTCTCAGCGCGCGGATGGTATCCGGACGACGCCGAGGCCGCGTTTCTGGAAGCTCCCTACCGCGGGCCACCGGGTCCGGGGCTGGGCGATCCAGGCAAGCTCACCCAAGCGCGGGCCGCGGTCGAACGCTTTCTCGGCGACTCTAGCTCCGAGGAAAGCCGTAGCCAGTCGCCGGCGGCCTCGTCCGCCGACCCCGCGACCCGGATGTTCGCGGCCTGGAGCGGTCAGGATGCCGAGCGGGTCGGGCGCGATCCGCAGGCGCTGCTCGAGGGGCTGCGCGCGGTCGGCGAGGACGTCCGGCAGATCATGCGCGATGCCGTGAGCGGCGATCCGGCGCGCCACGCCCGCGCCGAGGCGCGGCTTGCCGAGCTCAAGC
>JBOHKK010000472.1:0-3821 GCA_050729115.1 Geminicoccaceae bacterium | reverse complement strand
CCCCCTCCCCACCACCCCAAGGGTACCATCGGTGGGTGGTTGGGAGGGGGAGCGGGCCGGGGCCGCGGGTCCACCCAAGGCGAAAATGGTCTAGGAAGAACCTTGGGCGTCACGCTCGGCATCGTCATTGCAAGGCGCGCAGCGACGAAGCAATCCACAACGCCGCTCCTGGATCGCCACGGGCGCTGACGCGCCCTCGCGATGACGTTGCGAAGGCGACGGCGGTTCGGCGCCCCGGTTTCATGCGCGGGGGTCGGCCCCCTCGGTGGCAACTGATAATCGCCGCCAGCCCCTGCGTTAGGCTGCACAAGAATTCATCAGGCAACGTCCCTCTGCCTAATTCATAGGCTCTCCGCCGCTGTTGTCGTCGTGCCCGGGCAGAGCCACCGCTGCCGGCGCCATCCTGGCACGCCGCTTGCTCTCGCGATGTGGGAATGCGCCCGTAGCGGCTCCGGCTGCTCGGCGACCGGATCGACCACGGGAGAGCGACATGGCGCGATTTTCGAGAACGACGGCATTGGCCGGGATCAGCGCGGCCGTGAGCCTGCTGCTCATGGAGCCTGCGGCGGCCCAGGACGTGGGAACCGGCGTGCCCCCCGAGACCCGGTTCATCTTCAACACGCTCTCCTTCCTGATGAGCGGCTTTCTGGTGATGTGGATGGCAGCCGGTTTCGCCATGCTCGAAGCCGGCTTGGTCCGCAAGCGCAGCGTCGGCACGCAGCTGCTCAAGAACATCTCGGTCTACTCGGTCGCCGGCATCCTGTTCTATCTGATCGGCTACAATCTGATGTACGACGGCGTCGATGGCGGGTTCTTCGGCAGCTTCGGCATCTGGAGCGGCGATGACAGCGCGGCTTTGGCCGCCCACGGCGCCGACTTCAGCGCCGGCTACGCGGCCGCGTCCGACTGGTTCTTCCAGATGGTGTTCGTCGCGACCGCCGCCTCGATCGTGTCGGGCACGCTCGCCGAGCGCGTCCGGGTGTGGCCGTTCTTGGTGTTCAGCGCGGCGCTTACCGGAATCCTTTATCCGATCACCGGCTCGTGGCAGTGGGGCGGCGGCTGGCTCAGCGAGCTCGGGTTCTCCGACTTCGCCGGCTCGACCCTGGTCCATTCGGTCGGCGGCTGGGCGGCACTCGCCGGCGCCCTTCTGCTGGGCGCGCGCAAGGGCAAGTTCGGTCCGGGCGGCCAGGTCCATCCGATGCTCGGCTCGTCGTTGCCGCTCGCGACGCTTGGCACCTTCATCCTGTGGCTCGGCTGGTTCGGCTTCAACGGCGGCTCGCAGCTCGCCCTGGGCAGCGCCGCCGACGCCATCGCGATCGCCAACATCTACGTCAACACCAATCTGGCGGCGGCCGGCGGCCTCGTCACCGCGATGGCCCTGACCCAGATCATGTACAAGAAGATCGATCTGAGCATGGTGCTGAACGGCGCGATCGCCGGTCTGGTCTCGATCACCGCCGAGCCGCTGGCGCCCTCGCCCGGCCTGGCGATCGTCATCGGCGCCGTGGGCGGCGCGCTGGCCGTGCTCGCGGTGCCGCTCCTCTACAGGCTGAGGATCGACGACGTGGTCGGCGCCATCCCCGCCCACCTGGTCGCCGGCATCTGGGGCACCATCGCCGTCCCGATCTCGAATCCCGGCACCAGCTTCAGCACCCAGCTGATCGGCATCGCCGCGATCGGGGCCTTCACCTTCGTGGCCAGTCTGGTCGTCTGGTCGATCCTCAAGGGCACGGTCGGCATCCGCATTGCCGACGAGGACGAGCAGGCCGGGATCGACCAGGCGGAGCTCGGCATGGAGGCGTACCCGGAGTTCGGACCGAGCCTCGCGCACTGACCCGACAACCCGGGTTCGACCGCGCCCGGGAGGCTTCGAGCCTCCCGGGCATTTGTGCTTGGTTGAAACAGGTTGCCAGAAAATGTTAACGTGTTCGGGAACTGGCGTCCGTAGGATGCGCGACTCACCGGCAATTCTGGGCCATGCTCAATCCGCGGCTGCAAGATCTCAGCGACTACATGTTCCGGCGGCTGGCGCTGCTGCTCGAGCCAGTGGCGCCGCCGCCGGAACGCGTGCCGATCGATCTGTCGATCGGCCAGCCGATGCATCCCGTCCCGGAGCTGCTGACCGCGACGCTCCAGGAGCACCGCCATCTCTGGGGCCGCTATCCCCCGGTCAGCGGGACCGCCGAGTTTCGCGCGACGGTCGCCGATTGGCTGACGCGGCGCTACCATCTGCCGGCAGGCACGGTCGACCCCGAGCGGCACATCCTGCCGTGCGCGGGCACCAAGGAAGCCCTGTTCCTGATCGCTCAGGTGGTCGTGCCCGAGCGCAAGGCCGGCCGCACGCCCGCGGTCCTGCTGCCCAATCCGTTCTACAACGTGTACTTCGGCGCCGCGGCGATCGCCGGGGCGGAGCCGGTCCTGCTGTCGGTATCCGCGGCCACCGGGCATCTGCCGGCGCTCGACGAGCTGACGCCTGAGCTGCTCGAGCGCACCGCCGCTTTCTATCTGTGCTCGCCGTCGAATCCGCAGGGCGCCGCAGCCGATCTCCAGTACCTACGGCGGTTGATCGCCCTGGCGCGCCGCTACGAGTTCCTCCTCATCGTTGACGAATGCTACGCCGAGATCTACACGCAGGCGGCCCCTGTCGGCGCGCTCGAGGCCGCCATCGGATCGGGCGGCGGGCTGGACAACGTGGTCGTGTTCCACTCGCTCTCGAAGCGGTCCAGCGCTGCCGGCCTGCGCTCGGGATTCGTGGCGGGCGACCCCGATGTGCTGGCAGCGTTCGCGCGCCTGCGCAGCTATGGCGCGGCGGTCCAGCCGCTGCCGATCGTGGCGGCGGCGACCGCGCTGTGGCGGGACGAGCAACACGTCATCGCCAATCGCGCCCTGTACCGCGCCAAATTCGACCTCGCCGACCATTGCCTCGCCGGCCGTTTCGACTATGTCCGGCCCGATGGCGGCTTTTTCTTATGGCTCGATGTCGGCGACGGCGAGGCGGTGACCCGGCAGCTTTGGGCGCAAGCGGCGATCAAGGTGCTGCCGGGGGCGTATCTCGGCCGCGTCGACGCGAGCGGTCGCAACCCTGGCGCTCCGGCGATCCGGGTCGCCATGGTCCACGATCTCGAGACCACGAAAGCGGCCCTGTCGGGTCTCGTCGAGCGACTGGCCTGAACCAGAAGGGGACATGCCGATCATGGCCACGCGGTCGATTTTCGGTTCCGATGTGGGCAGCGCCGCCGGCTGGGCCCGCCGGGGCAGCGAGCTGCTCGGTGGCGTCGCGCTGGTGGCCGCCTTGGCGCTGGCGATCGCGCTTTGGGGCCATGACGCCAACGACCCGTCGCTCAACCACGCGACCAGCGGCCTCAGCACCAATCCGCTGGGGTCGGTCGGCGCCAGCGTCGCCGACATGGCCAAGCAGAGCATCGGCCTCGCCGCCTGGGCGGTCGCCCTGATCCTGTCGGCATGGGGCCTGCGCCTGATCTTCGCCAAGCCGCTGGCCTGGCCGTGGCTGCCGGTCCTGGCGCTGCCTTTCGCCCTGCTCGCGTCCGCGGCATACCTGGCGACATGGCCGCTCCCGGAGAGCTGGCCGTACTGGGTCGGGCTCGGCGGTTTCGTCGGCGACTTCCTGCTGCACCGCCTCGAGCGGCCCATCGGACCAGACCGGTATCCCCTGGTCATGGGGATCGCGAGCCTGAGCCTCCTGATCGTCGCGATCGGCATCACCTGGCGCGAGGTCTGGCAGGGTCTGCGGGCCGTGGTGCTGGCGCCGCTCAGTTTCCGCCGCGAGCGGCCCGCGGTCCCGGAGCCGCGTTGGGCAAGGG
>JBOHKK010000471.1:0-3832 GCA_050729115.1 Geminicoccaceae bacterium | reverse complement strand
CAGCGCGCGTGCCATCGTGACGGTGCCCCGCCCCGAAGTGTGTGGCCAGCCCTCCTCTTGCCGGCCACGAATTCAGGCCCGGAGAACGGGCAATCCGGAGTCTATAATTGCTGATGGCCGCTGCAAGGCGTCCCGTGGCGGCGGCGGCCGCGGGGGCAAACGCAAGCGATGATGGCCGGCGCAAAAGCGCAGCAGCGCTCGTCGGCCGGGAGTGGGATGCTCGAATGAAAGACATAGCCCGTTGTGGCGCGGCGTTGGCGGTTCTCGTGACCGTCGGCGGCGCGAGTGCTCTGGCCGAGCCGCAGACCTTCCCGTCGCCCGGGGCGGCGGCGCAGGCCTTGCGCGACGCCCTTGAGGCCGACGATGGCGAGGCGCTGCGGGCGATCTTCGGCCCGGAGTACGCCGACGATCTGATCGGCAGCGACATCGCGATCGTGCACGAGGAGATGCGCGAGACCCGCGAGGCGATGCAGGTCGCGACCGCGCTCCTGCCGGAGGCCGACGGGCGGGTGATCCTGACCATCGGGCGCCAGGCGTTCCCGTTCCCGGTTCCGATCGTGGGCGAAGGCGAAAGCTGGAGGTTCGACAGCGCCGCCGGCCTCGAGGAGATCCTCGACCGCCGGATCGGCGAGAACGAGCTCGCCGCGATCGAGGCCCTGCGCGCCTACGTGGAGGCCCAGCTTGAGTATGCGAGCGCTGACCGCGACGGCGACCAGGTCCTGGAGTACGCCCAGCGCGTGATCAGTACCAACGGGCAGAGGGACGGGCTGTATTGGGCGTCGGCGCCCGGCGAGCCAGTCAGTCCGTTCGGCCCGTTCATTGCCGAGATCAGCGCGCTGCTGGAAGGCAAGGAGCTCGGCGATCCCTACCGGGGCTATTATTACCGCGTGTTGAAGCTGCAGACCGAGCACGCCCCCGGGGGCGCCTACGACTACGTGATCAACGACAACATGATCGCGGGCTTCGGCTTGCTCGCCTGGCCGGCGGAGTACGGCGAGACCGGGGTGATGACGTTCCAGGTCAGCCATCAGGGCGGCGTCCTCGAAGCCGATCTCGGCCCCGAGACCCCCGAGGTGGCGGTGGCGATCGACGCCTACGATCCCGACGCGACCTGGGCCGAGGTGACCGAATAGGGCAGGCCAAGCGGTCAGTGTGCCGTCGTTCGACTGACGGGCTAACGACGCGAGGTGCGAGAGGGACCTACTTGACACGCGAACCCGGACTCCGTCGTCGCCCCAGCGCGGCGCAGGCTCTGGCATGCGCTGCGGCACTGCTGCTCGCTGCCGCCTGGCTCGGAACAGTCGGGGCGGCAGAGGGTGCGCCGGCGGGCTTGTGCGACGGTTATTCGGGCCTGCCCGAGGGCGACGATCCGCATGCCGGGATGGTGTGGATCGAGGGCGGCCGATTCACGATGGGGGACGACGAGCAACCCGAGGAGGAGGCCGCCCACGACGTGACGGTCGCGGGTTTCTGGATCGATCGGCATGAGGTGACCAATGCCCAGTTCGCGCGGTTCGTGGAGGCCACGGGCTACGTGACCGTGGCCGAGCGCGGGCTCGACCCGAAGGACCATCCGGGCGTGCCGCCTGAGCTCCTCGCGCCGGGCGCGGTCGTGTTCACGCCGCCTGACGGCCTGCTCAACCTGGTCGACGTCAGCCAGTGGTGGCGCTTCGTGCCGGGTGCCGACTGGCGCCATCCGAGCGGCCCCGGGAGCGGGGTCGAGGGCCGGGACAATCATCCGGTGGTGAACGTCGCCTGCGAGGACGCGCAGGCCTACGCCCGCTGGCTCGGCCGCGAGCTGCCGACCGAGGCGCAGTGGGAGTTCGCGGCGCGCGGCGGGCTGGAGGATGCGACCTACAGCTGGGGCGACGAATACTACGATCTTGTCGCGGGCTGGCGCGCCAACTCCTGGCAGGGACTCTTTCCGCTGAAGAACGACACCGACGACGGCTATGCCGGGACGGCCCCGGTCGGTTGCTTCGCGCCGAATGGCTACGGCCTGTTCGACATGGCGGGCAACGTCTGGGAGTACGCGCGCGACTGGTACGTGCCGGGCCACCCGCCTGCGCACGCAACCGATCCGCAGGGCCCGGACATGGCGCTGGCCGCGCGCTACGCCGGCCCGACCGGCCCTTCGGTCGTGATCAAGGGCGGCTCGTATCTGTGCGCACCCAAATTCTGCGCCCGCTACCGGCCGGCCGCCCGCCAGCCGCAGGAGCTTGGCCTCGGCGCCAGCCACCTGGGGTTCCGGACGGTCCTCAACCCGCTGCCCGGCGCACTGGGCCAATCATCGGGTCAGAATTGACGGCGCAAATCCCTAACCCGGTCCGCCCTAAGCCGCTACTGCGGCGCGCCCTACAGCAGCCCCGGATTCTCCAGCCAACATCCACCGCGAACTGTGTAATTCGTAAGTCATTGAAAAGGCGCCGGAGAGGGTTGGACGACAGGTCCTCTCCCTCCGCCAAGACGCCTTCGGGCGACACTCTCTCCGCTCGGCGCCCGCTGAAGCCCAGGAATCCCGCCATTCTTGGGCGAAGGCTGTTCACCTCGAGCTGGCGCCGGAGGCTCGAAATCTCTCTTTGACGCCCGGCTTGCTCTGCAGCTGTTCACTTGGCTCATTCGGTACCCGTTCGAATTGCCTTTCTATATCAAGCGCATAGCGAACAACCGCCCGACGCTGGGTTCGAATTCTCTTTTGGGTGGGCGAGATACGCTAACGAACCGTAGCCGGAGACCTCAAAGACCTATGTATGATCGGGTCTGGTCTATCCGTCGACTGAGCGGGGCGAGCATTCCCCGGCAGTCAGCATTATGGGCACGGCGCCAAGCGAGGAAGGCGAGGTGCTCGGGCGTGAGCTTGGCGAGTGCCATCGGGTCTTGGACACCGGCCGCGAGGCGATCGGCCGCGCGAAGCGCTCGGCGCAGCGGATCTGCCCGGTGTCGTCGGAGTCGATCAGGCCGCCATCGAAGGCGGCATCGAGATGGGCGGCGAGCAGGAGGCCATTGTAGACATCGAGCCGCTCGGCATCGGTCTCGCACAGGGCCCATGGCTCGATGTGGCTTGCGCGCCGGAGCAGAGGCTCGGCGCCGCCGGTGACGGCGCGGCGGCCGCCCCAGTAGTCCATGAGGGCTGTGCGGAACACCTCCTGCCCGATCCACTGCACGACCAGGCGCTCGGCCTCGGTGGTCCGGGGCAGGTCCCGCGTGCTCGCCTCGCACGCGCGCAGTGGTGCCAGCGGCAGCGCTCGGGCGAGGCGCCACATTTCCCGGACCAGCTCGTGCAAGGGCGCGGTGTCGGGCACGACGAAGGCGGTGAAGCCCGGTGGCGCCGCGGCCTGCCAGAGCGGCCAGCGGGTCGCGAGATCGGTAGCGACACCCTTATGATCGATCGTCGCGAAGCTCCGGCTGATGATAGAACGCATGCGCAAGGCGCACGCCCGCCTTGAGGCGCTTGAGGTCCAAGGGGTCGGCAAGGATGTTGAGACAGATCTCTAGCTCGTCGTGCAAATCGGGGCTGGCAGCCTCAGCCAGCCGCGCGAGAGCGGCTTTTGGACCGCGACCAGCGGCATGCCGAGCCGGCGGCCGAGCGGATGCCAGCCGAAGCGGCTGTGCATGAACAGGAACATGTCGTGCGGCGGCGCGCACGGCAGCTTCGAGGAGTAGCGCAGCCCGGCGTTGGCGTGGTGGCGCTGTTCAGAGGGCGCGCGCGTCTCCGGCTTGAGGGGGGCGGCGATGCCGACCATCCGGTGGTCATGCCGGCTCGGCCCGACGCCCGGCCGGTCCGCCACCACGGCGACGCCCGCGCGGCGGAGCACCGCGCCCGGGCCGATGC
>JBOHKK010000470.1:0-3845 GCA_050729115.1 Geminicoccaceae bacterium | reverse complement strand
GCCCTGGGCGGCGTGGCCGTCACCGAGCATGAACAGGGCACCCGGCTCGTACACCGGGAAGTACATGGTCACGCCCTCGACCACCTCGTTGTAGTCCATGTTGGCGCCGTGCGATCCGGGGGTCAGCGAGCTCCAGCATTCCTTCCCAGCAGGCGCGGTGCCGATCGTGCCGAAGAACGGCCGCAGCGGCACCTCGACCTGGCCGATCCTGCTGTTCGGCAGGTCCAGGATGCCGACGTTGCGCTCGGCATCGAGGCGCCAGATGAACAGCTTGTCCGGCGCCGGCTCGGTGATCATGGCGGTCTTGTACTCGGGCGCGAGGGCGCCGAAGTACGGGATCGACGCGCCCCAGCCGAAGTCCCGGTTCAGGCTGATGTCGTCGATGTGGACGACGAGGGTGTCGCCCGGCTCGGCGCCCTCGATGTAGAACGGCCCGGTCTGCGGGTTCACCGCCGACAGGTCGAGCTTGGCCATCACGGTCGTGTCGCTGGTCGAGAAGACGTCGTTGGACGCGTCCCGGGTCGAGGTCCGCACCGTGTCCTTGGGATTGATGCGCAGCGCCGGCGGATGCGCGTGGCAATAGGTGAAGTAGACGGTGTCCCCAGGATCGTACTCGAACTCCTCGGCGAGCGCCGGCGACACCATCCCCAGCGCCAGCGCTGCCGATCCGAGCCGCAGCGCCATTTTCTCGTGCCTTCGTGACATGGTCATCCCCCCTGGTTGAACATTTCGTCGTCTGGCCGGTCGTCCTCCTCCGGGGCGTCGTTCGGCGACGCCGTCGGCGCGCCTTCGGACCCGAGGCGCTTGGAACCTTGGTAGTGATTGCTGTCGTACAGCAGCCCGAACAACTCCGAGTCCGCCGGCAGAACCAACGTGGTGTCGGCGCCGAAGAACTTGCGTGAGGTCTCCAGCGTGCGCAGGAACCGGTAGAAGTCCGGCGCCGCCCCGAGCGTCTCCGCATAGATCCGGGCGGCCTCGGCCTCCCCCTCGCCGCGATGCTGCTCGGCGACCTTGAACGCCTCGGAGCGGATGCGGATCCGCTCGCCGTCGGCCTCGGCGCGGATCTTCAGGCCCTCTTCCTCGCCCTCGGAGCGGGATCTCATGCTGATCCGCGCCCGCTCGGACTTCATCCTGGCATAGACGCCAAGCCGGTTGCGCTCCGGGAAGTCGAACCGTTGCAGCTGGACGTCGACCACCTCGATGCCATAGTCGCGACGGGCGATCGTGCGGCACTGCTGCGCGACTTCCGCCAGAATGTCCTCGGCGCGGTAGGCGGCCGGGTCGGCGGCGATGAAGGCGCCGAGCGGATTTTGCCCGATCGCGGCGCCGAGCTCGGCGAACAGGATGTCGCTCAGGCGCGATTCCGCGCCCGTTCGGCTGAACACCGTCTCGAAGTACTTCTTGGGATCCTCGACGCGCCAGAGGACGGCGCCGGAGGCGACCACGGCGGTCTTGTCGCGGGTCAGGAACTCGCTGAGCGGCGGCGTGTAGACGTACAGTCGCGCATCGAACTTTCGGACGCTCTGATAGGGATACTTGATCCCGAGCCCGGGCGTGGTCACGACCTGGACCGGATCGCCGAATTCGGTGACGACGGCGTACTGGCCGGTCTCCACTTCGAAGAAGCAGAGTTGGGCAAGGAGCAGCGCGACCGCCACCAGCGCCAGGAGGGCGAGGCGCGGTCCGCGGGAACTCCCTTTGCTCAGGTGCCTCATGCCGGACAACTGTACCTGCCGCAGATCCGGCAGGCGTTGAGACCAGGATCAGGATTTTACTCTGAATTGCACAGGCAGACGACCGCAAGCAAGCTGGAATTGAGAAATCGCGACCCCGGCGGGTCCCGAGATCGATTTATGTTATACTGTTGCAAACATCGGCGTCAGCATCGCTCGCGGAAATCCGCGCAACGAACGCGGCACGAGCGGGGATCCGGCAAGCTCGCGCCCCGGGTCGGCGCGCTCACGGCAACCGTGCAGCGGCGCTGACGAGTGCGCGTTCGAGGTCCACGCGCGTTTGCCGGCGTCGTGGGCGCCTCGACCCGGCGCAGAAGGCTCGGTCCCGAGCTGGTAGGCCAACTGGGACAAAGATGGGCACTGGATCGTGGTCGTTGCAATACCGGCGCGGCGGCCATCCGGCCGGCGCTGGCCGTTGCACTAGCGGCCACTCGTCCCCGGCGGCGCCGGGCGCGACGCCCCGGGGCGACTCCCCCACCGGGTCGCTCACTCGGCCAGCGGCGCCAAGACCGCCAGCCTGCGGTTGGCCTCGCGGAGGTTGAAGGCTAGCATCCGGCAGAGCTCACGCAGCATCGCTGGGTAGTCCTCGGTGAGGTCCTCGAAGGCGGCTCGGTCGAGGCGCAGCAGCGTGCAGTCCTCCGTCACCACGACGCTGGCCGAGCGCGGGGCATCGTCGATCAGCGCCATCTCGCCGACATAGGTTCCAGCGCCGAGACGGCTGAGCAGCCGCTGGTCCTTGCGCACCTCGAGCATGCCCGAGCGGATCAGATACAGGCAGTGGCCAGGACTTCCATCGGCAAACACCGTCTCGCCGGCGACGTAACTTTCGGTCGCGAGCACGCGGCTCAGCGCCAGGAGCGTGTCGAGCGATAGCGAGCCGAACAAGGGGATGCGTTTGAGAAACAGCAGCTGTTCCATATCGACCTCCGTCGCGTCGACCCTCGTGAAGCCATGGGCCGGCGGCTCGCTGAGGCCGCGAGCGCAGGTGCAGCGCACCGCGGCGGCACCTCTTCGGACCCAGACGTCCCAGGAATGACCGGCGCGCTCCAGCACCAGCGCTGCCAACGGGCCGCGGTCGGGGACCGGGGACGCGCTCCCAGATGCGACGTTTCCGAGCGAAACCGCCTCCACCAACGGTAGCGCCGCGGCGATCAGACGGCGATCGGGTAGCGAGGCCAGCGCCTCGATCGCGTCGGCGCGGGTGCGCAAATCGGTAGAGGCCAACGCCCGTCGCAACTGCACGACCACGCGATTGCGCGGCAACGCTGCGAGCACCTTGAGCATGCGCTCGACCAAGCGCTGGTTGCTGTCGGCGAGCGCCACGTCGAGCGGGCGCCAGAGCGCCGGGTCGCGCGCCGCCGGCAGCTGGCGCAACAGCGCCGCGTTCTCGGCCGCGCGCTCGAGGGTTGGCGCGAGCAGCGCGCGCAGCAACCTTTGGGCCGGGCGGCTTTGCATCGCCTCCAGTGCCCAGACGGTCGCCTCCCAGCGCTGGTCCGGAGCATCGATCGCCGTGTCGCGCAGCGCGTCGAGAGCCTCGTCATTGAGCATCGACAGCGCCTCGGCGGCGGCCCGGCGAACCCGCCGGTCGGGGTCCTCGAGGGCGGCGACCAAGCGGGCGAGGCGCCCCGGCCCCGGAGCCAGTGCCAAGAGACGCAGCGCGGCGGCGCGCACCGCGGGATCGCGATCCGCACTCAGCGTCTCGGCCAGCGCCGTCGCCGACCCATCCGGCGCGCGGGGCAGAGCCGCGAGCGCGACCAAGCCCCGGGCCCGCAGTGCTGGCGGGCCGTCGCGCACCACAGAGACCACCAGGCGCGCGACCGCTGGCCGGGCGGCCAGGGCGACCGTTTCAATCAATATCTCCCCGGTAGCGAGATCGGCGGTTTCAGGGGCGATGTCGCCTGTGGTGTCGCCGGCTACCAAGCGAGCGAGCAAGGCCACCGGCACTGCCTGGGAGTTGCGAAGCGTCGCAAGCCGGCCGGGATCGACGCGGAGACCGCCGGCCAGCGCAACCTGCAGGGCGAGGATCTGTTGCGCGCAATCGTTGCTGGCGAGCAAGCGGTCGATCACCGGCGCCAAGCCGTCTGCCGGCGTCCGTACCAGCACGGCCAGGAT
>JBOHKK010000469.1:0-3851 GCA_050729115.1 Geminicoccaceae bacterium | reverse complement strand
CCATCGGTGGGTGGTTGGGAGGGAGAGCGGGCCGGGGCCGCGGGTCCACCCAAGGCGAAAATGGTCTAGCTCAGCTGAGGTCGCTGGACTCTGACGACCGGAGGGCGAGATGGTCCGATCACTCTGCCTCTGTCTCGTGCTGCTCGCGGGCTGCGCCGGCGTGTTCGGCGACGTCGAGCCGCCCGAGGTCAGCCTCGCCGGCCTCGCGTTCGACCAGCCGGGGCTGTTCGAGCAGCGCCTGCGCCTCGACGTGCGCCTGCGCAACCCGAACGATTTCCAGCTCGACGTCGAGCGCCTGCTGTTCGATCTCGAGGTCAACGACCGTGAGCTCGGCAAAGGCTGGACCACCGAGAGCTTCGACGTGCCGGCGTTCGGCGAGGCCGTGGTGCCGGTCACGATCGTGGTCCCGACCTCGGATCTGATCGAGCGGATCATCGAGCTGGCCATGGTGCAGCGCCTGGACTATCGCCTGAGCGGGGAGGCGAAGCTGAGCAACGCCACCATGGGTATGGTGCCGTTCGAGCAGGAGGGCAATTTCGCGCTCCCCAAGATACCGGTGATCGCGCCGCCGCCCACCTGAGCGCGGGTTCCGACCTGCGGGGCCGGAAGCGCGCGGGGTTGGCTGATCGGCTGCGCACACAAAATAAGATCGATGTGGGGCGAACGCAGCTCGAACCGTGTAAGTTGCCGCCGAGTGGCTCGACCCGCATGACACCGGGTGGCCGAAGCGCCGGTCGCCTTGACCGTCATCGCGAGGGCGCGCCAGCGCCCGTGGCGATCCGGGAGCGGCCCCTGGATTGCTTCGTCGCTCGTGCTCCTCGCAATGACGGTGCCGAGAGCGGGTTCCAGCTTTCTGGTTAGCCCGGCATGAGCGCGGCTCGGCCGCACGTCACGATCCGCAAGGAGGCAACGATGAGTCAGCCGATCGAGAACTACGGCTTCATCGGGAACATGGTGTCGGGGGCCTTGGTCGGGCGCGACGGCTCGATCGACTGGCTGTGTCTGCCGCGCTTCGACTCGGACGCCTGCTTCGCCGCGCTGCTCGGCACGCCGGAGCACGGCCGCTGGCTGATCGCGCCGCAGGGCGAGATCAAACGAACCCAGCGCCGCTACCGACCCGGCACCGCGATTCTGGAGACCACCTTCGAGACCGATGAAGGCGTCGCCCAGGTGATCGACTTCATGCCGCGCACCGACGACGTGGAATACGTCGACCTGATCCGCCTGGTGCACGGGGTGCGGGGCCGGGTCAGGATGCGCACCGAGCTGATCGTGCGCTTCGGCTACGGCAAGGTGGTGCCGTGGGTGCGCGCCCAGGCCTTCGGCATCAGCGCCGTCGCCGGGCCGGACGCGCTCGAGCTGCGCACGCCGGTCGAGCTGCACGGCCAGGATTTCACCACGGTCGGCGAGTTCAGTGTCGGCGAGGGCGCCACCGTGCCGTTCACGCTCGATTACCACCCCTCGTATCGCCCGAGCTCGGGGCAGCTCGACTGTCGAAAGAGCCTCGAGGAGACGGAGCGGTTCTGGTCAGAATGGTCGGGAAGGTGTCACTACGGCGACCACGCCGCACCGCACTGGCACGATGCCGTGGTCCGCTCGCTGATCACGCTGAAGTGCCTGGCGTTCCAGCCGACCGGGGGCATCATCGCGGCGCCCACGACCTCGCTGCCCGAGCAGCTCGGCGGCGTGCGCAACTGGGACTACCGCTTCTGCTGGATCAGGGACGCCACCCTCACGCTCTACGCGCTCCTCAACTCCGGCTACCGCGACGAGGCGCTCGCCTGGCGCGAGTGGCTGGTGCGCGCGGCCGCCGGGCGCCCGGCGGAGCTGCAGTCCATCTACGGCATCGCGGGCGAGCGGCGGCTGACCGAGCTCGAGCTGCCCTGGCTGCCGGGCTACGAGGACAGCCGCCCCGTGCGCATCGGCAATGCCGCGTTCGCGCAGCTGCAGATCGACGTCTACGGCGAGCTCATGGACGCGACGCACGTCGGGCGCAAGTTCGAGATCGACGTCCACGACGATTCGTGGCGGGTGCAAAAGGCGCTGATGGCCCATCTCGCCCGGATCTGGGACGAGCCCGACGAGGGCATCTGGGAGATCCGGGGCCCGCGGCGCCACTTCACCCATTCCAAGCTGATGGCCTGGGTCGCGTTCGATCGGGCGATCAAGGCGGTGGAGTCCTTTGGCCTGTCCGGCCCGGTCGACGCGTGGCGCACGCTGCGCGCGGCGATTCACGACGACATCTGTGACCAGGGCTTCGATGCCGAGAAGAACAGCTTCGTGCAGTATTACGGCGGCAAGGGGGTCGATGCCGCGCTGTTGCTGATCCCGCAGGTCGGGTTCCTGCCGCCCGAGGACCCGCGCGTGCAGGGTACGGTCGCCGCGATCGAGCGCGAGCTGATGGAGGGCGGCCTGGTCCTGCGCTACCGCACCGAGGAGGACGTCGACGGCCTGCCTCCGGGCGAGGGTGCGTTCCTCGCGTGCAGCTTCTGGCTCGCCGACGTCTACGCGATGCTCGGCCGCCTGGGCGACGCCGAGCGGCTGTTCGAGCATCTGCTCTCGTTTCGCAACGATCTCGGCCTGCTCGCTGAGGAGTACGAGCCGCGGGCCGGGCGTCAGCTCGGCAATTTTCCGCAGGGCTTCTCGCACATCGCCCTGGTCAACACCGCCAACAACCTGATCTCGAGGCGCGGTCCGGCGGAGCAGCGGGCCGAACGCGACGGCGGCACCCCTGAGTGAAGCGCGACCTCCTCGTGCACGGACGCATTCGCTTGATCCCTCGTCGTTGCCGGGCTTGACCCAATGCTGTCCGGTTGACGAGCGCCGCCTACCTTCAGGTGAGCGTGACGAGCAGTGCAGCAACCTAAAATTGTCATTGCCGGGCTTGACCCGGCAATCCAGGGCCCCCAGTGGCCGACGACTTCGCTCGATCGACCTGTGGATTCGCGGGTCAAGCCCGCGCACGACAACGAAAGCTAGTGCACTGATGCAGACAGAAGATTCCCCAACTGTCATGCCCGGACTCGATCCGGGCATCCACACCCGACGCCAGCTGCGGTTTCTGTGTGGATTGCCGGGTCAAGCCCGGCAATGACGAGGGCATCAAGCGAATGCGTCAGTGCCCTAGCGCACGATCGGTTCTCATTCTATCGCTTGCGCTCAACCGGACAGCCGTGGATCAAGTCCGGGCATGACAAACAAAGGTACGTTCCGTTTGCGTCCGTGCACTAGCTGGCCAGCCGGTCGAGGCGCATCCGCGCGGCATCGCGATGCTGGGGTCGCAGGTGGCTGCCGACCGCGGCGATGGCGGCGGCGATCACCGAGGCATCGTCGGTGAAGCCGAGCGGGGCGAGCACGTCGGGGACCAGGTCCGCCGGCAGGACGAAATAGGCGACCGCGCCGCACAGCACGGCGCGCACGTACGTCGGGGTGTTGCGATCGACCGCGCAGAAATACGCGGCCAGCAGATCCTCGGCGAACGGGATGCGGGCGGCGACGCGCCTGACCTTCCGCCAGAACCGCTCCTGGTCCGGCGGGCTGTAGCTGACCGGCAGATTGCCGATCGGGTATGCGGTGTCCTCGTTCATGCCGTAAGATTTGGTCCTTGCGCTGCCGCCTGACAAGACGTCCGGGACGGCATGGGTTGCGCGCGATGAACGGGATCAGGGCGACGGGAGAAGGCCGCGATGCAGATCGACGGACAGGCGGCGGTGGTCACCGGCGGGGCCTCGGGCCTCGGTCTGGCGACCGCGGCGATGCTGGTGGGCGCGGGCGCCCGGGTGGCGCTCCTCGACATCGACGCCGCGCGGGTCGCGGATGCGGCCGCGCGGATCGGCGGGCTCGGCCTCCAG
>JBOHKK010000468.1:0-3857 GCA_050729115.1 Geminicoccaceae bacterium | reverse complement strand
TGGGAGGGGTAGGCAAAGCGGACCTGCTCGAAGCGGACGGCGCCGGTAAGCGAGGCCGGCAGGGGCTGCGGCATCGCCGGCGCCGTGATCCGCGGCGTCTCGTCCAGCAGCTCGAACAGTCGTTCGGTCGCCCCGGCCGCCCGTTGCAGATCGCCCATGATCTCGCTGAGCGCCCCGGCAGCGCTCGCCACCACCGCCGCATAGAACACGAAGGCCGCCAGCTCGCCGCCGGTGATCCGTCCGGCGACCACGTCGAGTCCGCCGATCCAGAGCACCATCACGATCGCGCCGAACACGAGGGTGATGACGCAGGCGGCGAGCGCGGCCCGGGCGCGCGCGCGGCGGACCGCCGCACCGAATGCCGCCTCGGCGAGCGCCCGGAAGCTCTGCCGCTCCCGCTCCTCCTGGGCAAACGCCTGCACCGTGCGGACCGCGTTCAAGGTCTCCTCGCCGTGACCGCTGAGCGCGCCGATGCGATCCTGCGCGGCCCGGGAGAGGCGGCGTACCCGCCGCCCGATGACCACGATCGGCACGATCACCAGGGGCACCACGATCAGGACCAGGCCGGTGAGCCTGGGGTTGGTGACGATCAGCAGGACCAGCCCGCCGATCAGCAGGAGAGCGTTTCGGAGCGCCTGAGAGAGGCTCGCGCTGATCACCGCCTGAACCACCGCGGTGTCGCTGGTCAGCCGCGACAGCACCTCGCCGGTGCGGGTGACCTCGAAGAACGCGGGTGACAGGCCGATGACCCGGTCGTAAACCCGGGTGCGCAAGTCCGTGACCACCCGCTCCCCGAGCCAGGTCACCAGGTAGGAACGGGCGAAGGTCGCCCCCGCGAGCACCACGACCACGATCAACGACGCCTCGAGCGCGTGGTCCAGCGCCTCGACCCGGCCGGCGCCGAACCCGCCGTCGATCAGGTAGCGCAGCCCGACCCCGAACGTCAGAACCGCGCCGGCGGCCAGGATCAGCGCCAGCAGGGCGGCACCGACCTGCCAGCGGTAGGGCCGCACGAGCCGCACCAGACGCCGCAGCTGGCGCAGATCGCGGCTGCCGGGCCGCTTGGCGCCCGGGCCGGCTATCGCGTGGTGCGCACCCTCCATGGTTTCTCCGCCCGGGATCTCGCCGTGGTCCAAGGTCGGGCCGCCTCTTGCCTGACGGCGGCCGCGTCGCTATATAGCGGCGCGCGCGCCAGGGAGAAAGCGGTGAAGAAGGACATCCACCCCGATTACCATGAGATCACGGTCGTGATGACCGACGGTTCGACCTTCAAGACCCGCTCGACCTACGGCGACCCGGGGGCGACCTTGACCCTGGAGATCGACCCCACGGTGCATCCGGCATGGACCGGCGACCGCTCGCGGATCGTCGAGCGGGGCGGCCAGGTCGACAAATTCAACCGACGGTTTTCGAGCTTTCGGCGGAAGAAGTAGGCGGAGCGGCCGATGAAGATCAAGAACTCGCTGCGGACGGCGAAGCGTCGCCACAAGGACTGCCGCCTGGTGCGCCGCAAGGGCCGCGTCTTCGTGATCAACAAGACCAACCCTCGGTTCAAGGCCCGCCAGGGCTGAAGCGGGCGTACCGCGGCTCGCATCCGGCGGTGCCTCCGTCTGAAGGCTTCGTGACGGGTTGCTCGAGGGAACCGCGCGCAGCAACGATCCGTTGTCCTGAGACGTATTATCCTATGGCGCATCTCCAGAACGGTGGTATGTTGTGATCATGTTGGGACGCGTGCTGTTCGCTGTGGTCTGGCTGGTCATCGCGGCAGGTCTTGCGGTGCCGCTGTACCCTTCCGATGTCGGAGCGGGGCGGTCGGCGGCGAGGGATCCCGTGCTGCTGGCGGCCGATTCCGTGACCGCGGCATGCGAGAATTGCCCGATTGCGGACGACGGCAGCCAATCCCACTGCCCCTGTGGTCACGTGCTGCGGGTGGCGTTCGTCGCGGTCGACGACGACCTCAGCGTCATCCTGATCATCCGCCCACAGCCTTCGGAGCTGCCGTCCGAACGACAGACGCTCCGGCCGAAGCTTCCGGCCATCTGACGCGCGACGCCTTCGGAGATGCCCAAGGGCGAAGATCCGATCGACAGCTGTGAGGCCGCGCCAGTCGCCAGAAAGCCCTGCTCGCGCTATCTGGCGTCGTCGCGTCTAGGGGGTGCCGTGAAAGACTGGTCTTGGAATCGGACGCGTGTTGTGCTCCTGGCCCTTGTGCTGGGCCTGGGAATGAGTCTCGCGTTCGTCCAGGCTGGTCTGATGGCGGCGGAGATGGCCGTCTCGGCCGAGGCCTCCGGCCCGAGCGGGTGCGATGGGTGCGGCGGCGGCGATGGCGACACCGACATCGGCACCTGCTTGTCCGTGTGCGGCTCCGCCCACGGCCTGCTGCCGGGCGAACCGGTGGCTCTCTTCCCAGCTTCCCGAACCGGTTTCCAAACCGCCGGTCTGGCCTTCGGGGGGCGCACGAACGGGCCTGATCACGGGCCTCCCAAGATCCTCACCCTTGGCTGACGCCTGATTCGCCAAGGGCGGCGCCAGGAGCAACGGTCGCCGTCTGCGGATCGGACGCGTGCGTCTGGCTTTGTCCGGGCCGAGCGCTCGGCAGCCATTGGCCATCCCAGGGTGAGTGGGCCGACGTGAAAACCTCCCCTTCTCCAGCCTTTTCGCGGCGTTCGTTCCTGGCCGGGAGCGGCGCCTCGGTAGCTGCATCGATACTGCCGTCCTGGCCCGGCCCGGCTGCTTCGAGCAGGGACTATCGTCTGGTCGCGCGGCCCGGGAGGACGCACTTGGTCGGGGCGGCTTACCCCGAGACCGCCGTCTGGGCGTACAACGGCACGGTGCCGGGTCCGGAGATCCGGGCGCGCCAGGGCGAGCGCCTGGAGGTCGTCGTCGAGAACCGGCTCGACGAGGCGACCACCGTGCATTGGCACGGGCTGCGGGTGCCCAATGCCATGGATGGCGTGCCGCATCTGACCCAGGAGCCGATCGCGCCCGGCGAGAACTTCGTCTACGCGTTCGACCTGCCCGATGCCGGGACCTACTGGTACCATCCGCACCAGCGCAGCTTCGAGCAGGTCGGGCGCGGCCTGTACGGGCCGCTGATCGTCGACGAGCGGGAGCCGATCCAGGTCGACCGCGACGTCACCTGGGTGCTCGACGACTGGCGCCTCCTGCGCGACGCCCGGATCAGCGACGATTTCGGCGGCTTCATGGATGCGAGCCACAACGGCCGGGTCGGCAACACGGTCACGGTCAACGGCCGGATCCTGGAGACCTTCGGGGTGCGCGCCGGCGAGCGCCTGCGCCTGCGCCTGATCAATGCCGCGAACGCCCGGATCTTCGGCCTCGAGTTCCATGACCACGGCCCGCAAGTGATCGCGCTCGACGGCCAGCCGGTCGAGCCGCATGAGCCAGCGGGCGGGCGCGTCGTCCTGGGTCCGGCCATGCGCGCCGATCTCGTGTTCGACATGACCGCGTCACCCGGCGCTCGCTTCACTGTCGTCGACGCCTTCTATCGCGGCCTCGAATATCGCCTGCTCGACCTGGTCTACGAGGACGCGCCGCCGCTCCGCGAGCATCCGCTCGAGGCGCCGCTCCGGCTCGCCGCCAACACCATGCCCGAGCCGGATCTGGCCACCGCCGAGCGCCACGAGGTGACCTTCGGCGGCGGCATGATGGGCGGCATGACGATGGCGACGATGGATGGCCGGCAGGTCGACATGCGCGAGATGATGCAGGGCGGCATGGCCTGGGCGATCAACGGCGTGGTCGCGCGCGGCCACGTCATGGAGCCGCTGCTCACCTTGCGGCGCGGCCGGGGGTACGTGCTGGCGATGCACAACCACACCGCCTGGCACCACCCG
>JBOHKK010000467.1:0-3872 GCA_050729115.1 Geminicoccaceae bacterium | reverse complement strand
GCCCAGCGCCGGGCGCTGCTCGAGATCGACGGCGATCTGGTGCGTCCCGAGCGCATGTCGCGTCTGCTCCAGGGCGACGTCGGCAGCGGCAAGACCCTGGTCGCCGCGCTCGCCATGCTCGCCGCCGTCGAGGTCGGGGCTCAGGCGGCGCTGATGGCGCCGACCGAGGTCCTGGCCCGGCAGCATCATGAGACGCTGGCGAGATTGCTCGCGCCCGCGGGTCTGATGCCGGCCCTGCTCACCGGTCGCGAACGCGGCGCCGGACGAGCCCGCATGCTCGCCGCCTTGAGGCGTGGCGCCAGCGCGATCGTGGTCGGCACCCACGCGCTGTTTCAGGAGGATGTCCGGTTCGCCGATCTCGCGCTCGCGGTGATCGACGAGCAACATCGGTTCGGCGTGCACCAGCGGCTCGAGCTCGCGGCGAAGGGCCGCGAGGCCGATCTGCTGGTGATGACCGCGACGCCGATTCCGCGCACGCTCGTACTCGCGCTCTACGGCGACATGGCAGTCTCGGAGCTGCGCGAGAAGCCGCCCGGGCGATCACCGGTGCGCACGCGGGCGCTGCCGCTCGCACGCCTCGACCAGGTCACCGCTGCGGTCCGGCGGGCGCTCGAGCGGGGTGAGCAGCTGTATTGGGTGTGCCCGACGATCAGCGCGGACGCGGACGCCGGCCGCGCCGCGGCCGAGGAACGCCACGCCATGCTGCGCCGGCATTTCGGCGAGATCGTGGGCCTGGTGCACGGGCGCCTGGGGGCGGCCGAGAAGGACCGCGCCATGCACGATTTCGCGCGCGGCAGGCTACGGCTTCTGGTGGCGACGACGGTGATCGAGGTCGGCGTCGACGTGCCGGAGGCGGGGGTGATCGTGATCGAGCACGCCGAACGCTTCGGCCTCGCCCAGCTGCACCAGTTGCGGGGCCGGGTCGGCCGCGGCACCCGGGCATCGAGTTGCCTTCTCCTCTATGGCGAGCCCCTGAGCGCGACCGGACGGGCGCGCCTCGAGGTGCTGCGCGCGACCGACGACGGCTTTTGCATCGCCGAGGAGGATCTGCGGCTCCGGGGGCCCGGCGAGGTGCTCGGCACGCGTCAGAGCGGGCTGCCGGAGCTCCGCCTCGCCGACCTCGGGGTCCATGCCGACCTGCTGGCGCCGGCGCGCGATGACGCGCGGCAGGTGCTAGGGCTCGACCCCGGTCTCCAAAGTGCGCGCGGGCGGACGCTCCGCCGTCTGCTCCGGCTGTTCGAGCGCGACGGCACGATCGCGTGGCTCGGCTCCGGCTAGCGCGCCTTGCGTTTCGAGCTCCTCCTCCATGGAGGGCGTGACGATCCCCCCGGAGATCACCATCTTCATCCCTTCCTCGACAGACATGTCGAGATGGATCAGGTCGCTTTTGGGGACGAACAGCAGGAAGCCCGAGGTCGGATTGGGCGTGGTCGGCAAGAAGACGTTGACCATCTCCTCCTCGCAGCGCGCCTGGATCTCGCCACGGGTCGGCCCGGTGACGAAGCCGATGGCGCCCAGACCGCGCCGCGGGTACTCGACCAGGACCACCTCGCGAAACGAGCGTGACTTCTGGGCGAGCACCGTCTCGAAGATCTGCTTGAGCGTGCCGTAGACGCTGCGCACGATCGGCATGCGCGAGAGCAGCCGCTCGCCCAGCCGCACCAGGGTGCGGCCGGCCAGCCCGGCGGTGAGCATGCCGACCAGGGTGAGGAACGCCAGCATGATCAACAGCCCCAGGCCCGGCAGGCTGAACGGCAGATAGGTCTCGGGGTTGTAGCGCTCCGGGAGCAGACCGGCGACGTGAGTATCGAGAAAGTCGAGGAACTGCCAGACCAGGAAGATCGTGATGCTGATCGGCGCGGTGACGATGACGCCGGTCAGGAAGTAGGCGCGCAAGCGCCCGGCCAGGCTCGGTGGCTCGAATGGCTCGACCACCCTGAACTCGGCATCCGACCGTTCGGGTTGCGGCCGAGCCTCTTGTTCGTCCCCACGCCTCGGTGACATCCGGGATCCATGGTACTGGAGACTGCGCCCGCGCCACATCGCGGCGAGGGGCAAGCGCTCGTAACACGTCAGAAAATAGGCAGCGCTCCTGGGCCCGTCCAGCATGAGCCGCATCCGTGCGGGCTCGGTGACAGTTGCGCGTACGCCACACCGCGCGCGAAACTCGATCTCGAGCCATCTTTTAAGTACAGTGTGAGCGTGTTCAGTCGGTGCGTGCGATCCCGATCGCGGGTGGACACGTCGACATAAGCTATTGACGACAGGCGGGTTTTTCCGCCGGCAGCCGGGCCCGCCCAGGCGAATTTACTTCAAATTTTTTGGAAGTTTTACTAAATAATACGAAAATAAAATCACCGATAAAAATTCCTCTTGACAAGTTGTCGTCAATGTATCGATTAAAGATACTGTTGGTTCGGAGTGTTCCGGGTTGGCTCCTGTCGATGGCTTCTGGATTAACGGCAGAGGGGAGCTTACCGGGGCATTCGGAGCTGGTCGCAACGGGGGTAGAGCTCTGAATGAGGGCAGAGCTGATGCTGGCCATGTACGGGAGGATCGTCCCATGAGGATCGCCCAAAGCCGGGCTTGTGAGCTGCCGAGAGCGCATCGGACGAGCGTGATCACCAACGCCATTCTGCTGGCCCGTCGAATCCACGAGCTGCAGCGCCGGCGCCAGGCGCTGGTCGCGCAGCAGGAGCAGCTGCGCACGCAACTGCCGGACTGGGCGATCGAACCGCTCCGCCTCGTCGGCATGACCGGCCAGGAGATCCGCAGGATGGTGAACGACATGTCGGCGGCGGAGGCCGAGTCGGGCCTGGAGGAGATCGAGCGGCAACTGGACGAGATCGACCAGCAGATCGACGAGATGGAGAGCCTGCTGGTCGCGACGCCTTCGTCCTCGCTCGAGGAAATCGAGGCGGTCGTCCGCCTCACCGCGACGCGTTTCCACGAGATCATGGTGACCGATCCGAACGACGTCTTCTACGACCATGGCGAAGCGCGCCTCGTCGCCCTGATCGAGCGGGTCCACGAGGACTTGAGCGACCTGATCCGGCGTACCCGGTCCGACGCCAGCTGAGCCGGCGCGTCGAATCGGCCGACCCCGGGCGGGAGGCGTCGCCCCCCGCGCGTGCGCACAACCGCGAATGGCTGCAGGCGGTCGGGGGTCGTGAAGATCGTCGCCTCCCGGCCGCGCGGCCGACCGCCTTTCTCCGGCGGTTCGCCCCCAACCCGGTGTGGCTCCCGGCGCAGGCGGGCCCATGTTGCCTCCTCGCAGCGCCGGGCACGGCCGGCGGGGCACGTTGTGGCGTCTCCGGCCGAGCCATGGATCGGCCGTGGACGGAGCCCCGCGCGGCGCCGGGCCCTCGGCCCTTGCCTGGCGGCCACCATGATCGAAGCCTCGGTGGATCGAGCCAGTGCGTGATCCGCGCGTGGACGATCCCTCGCCGATTGATCATATCTTAGCGACAATCCCGTGTTCGGAGAATTCGCAACCGTTCGTTTACGACGGCTCGAATGTCGATTAGGCTCGATTGCTCCAGACGATTGGCGCCGATCCGATGATGAGTGATCACCACAAGCACGCGCTCGTCGTGTTGGTCCTCGGTGTGGCCGGCACGTGGCAACCGACGTTAGCCGCGGAGTTTCAGTGCCGGCACGGCGATCTGCTGCGCCGCGTCGAGGTGAACACCGGCGACGCCGCCCGGGACGCCGCGTGCGAGGTGCGCTACTGGCGGGACGCCTTGGCGCCAGGCGACGGCAAGGTGCTGTGGCGGGCCAATCAGGACATCGACTTCTGCGACGCCAAGGCGCGCGACCTCCTGGGGCGCCTGGAGGCGGGCGGATGGAGCTGCGCCGCCAGCGACCCGGCG
>JBOHKK010000466.1:0-3883 GCA_050729115.1 Geminicoccaceae bacterium | reverse complement strand
CAACGGAGCTGCGCCGCGGTCGTCGCGCGCTACGATGGCCACGTCGCCAAGCACATGGGCGACGGCGTGCTCGCCTATTTCGGCTATCCGCGGGCGCACGAGGAGGATCCCGAGCGGGCGGTGCGCGCGGCGCTCGACCTGGTGCAGGCGGTCGGCGGTCTGACGCCGCGGCAAGACGTCACGCTCCAGGCGCGGGTCGGGATCGCCACCGGGCTGGTGGTCGGCGGCGACCTGATCGGTACCGGCGGCGCCAAGGAGCAGGCCGCGGTGGGCACTACGCCGGATCTCGCGGCCCGGCTCCAGGAGCTGGCGACGCCGGGCGACGTGGTGATCGCCGCGACCACCCGGCGCCTGATCGGCGGCCTGTTCGAGTGCGAGGACCTCGGCGCGCGCTCGCTCAAGGGCTTCGCCGAGCCGGTGCGGGCGGCTCGCGTCCTCGGGCTGCGCTCGGTCGATCGGTTCGAGGCTCTGCACACCACCCTGACGCCGCTGATCGGTCGGGAGCACGAGATCGCCCTTTTGGGCGAGCGCTGGCGCCGGGCGTGCGAGGGCGAGGGCCACGTGGTCGTACTGTCGGGGGAACCGGGGGTCGGCAAGTCACGCATCGCCATGGCGCTCCAGGCGCAGCTCGAGGGCCGGCACCACGGCGTCGTGCGCTATCAATGCCTGCCGTACTACCGCAACAGCCGGCTGCAGCCGGTGATCGAGGAGCTCGAGCGCACCACCGGGATCAGCCGCGACGACGCGCCGCCGGCCAGGCTGGAGAAGCTCGAGGCGCACCTCGAGGAACTCGACCCGGCCGGGTCGATGCTCCAGCCGCTTGCCGCGCTGCTGTCGATTCCGACCGAGGAGCGCGGGCCGTCGATCCGCCTGGCGCCGGAGCGCCGCAAGACCAAGACCCTGGAAGCGCTGGTTCAGCGGTTGCGCGCCATGGCCGCCCGCCGGCCGCTGCTGGTGGTGTTCGAGGACGTGCACTGGATCGATCCGACCTCCAAGGAGCTGCTCGAGCGGATCGTCGAGGGCACGCGAGACGCAGCGGTGCTGGTGCTGATCACGCTCCGGCCGGAGGGACCGCCGCTCGGCTTCGGCCAGGCCAACGTGATCGCGGTCAGCCTCGGCCGGCTCAGCCAACGCCAGGCCGCGACGCTGATCGCGCGGATGACCGGCAAGGCGCTGCCCGCCGAGCTGGTCGAGCGGATCGTCGCCAGGACCGACGGCATTCCGCTGTTCATCGAGGAGCTGACCAAGACGGTGTTGGAATCCGACCTCGTGGCCGACCACGGCGATCGCTTCGAGCTTGCCCGGCCGCTGTGCGAGCTCGCGATCCCCGACACCCTGCACGACTCCCTGACGGCGCGCCTGGATCGCCTCGGTCCGGTCAAGGAGGTGGCGCAGATTGCCGCGGTGATCGGTCGCGAGTTCTCGTACGAGCTGTTGGCCGCCATCGCCGATCTGCCCGACGATCGACTGCAAGGCGCGCTGCGCCAGCTGAGCGTGGCCGAGCTGGTGTTCGGGCGCGGCGAGCCGCCCGGTGCGACCTACGCCTTCAAGCACGTCCTGGTGCAGGAGACCGCCTACAACGCCGTGCTGCGCGGGCGCCGGGCGGAGCTGCACGGCCGCATTGCGCGCACGCTGGCCGCGGACTTTCCCGAAGCCCTCGAGAACCAGCCGGAACTGATCGCCCATCACTGCACCGAAGCTGGCCTGGACGAGGAGGCCGTCGAATTCTGGCGCGAGGCGGGCGAGCTGGCGATGACCCGTTCCGCGGCGCACGAGGCGGTTGCGCACCTGGAGAGCGCGCTCGAGATCCTGATCAGGTATCCCGAGAGCCATCATCGCGATCGCACCGAGCTCGGCTTGCAGACCAGTCTCGGCGGCGCGCTGATCGCGGCCAGGAGCTTCGCCGCGCCCGACACCGGCCGCGCGTTCCTGCGCGCCTGGGAACTCTGCCAGCGGCTCGGCGACGAGCGCCGGCAGTGGCCGGTGCTGTTCGGACGCTGGATTCATCACGCCGCCCGCGCCGAGCTCGAGGCGAGCCTCTCGGTCGCACGCCACATGCTGCGGCTGGCAGAAGGTCAGGCCGATCCCGTGCCCCGGCTGATCGCCCATCGCGCGCTTGCCAACAGCCACTTCTTCATCGGCGATCTGGCGGCGACCCGGGCTCATGCCGAGCAGGCTCTGGCCGGCGACCAGCCGCCGCCGCGCTCCAATCTCGCCACGCTCTACGTGGCCGACCCCCACGTGCTGTCCGCGTATTTTCTGGCCCATGCCCTGCTCCGCCAGGGCTTTCCCGAGAGCGCGCGCACGCATGCCGCTTGGGCGCTCGCGCGGGCGCGTGAGCTGGGGCATGTCCTCACCCTCACGCAGGCGCTGCATCACGATTGCCTGTTTCATCAACTCGCCCGCGAGGCTCTGGTGGTCCGGCAGCAGGCCGATGCTCTGATCACCATCGCCGACGAGCACGGCCTGCCGTTCTGGCAGGCGCTCGGCAAGATCTTCCGCGGCTGGGCGCTGGTCGAGGCCGGGCAGGGACGCGCCGGTCAGGCCGAGCTGCAGAGCGGCCTCGCCGCCTATCGCGCGACCGCGGGCGTGCTCTATCTCCCCTATGCCCTCACCCTGTGGGCCGACGTGTGCCGCGACCAGGGCGACCTGGCTGCGGGGCTCGAGGCGATCGCCGAGGCCGTAAGCGCGATCGAGGCAAGCGGCGTGCGGGGCTTCGAAGCCCATGCCCATCGGGTCGAGGGCGAGCTCCGGCAGGCAATGGGCGACCTCGAGGCGGCCGCGGCCTGCTTCCAACGCTCCATGGCGGTCGCGCACCGCCAGCAGGCGCGCCTCTCGGAGCTGCGCGCCGCGGTCGACCTCGCCACGCTGTGGCACGAGCACGGCCGGCAGAGCGAAGCCTACGACCTCGTGGCGCCGCTCTATTCGTGGTTCACCGAAGGTCTCCAGAGCGCCGACGTGCGCGCCGCGGCCGCGCTGCTCGATCAGCTCGCCCGCGCGCCGGCGTAGGCCCCGACGTTCGCCGCCGCGCCGCTCACTCCCCTTCGGCGCCCCGGCCGCCGCGGATGCACCAGACCTCCAGCTCGTTGTCCTTGACGGCGTTGCCGAGGAAACCGTCGTTGATCATGTCCTGGTGAAACGCTTGCTCCGGATCCGTCTCGGAAACGGTGGTCGACGACCATACGTCCGCGGTCAGCTCCGAGACGTCGAACGGATGACCGGCGGGCAACGGCGGATCTTGCTGGGTCCGGTCGATCAGGCTGGTCAGCTCCGCCATGCCCGGCACGCGCCAGCCGAGCCGGTTGCCGATCACGGTCGCAAAGCACGAGTTGAACGCACCGAGCAACGTGCGCAGCTGGCCGCGACCGGGCGCCCGCTGCCAGACCAGCTGCGTCTCAAGGTCGAGCACCGCGTCGCCGTCGAAGTCGTCCAGCACCACGAACCGGGCATCGGCGTCGTCGATCTTCGTGTCCCAGCTCTGCAACGGCCCGGCACACGCCGGTAATGCCCCAAAGGCGACCGCGGCGGCGGCGGCCACGGCCAGCCCCTGGATTCTCGAGCTCGTCAACATCGCGTCTGCTCCCCCGACATTTTCGTGCAGCCAGCGCCAGGCCGGTCGATGCGGCAGATGCTTCGGCGCGCCAACGCCGCACCGTTGGGCGAGCCGGCCGTGTGATCGACCCGTGCTCAGGCGATCACTAGTACTTGCTAGCATAAATTAGAGATCCATGCTAGTGACCTTGGCATGGCGATTCGAGAGGCGACGCCGATCGTAGTGTCGGCGCAGGAGCGGGCCACGCTGGCGAGCTTGGTCCGCTCGGGAACGACCGAACACCGTCTGGTCGAGCGGGCGCGGATCGTGCTTTTGGCCGCTGACGGCATG
>JBOHKK010000465.1:0-3915 GCA_050729115.1 Geminicoccaceae bacterium | reverse complement strand
ATGCCTGCGAGAAGCACCGGCGACGGCGGCGCGGGCGTTCGCCTGCTGCTGAGCGGGCCGATCCTCATGGCGCTCCTGTTCTTCGCGATGCTGTCGCTGAGCCAGGGCGGCTTCATGAGCTTCAGCGTCGCCGCCATCGAAGCGCTGTATCGGGTGCCGCTCGCCGAGGCCACCGTGCCACTCACCGTGTATCTCGCGGCGAGCGCGATTGGCGTGCTCGCGGGCGGCTGGGTGGCCGATCGCACCCATCGGCACCATCACGTGGTCGGGGTCAGCTTCCTTCTGGTTGCGCTCTTCGCGGCGCTGATCCCCGAGCTGTTGCCGCCGCTCGCGATCACCGCCGGCCTGTTCGCGCTCGCCGGCTTCTTCTCGGGCGTGGTGGCGCCGTCCCGCGACATGATGGTGCGCGCGGTGACCCCACCCGGCGCCAGCGGCAAGGTGTTCGGCTTTGTCACCACCGGCTTCAACATCGGCGGGATTGCCGGGCCGCTGCTGTTCGGCTTCGTGCTCGACTACGGCGCGCCGGGCCTGGTGTTCTGGACCATCGCGGCGCTCAGCCTGCTCACCTTGGGCGTGGTCTACGGCACCGCGCGCTCCGGCCCGCGGGCGGGCGCGGCGCCCGCCCATCACTGACCCGCCGGCGCGCCCCTGGATGCCCACGGCGCTCCGGTAGTACGGTGTGTCGGAAGCCGACGCCAGGGGCTGCCCGTCCGGAGGGCTGCCGGCCTGCCTCGGCCGGCGCTCAGGGAGAGGACCGATGCTCGAGACCATCCTCGTCGCCACGGACGGCTCGGACCATGCGGACAAGGCCGTCGACTGGGCGATCGAGCTGGCGGCAAAGTACGACGCCCGCCTGCTGCTGATCTATGTCGCCCCGCACAGGGACGTGCCGCCGGAGCTGCGGCGCATGGCCGAGGTGGAGCACATCGTCGAGCCGGGCGGGGCCGAAACGCTGTCCGTTCCAGCTGCGGACTACGCGTCCGGACCGGGTGTCCGACCCGACCTGGCCGAGACGGCGGCGCGCAACGCGACGATCCACAGAGAGATCGGCCGGTGGCTCCTGGATGGCGCCAGGCTGCGCGCCGAGGAGCGCGGCATCAAGGCAATCGAGACCCTCCTGGAGCATGGCGACCCGGCGGATCAGATCGTCCGTGCCGCCAAGCGCTACCGCGCCGACCTCGTCGTCATGGGCCGCCGCGGGTACGGCGATTTGAAGGGGCTGCTGCTCGGCAGCGTGTCCCACAAGGTCTGCCAGCTGGCGGACACCGCGTGCCTTACCGTGATGTGAGCCGGCGCCCGCAGCCGGGGCTTCGCGGCCGGCAGAAATCGCGCTGCTGAACGACCGCGGGCGCAGCCGCTCGCACAGCCGCGCTTGAGCCCAGCCCCAATGCGGCCGAGCGCGACCGGCCCGGCGCCCTCACCGCCCGGTCGCGTCAACCGCTTATTTATCGACACGCCCTAGGCTGCCGCCTCCCGATGGCATCGAGAGAGTGGGTGTCCCATGGCCAGCGCGAGAGGCATCTCGGTGATCCGCGACGCCGTCGTGATCACGACCATCGTCGGGGCTCTGTTCGTGGCGATCGAAGGCAGCGTCAGAGCGTTCTGGCCACAGAACCTGCGCACCGAGTACGTGGGCGGCGCCTCGACCGCGATCCCCGACGACCAACTCGGACACCGGCTGCGGCCGCACGCGCGCTCCAGCGTCACCGGCCCGGAGTTCGCCGTCGAGTACGTCCACAATGGCGAGGGACTCCGCGACCAGGTCCGGCACCCGCTGCCCAAGCCGGAGGGCACCACCCGGATCCTCGTGCTGGGCGATTCCTTCGCCTACGGCGCGGGCAGCGACTACCAAGAGAGCTGGCCGGTCCTGTTCGAGCGCCGACTGCTGGCGGACGGCTACCCCGTCGATGTCGTCAAGGCGGGCGTTCCCGGCTACGACACCCGAACCGAAGCGCTGTATCTCGAGCGGATCTTCGCCGACTACGATCCCGACATCGTGCTGTTGACCTTCCTGCCCAACGACCTCTTCACCAACGACCCGTTCGAGACCGCAGGCGGCGGTCTCGATGGCGACGAATCCCCGATCCGGGCGGTCGGCGGCAAAGGCTCCGATCTGCACAGCCTGATCCTCGCCAAGCGCCTCCTCATGGCGAGCGACTGGCTGTACGTCAGGCTCTACCTGATGACCAGGCGCCAGGAGTATTTCGCCACGCCGCCGACCGCCACTCTGCGTCGGCAGATCGAGGTCACCAAGGCGCTGCTCGAGCGGGTGCAGAGCTTTTGCGAGCAGAACGGGCGCGATCTGGTCGTCCTCTCGATTCCGCAGCAGTTCCAGGTGCTCGCGCCCGAGCGTGACGAGGCGCTCGGCGTGGATGTGGATGCG
Source organism: Geminicoccaceae bacterium (assembly GCA_050729115.1). Lineage (GTDB taxonomy): Bacteria > Pseudomonadota > Alphaproteobacteria > Geminicoccales > Geminicoccaceae > JBKPNX01. The sequence goes on along the minus strand of JBOHKK010000465.1, from coordinate 1,532 downwards.
ATCGACCGCGTCTTCGCGGCGTTCGCGAGCGAGCAGGGTTTCACCTGGTTCCCGGCGCTCCCGAAGCTGCGGGAGCGGTACCGCGCCGAGGGCGACGATCTGTTCTTCCGCTTCGACGGCCATCTGAACAATCGCGGCAACCGGGCGGTCGCCGCCTATCTGGCCGCGGTCGTCGTCGAGCGCTTCGCGGACCGCCTGCGGCATCCGCCGGCGCCGGCGCCGGCAGGTTCCGTCTGATCGAACCCGAGCGGCTTCGTCAGGCCCGTCGGCCACGGCGCCAAGCGAGCGTGCCCGGCCGATGAAGGTGGTCGTCCTCGGCAGCTACGCGCCGTCGTTGATCAATTTCCGCGGTCGGTTGATCGAGGACATGGTGGCCGCGGGCCACACGGTCGTGGGCTGCGCCCCCGGCAGCCACGCCGAGGTCGCCCAGGCACTCGCCGCGCGCGGCGCCGACTACCACCCGATCGCCCTGCGCCGGACTGGCCTGAACCCGTTGCTCGACGCCTGGAGCGTGCTCAGGCTCGCAGGCGTGCTGCGCCGGCTGCGCCCGGACCTGCTGTTCGCCTACACCGCAAAACCCGTGATCTACGGCGCCATGGCCGCGCGCCTGGCCGGCGTGCCCGCGGTCTTCGCCCTGATCAGCGGTCTCGGCTACGCGTTCGTCGAGGGCGGCGGGCTCGCCCGCGCTCTCATGCGGCGCCTGATCAGCGCGCTCTATCGCACCAGCCTGCGCCACGCCGACGGCATCTTCTTCCAGAACCCCGACGATCTCGAGGACTTTTGCCGCCTCGCGATCATCGGCGATCGGCACAAGGCGATCCGGGTCAACGGCTCCGGGGTCGACATCGAGCACTACCGATTCGCGCCGCCCAGGCTCGAGCCGCCGACCTTCCTGCTGATCGCGCGCCTGCTCAAGGACAAGGGCATATTGGAGTTCGTCGAAGCCGCGCGCCGACTTCGGCCGCGCCATCCGCAGGCCCGGTTTCGCCTCTTGGGTCCGCTCGACACCAACCCGGCCGCGATCTCGCCCAAAGACCTGGCGAGCTGGCGCGCGCAGGGGGTGGTCGAGTATCTCGGCGAGGCCCGGGACGTCCGGCCGCACCTTGCGGAAACCACCGCCTACGTCCTGCCTTCGACGTATCGCGAAGGCGTCCCGCGGACCTTGCTGGAGGCGATGTCGACCGGCCGCGCGCTCATCACCACGGATACCCCGGGCTGCCGCGAGACGGTGTTGCCGGGCGAGAACGGGTTCCTCGTCCCGCCCGGCGACGCCGGCGCGCTCGCCGAGGCCATGGCACGCTTCATCGTCCAGCCGGATCTGGCGGTGGCGTTCGGCAGGCGCAGCCGCGCGCTTGCGGAGGACCGGTTCGACGTGCGCAAGGTCAACGCCGTCATGCTCGAGGCGATGGGGCTGCGCTAGTGCAGAGACGCAGTCTGAGGATTCACCCCCTCTCGTCATGCCCGGACGTGATCCGGGCATCCATCTTCAGGCTAGCGCATTTTTCGATTAGCTCGCACCAGCCCGCTCCCCC
>JBOHKK010000464.1:405-3917 GCA_050729115.1 Geminicoccaceae bacterium | reverse complement strand
GCTCCGGCGCGGACTCGATCGGTGCCACCGCCGGCACGACGACCTGGCTCGGCTCGGGCGTCGCCCGTCGCTCCTGCGACTGCGGCACCTCTGCCACCAGGTCTTCGCGCAGCGGGCGCCCTTCGCAGTCCTCGCCCGCCGTCAGCTGAAAGATCCACAAGGTGACCCGCGCCTCACGCACCATGAACTGCCAGTCCCAGACGCTGGCGATCGCCTTCGCCGGCAGGCCGCCGTGGATCAGCGACGCCTGCACCGCATCGGCGCGCGAGCGCGCCAGCCGATGGGCGCTCAGGCTGTCCTGCTCGGCGATCTCGCCCGAGTCGATGTGGCCGATCACCTGGGCGGTGAGAAAGCAGTCGGTGCCGATCGCCCGCGTCAGCTCCCTCAGCTCGGCGCCAGCTTCCGCAGTGAGCTCGGCCCGGCCACGGGCAAACGCCACATCGTGAATGGACACGTTGGCGATCCGCCCGTCCTTGAGCACCAAAGGCGTCGGCCGCAGCAGAGGGTCCGCCTGACCCGCCGCCAGCATCGGCCGCTCGGCCATGATCACGCCGATCAGGCCCAGGCCGGCGAAGAATGCCACCCCCCTGACGATCTTGACGCGAAACGGCTTCATGTCCACTCGACCCTTCCCGCCGCGGTTCTCGCGGCGACCTGAACGCGATCTCGAGGCGAAGATTTCTCCTATAAAGTTAATTATCGGTTAAGCATGGCGCCGGCAAGGCGCCGGAATCAAAAAGGCCGCATCGCTGCGGCCTCGTTTCCGGCAACCCGCGGGGCGGCTCACTTGATCTTGGCCTCCTTGAATTCGACGTGCTTGCGGATCTTCGGGTCGTACTTACGAAGGGTCATCTTTTCCGTCGTCTTCCGCGAGTTCTTTCGCGTGGTGTAGAACGTTCCGGTGCCGGCGCTGCTGACCAGCTTGATCATCACAGTGGTGGGTTTGGCCATCGCTTCGTGCCCTCACGGCTCGCCCTCGGCTGTCCGCAAGATAAGGCCGACCCCATCCGTGTCAAGCCGACGCCTCAGCCGGGAGCTCGCCGGCGCCGGCCGGCCAGAGCAAGCGGGATCAGGAATGCCGCCAGCGCCAGCGCCATCGTCAGCGGCAATCCCGGCACTCCCAGGCGCTCCAGGGCGATGCCGCCGATTGCCGGGCCGCTCATCGCGCCGACCTGGTACAGGAGCACGAACGCGGTGTTGGCCACCGCCAGGTCGCTGCCACGGAAACGCTCGCCGAGCAGCGTCTGGCTGAGGGTGTAGAGTCCCCCGAGCGCGCCGCCCCAGATCAAGAGGAGCGGCCAGACCAGCGCACCAGCCATGGCTTGCGGCCACATCAGCACGCCGGCCAGCGAGACCGCCACGCAGCCGAGCAGGACGCTGATGCGCGGCAGATGATCGGCGAGCCATCCGAGCGGCAGCTGAAAGATGATGTTGCCGGCGATCAGCGCGCTCAGCAGCAACGTCGCGCCGACCTCGTCGTAACCGACCCGCAGGCCGTAGATCGGTAGCAACGCGAAGCAGATGGTCTCGACGAAGCCGAACACCAGAATGGCGCCGAGCGCGACCGGCGCCTGCCGCCAGACCAACGTGAGATCGGAGCGGCCCGGCTCGGCCATGAGCCGGTCGAGGCCGCGCACCAGAAGAAGCGGCAGGAGGCCCAGCGCCAGCAGCGACGCGCACAGGGCGAACGGCAGGAAGCCCTCGCTGCCGGTCACGCCGACCAGCGCCGGCCCGGCCGCATACCCGACGCAGAACAAGGTCGCGTAGACGCCGATCACCCGGCCGCGGCGTGCCTCCTCGGCCAGCGCGTTGACCGCGGATTCCGAAGCCACCCAGGCGAGCACGGTGCCGAGCCCGAGCAGAAAGCGCAAAGCCGACCACAGGACCAGGTCGACCTCCAGCGGCAGCGCCAGGAGAGAGGCGATGCACAGCGACTGGCCGAGCGCCATGCTGCGCGCCACGCCGAGGCGGTTGACCAGGCGCGGCAGCCACGGCGCGATCACGAACACCGCGAGGCCGTTCATTGCCGAATTCAGGCCGATCAGGTCGGCCGGGATGCCGCGGTGGTCGAGCACCAGGCTGAGCAGCGGGAAGCTGAACGCGAGCGTCATCCCGATGATGGTCGAGGTGAGCATGATCGCGCCGAGCGAGAGCCAGTTGCCCGGCAGGCCGAGGCGCATCGCCGCGCGGCCGGCGAGCGCATCCCTAGGCATGGCGCTCAGCGTCGCCTGGCGCGGGCGCGGCCCCTGCCACGGCCTCCACTCGCCCGGCTGGCGGCCCGGCCCGCAGCGCCGGGCGTGTGCGCCAGCAGCCGGAAGGTCAACTGGCCGGTCAGGATGTCGACCTCGGTGAGCTCGACCTCGACCCGATCGCCCAGCGCCAGCGCGGTGCCGGAGAAGCGACCGAGGAGCATTTGGCGGGCCGGCTCGTAGGTGAACGGCTCCTCCAGGGTGCGCGCCGGCACCAGACCCTCGGCCAAGGTCTCGTCGAGCCGGACGAACACCCCGAACTTCTGCACCCCGGTGATCGTTCCTCCAAAGGTGCTGCCGATGCGCTCGGCCAGCAGCAGCGCCACAAAGCGGCTGAGCGCATTGCGCTCCGCCTCCATCGCGCGGCGCTCGGAGCGCGACAGATGGCTGCCCAGCGTCTGCAGCTCGTCGATCGTCACGCTCTCCTCGAGCCCGCCTTCGCCGAGATGGAGCGCCCGGATCAGGGCGCGGTGCACGAACAGGTCGGCGTAGCGCCGGATCGGCGAGGTGAAATGAGCGTAGTGGCCGAGATTGAGCCCGAAATGGCCGATGTTGCGCGGCGCGTAGGCCGCCTGGCTCTGGGCGCGCAGCACCAGCTGGCTGACGATCGGCGACAGCTCGTGCTCCTTGAGCTGCTCGAGCAGGCGCGACAGGTCGGCCGGGCGCGCCAGCGTGCCCGGGGCGCGCCCCATGCCGAGGCTCTGGAGCAACTGCGCCAGCGCCTCGAGCTTGATCGGGTCGGGGGCGTCGTGGATCCGGTACATGCCGGGCATGCCGGCCTGATCCAGGGTCTCCGCCGCGGCGACGTTGGCCGCGATCATGAACTCCTCGATCAGGCGGTGGGAATCGAGTCGCGGCCGGGTCACGATCGCGATCGGCCGGCGGTCCGGACCGAGCTGGACCTCCGCCTCGGGCAGATCGAGGTCGAGCGTGCCCCGCCGGCGGCGCGCCTTGGCCAGAACCGCATAGGCGCCGTAGAGCGGCCGGATCGCGGTCTCGAGCAGGGCAGCGGCGGCATCGGGCTCGACCCGGGCACCGGCGGCGCCATCCGCGGCCGCCTGCACCTGCTCGTAGGTGAGCCGGGCGCGCGAGCGCATCAGGGCACGCACGAAGCGGTGCTTGAGCTTGCGCCCACGCCGGTCGTGCCACAGGTGCACTGCGACGCAGGCCCGGTCCTCGCCCGGACGCAGCGAGCAAAGGCCGTTGGACAGCGCCTCGGGCAGCATCGGCAGGACGCGGTCGGGGAAGTACACCGAGTTGGGG
>JBOHKK010000464.1:0-395 GCA_050729115.1 Geminicoccaceae bacterium | reverse complement strand
CCGCGCCTCCTGGTCCAACGCATCGCCCGGCCGCACGTAGTGCGCGACGTCGGCGATCGCCACCACCATGTGCCAGCCCCCGGGATTCGCGGGGTCGGGATCGGCTTCGGCGAACACGGCATCATCGAAGTCGCGGGCATCGGGTCCGTCGATCGTGACCAGCGGCAACGCCCGCAGGTCGGCCCGGTCCCCGAGCGCGACCGGCGCTGCGGCCTCCGCCCGGGCCTCGGCTTCGGCCGCAAACGCGACCGGAAGGCCGAAGGTCTGCGCCGCGAACAACGAGATCGCGCCCGGCTCGTCCGGCGCGCCGAGGCGCTCGATCACCTTGGCCCGGCCAAGCCCGAGCGCCGAGCCCGCGAGCCGCTCGGCCACCACCAGATCGCCGGGACCCGCAC
>JBOHKK010000463.1:0-3920 GCA_050729115.1 Geminicoccaceae bacterium | reverse complement strand
GGATGGCGCTGCCGCGCGGCCGACTATCGCAGGTTGGGTTTCAAGTTCAGGACATCGCGGTCCAGTTGCAGGCTGGTGTCAGTCCCTTCCTGGTGCTGAGCCAGCAGGGCTCGCAGATGGCGAGCGCCTTCGGGCCGGTCGGCGCGGTCCTCGGCACGGTGATCGCGCTGGCGGGGGTCGCGGCCGGTGTGCTGTTCGGTTTGTCCCGGCGGACCGGCGAGGCGGCGGACGAGGCCGATCGGCTGCGGGTGGCGCTCGACGAGCAGATCGCTTCGCTAGATGACAGCATCGTGCGGTTTCGCGATCTGACGGCGGCGCAGCGTGATCTTATCGCGCTCAATCTGATGGCAGAGTATCAGGCGCAGCAGGCCGAGCAGGACCGAATCATTGCACAGCTCGACGAGATGGTGCTCGAGTTCGGCCAGGTCGGTGCCGCCATGGCAGGATTGACGTCAGGGTCCGGCGAACTCACGGTGTTGATCAACCAGTTTCTCACGGGCCAGATCCGAGCGACCGAGTTCGCGGCCGGCCTTGCCGATCTCGCCGACCGGGTCACGGACGGCAGCGAGGAGTTCGCTGAGTTCAGCGGGCAGGTCCGCGCTCTGGCCAATGACCTGCTTGGCGCCGAGTTGGCGGCCGAGCAGACGCAGACGCGCTTGCGGGCCCTGGACGAGATCGCCGCCGGCAATACACAAACGGCCGACGAGGCGGCGAAAGCTGTTAAGCGGCAGGCCACTGCGGTGCGAATATTGCGCGAGGAGGTCGAGCGCCTACCGCCGCTCGATGAGACGATCGCGTTTGGTCGGCCGGGCGGGCCGGGGATCGGCGAGTTCCAGGCGCAGCTCGAGCGGCAGCGGCGGATGTTCGGCCTCGGCGGGTTCGCGCCGGAGGAGCAGGCGCGCGCGCCGGTCGACAACGAGCAGCTCGCGGAATCGGTCTCGCTGACCCAGGCGCTCGCCGACGAATTCGCGCGCATGAACGACCCGATCGCTCTCGCGACGTCGCTGTCGACCAACTTCGCCTCGACGCTCAGCACCGGCTTCGCCGACGCGATCGTGGGCGCCTCGAGTTTCGCCGACGCGATGTCCGGCGTGATCCAGGCGATCCAGCGCGCGATCATCGAGGCGGTGATCTTCCGCGCCATTACGGCGGCGCTCGGCGGTGCCTTCGGCGGTTTCGGCGGTGCCGGCCAGGTCACTGCCGGCACAGCGCTGTTCGGTGGGCCGGGCCCGAGGCTGTTGCAGGCTGGCGGCACATTCGCTCCCCGGCGGCCGTTCATCGCCGGGGAGCGTGGGTGGGAGTTGGTGATGCCCGAGGTCGGCGGGCGCGTGTTCAGCGCCAGCGACACCCGGCGCATCCTGAGCGGCGCCGGTGAGGGCGGTAACACATACATTTTCCACGCGGCGCCCGGCATGGATCACGCGGCCTTCGATGGCTTCAAACGGGACATCATGCGCGAGCTCGGCCCGGGTCGGATTGAGCAGCGCGCGGTCGCGGCCGTGGTCAACGCCCGCAAGCGCGACCCGCGGCTGTTCGGGTTCGGCAGGCCATGACGTCGTTCGTTGAGCTGCGTGCCACGCTCGAGCGGCAACGCGCCCGGCTCGACGAGCAGATCGTGGCGGTCGACAACGTCGTGGTCGCGCTGGCCGAGCTGCATCGCGTTCTCCCTGCGGCCGAGGGGCTGTTGAGCTTGCTCGCCTCCGGCGGCTGCGGGGTGCTCGACGAGGAGGCCGATTCCCCGCCCGTGGAGGCCGCAGGAGAGGCGGTCGCCATCGCCCGCCCGATCGTACCGGCCGAGGCGCCCTTGCTCAGCAGCATGGGGCGGGCCATCACGGCGGCGCCAGATGATGGCAACCCCTCGGCCGAGCCAGAGCAGCTCACATGCGAGGAGTGCGGCGTCGAGTTTCCGCGCAGGTCAGGCCGCCGGGCGCGGTGGTGCAGCCAGCGATGCCGTCAGGGCGATTGGTCACGCCGCAGGGCGGAGGCGGAGGACAAGCGGTACGCCGAACTCACCGCCGAGGTCCAGCGCCAAACCGCTGCCGAGCGCCAGGCCGAGGAGCGCGACGACACGGCCGAGCCGGAGCCTGAGCCGGTTAGCAACGGCGCCGGGGGCCCGCCGAGTTTGCCCGAGCCGCCTGCCGCCGGTGTCGGCGGGTCAGCGCCGCGGGGGATCGAGGAGCGGCGGTGCGGGCACTGTCACACGCCGTTCATGCCGAGCAATCCGGATCACGTCTACTGCACCGGCGAGTGCAAGCGCCTCGCCAAAGAGGAGCGCAAGTCAGTGCGCCGAGCTCTGCCGTGGGCAGGCGCAGGCGAGAACTTCTTCGGCGCCGGCCGGTAGTTCAGGCAGCTGCGGCAGAGACGGCAGGCCGATAACGGGGCTCTGGGGGCGCTTCGCCGCGCTCCTGCATGTTCTCCAGGATAGCGGTAATCACGACCTCGATCTCGCGCAATGCTTCCTCGGGAGTGTCGCCGAAGGCGGACACGCCGCTGCCGAGGTCCGGCACAGCCGCGATCCAATCACCGTCGACCGAATCGCGAAAGAGCACGATCGCGTAGTCAGCCATGGTGTCACCCTTTCATCGTCAAGCCATACCGCTCGACATAGCTGACGAGCTGCCGGAGCTGGTAAGTCTTCGCGGTACCGTTCCGCCGGCGCTGCAAGTTCAGCAAGTCGGGCACGTTTGGGTGTTTCAGGATGTGATGCGACCCGGTGATCCTGACCAAGCCGTAGCCGAACGCCTCGGCAACTTTGATAGCATCGTCAAACCGGACATTCTGGCCGCCGCTTTGTATCGCCTGCCATGCCTTCGCTCGGTTCATGGCCTCAAAGGATATGGCAATATCGCGCGCATTTCAAAACGAAACGTTATTGACGGGAATGCCGGTTGAGGCGTAGCGTTCCCGGACTCGCCGAAGGCGGGCGGGCGACGACCGCTGCTCGCAACAGCCGCCGCCGCCCTAACCCAAGCCATGGAAGGCCATGGACATGGGCTGCACAGACCATAGCGCAGGCGCTCAGCCTGCGAAACCCGAACCCATCCAAGCCAGTATCAGCGTCAGGACCTCGCTCCGAATCAGCGTCGAGGATGACGGCGCGCTCATCGTGTTCAACTGCGCCGCCTTCATCGAGGAGGCGCGGCTGCCGACGATGATCGCGGTCGCGCTCGAGCCCGAGCATGCAATCGACCTGGCGCTCAGGACCGCCGCGGCCTGTATGCGGCTGCGCAAGCTCGAGTTAGGAGACGCAGGATGACCACGACCACCTTGCGCGCCATCGAGCACGCGCTTGACCGGAACCTCGCCGAGTGGCGCAGCGACGACTTCGATCGGGCGGACTTCGAGCGCGTCGTCGACCGCCGCTGCGAGCTCCTCGCCCAGGCAGTGGCGGCGCCGACCGTGACGCGTGGCGATGCGACGACCAAGCTGCGGATTGCGCTCCGGCACGGCAGCGACGCCGATGGGCTCGACGGCGACGACGTCGGCTTCGGCTGCATCGGCAACCCGGAGCAGAACTACATCTTCAGCTTGTGCCGGCAGGCCCATGGCTGGCTCGAGCAGTCGATTGAGCCGACTGACCCCGCCTGACCCGTCCTGCGCACCACACCGGGGCCGTCCTTCGGGGCGGCCCTTTTTTGTTGGGTACGTCGTGGGTAGAGCCGGGAGACGCCTGTAAGCCATTGAATTCATTAGCAGTCTGGCGGATGGGGTGGGATTCGAACCCACGAGGGGCGCTAACCCCTGCCGGTTTTCAAGACCGGTGCCTTCAACCGCTCGGCCACCCATCCGCATGATCTGGGGCCCGATCTATGACGCCCCGTCGCGCCGGTCAAATCGGGCGCACGACCTCGCGCTTCCAGCTCTAAGATCGGAGCGTCGGCGCCGCCGTTCAACGTCGCCGCGGCGCGGCTCGCCGGCGC
>JBOHKK010000462.1:0-3923 GCA_050729115.1 Geminicoccaceae bacterium | reverse complement strand
GTGCTCGACCCGGTCGGGGCCGGCGCCACGCCGTACCGCACGCGCACCGCGCTCGATCTGATCGAGCTGCGGCCGACGGTGATCCGAGGCAACGCCTCGGAGATCCTGGCGCTCGCCGGCGCCGCCGCGGGACCGACCAAGGGCGTCGACAGCACGCACGGCGCGGACGAGGCGGTCCACGCCGCGCAGCAGCTCGCCCAGGCGTCCGGCGCCGCGGTCGCGGTGACCGGCGCGATCGACCGGATCACCGACGGCGAAGGCTGGCGCGAGGTCGGGAACGGCGATCCGCGCATGACCCGGGTGACGGCGCTCGGCTGCGCCGCGAGCGCGGTGATCGGTGCGTTCCTTGTGGTCGAGCAGGACCCGCTCCTGGCGGCGGCCCAGGCTCTGGCCATTTTCGGCCTGGCCGGGGAACGCGCCGCAGCGCAGGCGGCGGGGCCCGGCAGCCTGCGCTGGCGGATCGTCGATCAGCTGGCGCTCCTCGACGAGGCGGCCGTCCTCGAGGGCGTGAGGATCGCATGAGGCGGCGTTTCGACCCGACGCTTTATCTCGTGACCGACCCCGAGCTGGCGCGCGGCCGGGCGCTGGCGGAGGTGGTCGCCGCCGCGGTCCGGGGCGGCGTCACGCTGGTGCAGCTGCGCGACAAGCACGCGAACGGGCGCGCCCTGCTCGAGCAGGCGCAGATGCTCAAGGCGGTGCTCGACCGGCAGGGCGTGCCGCTGATCGTGAACGACCGGGCGGACGTGGCGCACGCCGCGGGCGTCGGCTGCCACGTCGGCCAGAGCGATCTGGCGCCGGCGGCGGCGCGCGCCATCCTCGGGCCGGACGCGATCCTGGGCGTCTCGGTGGACCAGGTGGATCAGGCCCGCGCGCTCGACCCGGCGCTGGTCGACTACGTCGCCTACGGGCCGTTCGCGGCCACGGCGACCAAGGCAAATGCCGGCAGCCCGATCGGCGCCGGCGGATTGGCCGCAGTCCGCAGGCTCACCTTGCTGCCCTTGATCGCGATCGGCGGCATCGACGGGCGCAACGTCGCCCTGGCGGTCCGGGCGGGCGCCGACGGCATCGCCGTCATCAGCGCGATCATGGCGGCGGCCGATCCGGAAGGTGCTGCCCGGGAGCTGCGGGCCGTGATCGACACCACCAAGGCCGAGGCGGAGAAAGCCCTTTGATCGCCAACGTGCTCACGATTGCCGGCTCGGATTCCGGCGGCGGCGCCGGCATCCAGGCCGACCTCAAGACCTTCTCGGCGCTCGGCGTCTACGGCGCTTCGGTGATCGCCGCGCTGACCGCGCAGAACACCCGGGCGGTCACGGCGATCCACGAGGTGCCTCCGGCGTTCGTCGTCGCCCAGCTCGATGCCGTGTTCGACGACATCGAGATCGCCGCGGTCAAGATCGGCATGCTGTCGAGCCCGAGCGTCATCGAGGCGGTGACCGACGGGCTGCGCCGCCATGGCGCGAGGCGGATCGTGGTCGATCCGGTGATGGTGGCGAAGAGCGGCGATCGTCTGCTGCGCGAGGACGCGGTGAGCGTGCTGAGAAAACGCCTGCTGCCGCTCGCCACGGTGATCACGCCGAACCTGCCGGAGGCGGCGGTGCTGCTCGGGACGGAGGTGGTGCGCGACGAGGCGGGCATGATCGATGCCGCGGCGCGGTTGCGCAAGCTCGGTCCCCAAGCCGTGCTGCTCAAGGGTGGCCACCTGGAGGCGGCGGACTGCATCGACGTGCTCGACGACGGCACCGAGCCGCTCACCCTCGCGGTGCCGCGGATCGCGAGCGGCAACACCCATGGCACCGGGTGCACCTTGGCCTCAGCGATCGCCGCGCTGCTCGCCCGCGGGCTGCCGCTGCGGGACGCGGTGCAGGGCGCCAAGGCCTACGTGACGGCGGCGATCCGCGCCGCCGATCGCCTCAGCGTCGGCCATGGCCACGGTCCGGTGCATCATTTCCACGCGCTCTGGCGGGAGGAAGGCGGATGAGCTTCTCGCAGGAGGCCTGGCAGCGAATCGTGCCGCTCTATGGCGAAATCCTGAATCTGCCGTTCAACCGCGAATTGGCCGCGGGCACGCTGTCCCGCGAGCGGTTCACCTTCTACATGCTCCAGGACGCGCACTACCTGACGTATTTCGCGCGGGCGCTCGCGGTCACCGCGGCGCGGGCCCCGGACAACGACGCACTGATCCAGTTCGCCGGCAGCGCGCGCGAGGCGGTGGTGGTCGAGCGCGCCCTGCACGAGGGCTTCTTCAAGGACTATGGCATCTCGGCGGCCGAAGCCGCTGCCGCCGAGCCGTCCCCGACCTGCGCTCACTACGCGTACTACCTCCTGGGGGTCGCCTACAACGCGCCCTACGAGGTCGCGGTCGCGGCGCTGCTGCCGTGCTTTTGGATCTATTGGGAGGTGGGCAAGCACCTGCTCGGGACCGCGGCCGCGGACAACCCGTATCAGGCCTGGATCGACACTTATGCCGACGAGGCCTTCGCCCTGGGCGTGCGCAAGGTGATCGCGATCGGCGATGGGATGGCCGAGGCTGCGAGCCCGACCATCCGCGACCAGATGTTGCGCGCGTTCGTGCGCGCCGCCCAGCTGGAGTGGATGTTCTGGGACAGCGCCTGGCGTCTGGAGCGCTGGCCGGTCTGATCCGGATCTCTGGTCGGCGCCAGCGCGCCGCCGCGCCGCGGTGGGCTCAGCTCGCAAGTTCCGGGGTCGTACAATTCTCGCTTCTGGACACGATTGTTTAACCGTGAATACATCTCCTTCAGTGGATCGAATCCGGCCCGGCCCGGCTGGGAACCCGCGCCTCGATCCGGGCGTTGTCCCAGCTGTCCAGGCCAGGATGACCGAACCACTGGAGACGTTCCTTGGGGAAAGTGGTCTCGCGCTCGCCCGGGTTGCCCACGGATCATCTCTTTGCCGGTGTGAATGGCCATGCATCGGCGTGGCTCGAGACCCGGCTCGGCATGGAGAATCGCCGGATCCGCATGACGCCGGACGGGCCGCGGCGCGACGTGTCGCTGCGCGCCGTCAAGGCGGCCATGAGCCTGGGGCTCAAAACGATGGGTCTGTGGCAGCGTGGCCTGGCGAACGGGCTCGACATCTGCTACCGGACGGTCGAGCTGAGCGTGGCGCGGCTGCCGCGGGAGTTCGACGGCTACCGCATCCTCCAGATCAGCGACCCCCATTTCGACGCCGCGCCGGCGCTGGGCGAGACGATCGTACGCGCGGTCGCCGGCGCCGAGGTCGATCTGTGCGTGCTGACCGGCGATTTCCGGACCGTCGAGCGCGGCGCCTTCACCCAGACCGAGATCCTCGAGCCGCTTGCCGCACTGTGCCGCACCGTACGCGCGGCGGATGGCTTCCTGGCCGTGCTCGGCAACCACGACGTTGCGGACATGGTCGGCCCGTTCGAGCGCCTGGGCCTTGGCGTTCTCATCAACCGCGCCCACCATGTGCGCCGCGGCCGCCAGACCGTCGCGGTCACCGGCCTGGACGACGTGCATCGTTACTACACGCCGGCGGCGGGGGCCGCCTTGTCGGCGCGGGATCCGCAGGCCTGCGGCATCGTGCTCGCCCACTCGCCGGAGATGGCCGGGGAAGCGGCTGCGGCCGGACACGCCCTCTATCTGTGCGGCCACTGCCACGGCGGCCAGGTGTGCCTGCCGGGCGGCCGGCCGCTGATCAGGCATCTGTCGCGCCACCGGGACCTTTACGGCGGGCTGTGGCGCTACGGCGACATGTGGGGCTACACCAGCACCGGCGCCGGCCTGTCGGAGCCGCCGGTGCGCTTCAACTGCCGGGGCGAGGTGACCGAATTTCGCCTGCGCACCATCCTGAAGCCGCTGCCGCAGCCCGAATGATCCGGAGCCAGCGGGAGCCTGCCGCGCGGGATCGGCACGCGCCGGGTCGGCCGCGCGGCCCAGCGC
>JBOHKK010000461.1:0-3972 GCA_050729115.1 Geminicoccaceae bacterium | reverse complement strand
GCGAAAGGCCGCGATGGTGAGCAACCTCCTGGTCGTCCTCGTGAGCGAGACCAGCACTCAGCCTGTCGTGAACACCGGCACGCTGTACCAGTAGCTCTAGTGCCCCTCTGTTCCGGCCACGTTGCGACATGAAGCAAGTTTCATGCGGCAGGTTTCATCCGCGCGGCGTCAATGTACTGGTCGACGCTGCTGTCGATGACTCGGAGTGCGCGCCGCAGCTCCATCGGTGCCGGTGGCTGGTCGGCCGCAAGCAACGGCCCGAGCAGGCGGTCCTGGAGCTTGGTGTAGAAGAGGGCCCAGCGGGTGCCCTCGGGGGTGAGCACGTAGGTGTTGGACCGCGGGAGCCGCGTGACCAGACCCTTGAGGCGCAGCCGGCGCAGGTCGTAGGTGCATTGTGCGGTGGTGTAGAGGCCGCCCAGTGGCTGGCTCACCCGGGCACAAAGACTCCGATTGGTGAAGCCGAGGGTGGCGTGCACCACCGCGCAGAGGCTAGCGGCGAGGGCCATCGCGCGCGGGTCGCCGAAGCGCAGCGCAGAGGCGCGCTGGCCGGCTTCGCGTGTGGGCAGGCTGAGGCGCTCCAGGAGCGCGATCGAGACCAGGCAGCTCTGCCCCGCGCGCTCGACCTCGAGCAGGCGGCGGTTGGCGGCGCGGGCTCGCTCCTGGAGCTCGGCGAGGTTCTTCAGGCGGCGCTGGCACCCGAGGTCGCCGGGGTCGTTGATGACCGTCTCGATGCGCAGCGCCCTTCCCTCCTTCAGATACTGCTTGAGCCGGGAGCGCTTGTAGAAGACGTTCACGGTGACCTCGGTGCCGCGCGTCACGACCCTGGTCGCGAACTCGCCGGGGGTGTTCTTCTGGATCCGGCGGCCGAAGATGATCGTGAGCTCGTCGGGCCGACCGGTGCCGAGGTTGTCGGCGACCAGGGCCTCGAAGAAGGCGCACGCCCGGCGGGGAGCGTCGAACACGATCGTGCGCGACACCTCGACCTGGCGCAGCGACAGCTCGTACCAGTAGCCGGCGGCGCGGTCGGCGGTGCCGAATGGCATCGGGATCACCCCCGTCCAGCGATCGAAGAAGTCCTGGATCTCGGCCGGGCCGAGCTGGTCGCAGATCTTCTGCAGCGCCACCGGATCAGCCGAGCTGGCGAAGCCGTTGGCGAGGGCGGTGAAGCCGATGCCCGCTCGGGCGGCCTGGCGCTTGGCCCACTCGTGCCCGTTGATCCAGACCTTCGCCGGGAACGGGAAGTAGGTGCAGATCTTGATAAAGGCCGCGCCGAAGCGGTCGTCGACGAGGTAGAAGTAGTAGCAGTTGACGCGCCGCTGGGCCTTGTCGAAGCCGTAGTTCACCGCGCCCGGGGTTTCGGTCGTGCCCTTGGTGCCGCCGAAGACCCACTGGAACTCCTGGCCCACGCCGATCGCGACGACGCCCGCCGCGGTCGCCTTGTCCAGATACGGGCGCATCACGTCGATGTGCCGGTCATCCTTCTTGAAGTGAATGATCGGGATCCCGTTCGTCTTGGCGAAGGCGGCGGTCGCGGCGCAGAACCGGTCGCCGAGCTGGCCCATGATCGCGGGGGACGGCACCGGACGGCCGAGGTGCTCCTTCATGAAGCGGATGACCTGACCGCCGACTTGGAGGTTAGGCAGGTAGGCGTTGAGGTAGAGGCGATCGAGGCACTCCAGATCGAGCGCGACATGGCCCTCGAGGAGGTCGTTCACGTTGCTCGTCGGCTTCATCGCCGCACCCCCGATCAGAGGAAATGCGGCGCGGGGGAAGGGCTTCGCCCGGCCGCGCCGCTCCGTCGTCCGCTTGAGGGTATGAGGCCGAGCCGACGAATGTCGGCGAGGCTTCGTTAGGTATTCGAGATATTGCTTCTCATCTCCACGCAATGCGGCAGCATGGGGGGTGTCCTGGATCCGCACCGTATGCGCCTGGCCAAGCCGTTCGAGCAGCCAAGGAGCGCTCAACGCACTCTGCTGTCCGAAGAGCAGATCGCTGGTTGCGGTCGTCCCCTGAGCGGTTCGACGTCCCAGCGATAGAAGGCGTCTGCGAACAGCAGACGGAGCGTTCATATAGGCACCAACACAGTCACCGACTAGCAGCGTAGCCGGGGCCGGATCAATCTAGTTGACGGTGGGAGCATACCTAGGTCATGCGATCAGTGCGCAAGTCTGACCAGTCGCCCCAGGATGACTTCGAGCCGGTCGTGACAGACGACCTGCGTCAGCGGCTCATCGCCTTTCTCGAGCGGCACCCTGCCGTTGACCGCGTACTGCACGTCGGCGGCGTTCTTAAGCATCTCCGGCGGATGCTCTCAGATGGTCAGGCCCCAGTGGTGGGCAGAGCATCTGCGCCCACGTCAACATCACACCCACCGACTCCGCGGAGGCGTATCCGCGCCTGGTGGTCGCCGTCGGCCAGAGACCGCAACTTTGGCGACCAACTCACGGCGCACCTGCTGCGGAGGGAAGGCATCGCCGTCGATCGCGTTGAGCTTTGGGCAGCCGATCTCCTTTGCGCGGGTAGCATTCTCGAACTGGTACCTCCAGGCTGGCGCGGGATGGTGTTCGGAGCGGGGCTCATGTACGAGCACTCGCGGTGTGATCTCACCGCAGCGACAGTTCTCGGCTTACGTGGCCCACTCACCGCTTCCAGGTGCGGAGTCGGAGAGAGCGTCCCCTTTTTCGACCCGGCCCTCCTGATCCACCCGCCGACATCGCCAGGGTCACTAGTGGGAGTCGTTCCGCATTATGCCGATCAGAGCCTTGCTCGAGAGGTTCGCGGCGACATCGTTATTGATATGACCGCGGACATCGACCGGGTGATCGATGATGTTGCGCGATGTGGTCTCGTTCACACATCGAGCCTTCACGGGGCTATCCTCGCCGACGCATTTGGCATCGCTCGGGTCGTCCATTACTCATCCGTTGTGCGCGGGAACGGCTTCAAGTTCCGTGACTGGGAGGCGGCGGTAGCCCAGCGGGGGATAGGCCGGATGCGGGAGGACGCTCGCGGCGCCTTTGAGCGCCTCTGCGGACTGTCTTCATGAGACGTTGTCAGATGCCGGGCGCCTTCGCCTCCTGCCACGACGGCGGCATGGACAGTTACGAAGAGTGGTAGAGCCCTCGCAGTTCCCGCTATCCGGGCGGTCGATCGTGTTCATTTCATCGATCGACTGGGGTTTCCTCTGGCAAGGACACCATGAGATCGTGTCGCGGCTCGCGAAGGCTGGAAATCGGGTCGTGTTCATAGAGAACACGGGTATCCGCTCCATCGGACTCAGGGATGCCCGGCGGATCATGGGCCGGATTCGGCGCTGGCTGAGCCTGAAGGGAGGTCGGGCCTTTTCGCCGCTTCCCGGACTCCAGGTCATCACGCCGATGCTCGTGCCGTTCCCCCGCTCACGGGTCGCGCGATGGATCAATGCAAGCGTCATGCTCCCGCGGCTGGCCCGGCAGATCTCCGCGATCCTCACCGAAGATCCGATCGTGTTCGTATGTCTCCCATCGCGCAATGCCGTCGCGTTGGTGGACAGATTGGCAAGGGCAGGGTCGCGGGTCGTTTACTACTGCGTCGCAGACTTCCGTGCGCTGACTGACGCATCGATCGAGATCCAGGAGTTAGAGCAACGCCTTGTAAGGAACGCCGATGCCGTCTTTGTTCAGGGTGAGAAGCTGCAGCGCCGATTTGGCGCGATCGGCGGGAGCCTTCATAGCTTCCACGTAGGGGTCAACCTTGAGGTATTCGACCGCGCCAATATCGGTAGCTGCCCGACCGAGTTGGCTGATCTGCCGCGTCCCCTCATCGGGTACAGCGGCGGGCTTCATCGACATGTGGATGTAGAGCTCGTCGTCACCGTCGCGCAGGCATTCCCACACGGGTCGGTCGTTCTGGTGGGGCCCGTCCAGATGGACATCCAACTGCTCCAGAGCGAGCGCAACATCCACCTCTTGGGACCTCGGCGCTTCGTGGAGC
>JBOHKK010000460.1:0-3980 GCA_050729115.1 Geminicoccaceae bacterium | reverse complement strand
CAGCTCCGCGCGCACCAGCTCGCGCACCAGGTGCGCCGGATGGCCCGCCGGCACGAAGTCCTGGACCGACGGCGGCAACAGCCACACCTGATCCACGTCCCACGCCCGAAAGGTCTTGCTCATCGCCGTAACCCAAGGAGTTGCGCCTTGCCCACAGAATCACCACAATACCTTGTTGTCAATTCTCGGACAGGCTCCTAGTGGTCGGTCCGAAGTCCGAAAGTGAGCCCCGGAGCGCCGCGCGACCGCGGTGGTCGGTGCGGAGCGGCGCGCCAACCCCCGTGCGCGATACCGATCCCGAAGGTCAGGGCTTCGCAGGGTCGGTCTTACCACTCGAGCTTGAGGGCGATCCGGCCGAAGCCCGGCACCACCGAGAGGCGCAGGCCCGCCGCCGAGCGGCGGGTCTTGAAGCGCTGGTAGTCCTGCCAGTCGCGCGCGGGCGCGCCGGGCTCGCTCCAGATGTAGATCTCGCCAGCGGCGAATCCCGTGGCGAACGAGACGATGGCATCGCTGGTCTGGCCGGTCGCGTAGGTCGCCAGGCCGGCGGCGCCGTTGAGACCGAAGTTCGCGAGATGGAGCAGCCAGGACTTGCGGCCCTCGGCCCGCCTGGCGTTGCCGCGCAGCAGCGCTTCGGCCCGCTCCAGCTTGTGCAGGCGCTGCGTGCGCGTGGCCTCCGGCAGCCTGCGGATCGGCTCGGCGCCGAAGCGCGCCTCGAGGGGTCGGATCACGGTCAGATCGGCGACCCCGAGCGCCGCGAGCGCCGCCTGCGGGATGTACGCGGCCCGGTCGTCGGCGTCATCGGCAATGGCCGAGGCGACCGAGAGGCCGACTGTGGCGCCCCCGTTGATGGTCAGCCAGCTCCAGTACCAGATCTGCGCGTGCCGCTTGCTGGCATCGAGCCGCTGCTCGATGAAGTCGAGGCGCCGCTCGATCTCCGCGTCCGACAGCGAGGTGCGGGCGGCGTCGGGCTGCTCGGCTGCGTCTGCGAGCGGCAACCGGACGATGGCGACGATTGCCGCCGCGGCGATGTGCGCGATCAACCTCGGCATTGTCCCTCCCGCGCATTGAGCTGCACCTTGGACCGGGGCAACTGGCTGGCGGCGCGAGCGGTCACGCGGCCTTGGACGGGGCGCAGGGTGTCCAGGCGGGCGCGCCACGATGCCAGACGTCCCGTGAGCGGTACGAGCCGGCAGGGGTTTGCGGCGAGCGTGGCTGCGAGCGCCGTGGTCGCCGCAGCAGGCTCATCCGAGCGCCCAAGCCCACCCATCAAGGGCCTTTTTGCAGAACCAGCCCCGTCTTGGAGTGGTCCTGGTAGACCAACAGCGCGGAGATGTCCTCTTTATCGATGCTCGCGACGATGCCGACGTCCGGGGTCACGAAGCGGTATTGGGTGTCCTCGATATTGGCCAGCCAGATCTTGCCCTTATACGACCACTTGATCAGCGCCGCCGAATAGCTGCCGGCGGGCACGGCGACCCGATAATCACCCAGATAGCTATAGGTGAGCTCGACTTTGCCGCTGTGCTCCAGGTGATCGGGATGGCTCAGGTCGTAGACCTTCACGCCGATCGAGAACTGCCTGCTTTGGCCTGGTGCCAGATCCGGGATCATGAGCGGCTGTCCCGGTGTGTATTTGATGACCACCCCCTCGTCGACGTCCTGCTCGGTGATCATCGTTATGATACCGTCATCGGCCACGCGCAGGAACAGGATGTCCTTCGGCCCCGCCTCGTAGCGCCAGCTTGCGCCGGTGTCGTCGCGCTTGAGCCGGGTGACGACGTGCGCCTCGGTCTGACCCTGGTTCTTGCCACTTACGATCTCGTAGATCCAGGTGCCTTCATGCAGCCCGGCAAGCTTGTCGGAGAGCGGCTCGCCCGCTACCGCCTCGCCCAGGACCCCCGCACCGAGCAGCTCCTCGATCGTCTTGCGATCGGCGTCCGACAGCTCGGCGGCGATCAGATTGCCATGGTCGGCGCCGAGGAGGGCGCAGGTGAGCCATGCAACCTTCGACAGCCGCGTCGCGAGCATGGTCGAACCTCCCTGTCCAGCCTTTGGGCTCGCGATCGGAGCACCGACGTCGCGACATGCCCATTTCACGCGGTTCCCGCAGGCTCGGCGTCGAGGTGGGCCGCCCCGTCCGACCTATCCACAGCCGGACCGAGTCGAACGGCACGGCGGGCGGGCGCACAGCGATCATCGCCCACGTGCGACCGACTGTGCCGTCACATCGCTTCGGGTCGATGGCATTCGCTCGCCACGATGGCGAGCATCATGCTGCGCCGATGCGCTGTCCGTTCAGCGCCTTATGAGTGAGCAAACTGCCCTGGCGCCGCTCCGGCATCGATCACCCAACTGGCGGCGATCCGGCCGGGACGCGCTCGGACGGCATCGGTCAGCCGTCCGAGCGGTTCCGGAGAAAGCTCGGTCGCCGGCCTACTCCGCTTTCTTGATCATCATCGCGTTGATCGGCTGCTTGCCGGTCTCGATGTCCGTGGCCTCGACCGTGACCGTATCGCCATCCTTCAGCTCGGAGAGCGCGGGGCCGACCGTGTTGTTGGGATCGGCCGTGAACGTCTTGCCCTCGAGCTGAAAGGTGTTCCGGGTGAGATCGATGTTGGAGATCGTCCCCGTGACCTCGTCCGCGGCCGCGGCCATGGCGGACAGGCCAAGGGCGATGGCCCCACCGATTGCCAGAAGCTTGCGCATCATGTTCTCCCTAACTGGTTGCACTCGAGCGTCCCAACGCAGGGTTGGGACGCCAGCCACCCGACATCGCCGGGCCTTGGAACGACGCATCTGTTCGCCGCCCCCTCCTGCTCCGACGGTACGACAAGCCTCCAGCACCTTCCGTCGCGACCGCGGATTGGAAACTATTCTCCAGGCCAATTCTGGGCTTGGCAATAGTTTTAAACCGGACTTATGCCACCCTCCAGTGCGCTGCCCCCCGTCCAGATCAGGATCAATGAGCTGAACGTGGGTCATCTGATTTCTGCCGTGGCGCTTACTATAGCAGAATATGACCTGATCTCCACCGTAGAACTTGGGCCGCTCGCAACCCGCCTTCAAGCAGGTCTGTGCGCCCGTCCCGATCGCCCCCCTGATCACCGCAGGCGCGCTGAAGCCGCGTCCCCTCTCGATGTCGCCGCGAGTCTAGGCAGCCGACCTGAACCGTAGATGAACCGTCGACCTGGCGCTTTCGATGCGAGCATTCGATCGCGCCTGATCGTATCCGACGGCCGCCTGGGGACCTTCGGCCGTCCCTCAATACACCGGCCATGGTCCCCACATGCCCCAGTCCATCGAGGCGTCGAGGTTGTCCTCCGCGATTTCTTCCTTGAGCGAAAGTCTCTGGTACTCGTCGTAGTTCCTCTCGCTGCCGACGTAGACGCATTGGCAGTCCTGGGCATCGGCGTAGACATACCGCGATTGCCCGTCCTGCTCCTGGAGCACGATCTTGCGTTGGGTCATCGCCCGAAGGTTCGCGAGCTGCTCCGGGGTGGTGGCCTCCTTCATGTGGAACCCCGCCGCCGCCAGCAGCTGCTCGGTGTCCTGCGCTTCGTCGTTCTCGATCGCCTGGCAGCTCGCGAGGACCAGGACGAGCCCGGACAGCGCCACCGCGGCTCGCGTCGCTCTGCGCTTGGTCATGTGCATGCTTCCCTGTCTTGCCGCCGCTGCCAGGTCGGCGCCCTGGACGTTGATTCCTTGCCACGATGGACCGGATTCCTGGTCGCTGTGAGCCGGCCAATCCGCCTTCCCGCTGGGCCTCACCTCATTCGTCGCGCTCGACCCGAATCTTCCGGCCGTTCATCTCGTACTGGCCCTGGACCAAAGTGTCGTTCTCGTCGAACCAGACCACCGCACTGAAATCGCCGCTGAACGTCGCGCGCTTGGTCGGGATACTCTTGCCGTGCAGCTTAATCGTTTCCGTGGTTTCAACAACCTTCACGTGCAGCAGCTCCAGGTCGGTCTGCTTGAACAGC
>JBOHKK010000459.1:0-3994 GCA_050729115.1 Geminicoccaceae bacterium | reverse complement strand
AGCGAGGGGCGCGCGCGCGTGGCGCGGCCTCGCGGCCGCGCTCGGCCTGGTCGGCTGCACCGCGTTGCCGCCGCCCCAGGACCGGCTGGCCGAGGAGATCGCGCAGTACTATGCCAAGAACGCGAGCGAGGAGGGCGGCCGCTGCCCGTCCCCGGAGATCGCTTCGGTGACCAAGCGCAAGGTGCTGGCGAGTGGCGACGGCGCCACCCGCCTGCGGGTGCGCTACAGCTATTTCGACGCGAGCGTTGCGGGTGCGACCGACTGGACCCGCGTCCTCCAGGCGGAGCGCGAATGCACCGGCTTCGCCGAGCGCGAGTTCACGCTGGAGCGCGGCCAGCTGGGCTACAAGGTGGTCGAGATGAGCGGACCGGTCCGCGATCAGCCGTGAGCGAGGATCTGTACGCCACGCTCGGCGTCGGTCGCGACGCCAGCCAGCCTGAGATCAAGCGCGCGTACCGGAAGCTCGCCAAGGAGATGCATCCCGACCTCAACCCGGACAAGCCGGACGTCGCCGAGCGCTTCAAGCAGGTGACCGCCGCCTACGACATCCTCTCGGACCCGGACAAGCGCGGGAAGTACGACCGCGGCGAGATCGACGCCTCGGGCCAGGAGCGGCCCCAGTACCAATACTACCGGGACTTCGCCGAGGACCCGGCTGCCGGGCGTTTCTATGCCCGCGAAGGCGTCGGCGATGCCGATTCCCTGCACGACATCCTGGAGGGCCTGTTCGGCGGCCGCGGCGAGCGCGTGCGCATGCGGGCGCGCGGCGCCGACGTCTCGTACAGCTTGCCGATCGATTTCCTGGAGGCGGCCAAGGGCGCCAAGAAGCGGGTCACGGTCGGCGATCGCCACACCATCGATCTGACCATCCCCCCCGGCGTCACCGATCGCCAGACGCTGCGCCTCAAGGGCCAGGGCATGCCCGGGTTCGAGGGCGGCCCGCCCGGCGATGCCTACGTCGAGGTGCACATCCAGCCGCACCCCCACTTCACGCGCAAGGACAACAACGTTCACCTCGATCTGCCGGTGAGCCTGGCCGAGGCGGTGCTCGGCGGCAAGGTCGAGGTGCCCACGATCGACGGCCCGGTGTCGATGACCATACCCAAGGGCGCGAATACCGGCACCGTGCTGCGCCTGCGCGGCCGCGGCATCGTCGACCAGAAGAGCGGGCAGCGGGGCGATCAGTACGTGCGCCTTCAGGTGGTCCTGCCCAAGGCGTCCGATCCCGAGCTCGAGGCGTTCGTGCGGCGCTGGGCCGAGGACCACGCCTACGATCCGCGGAAAGACATGGGGAGCTCGGCATGAGGACGCTCTCCGAGGTGGTGACGCTGGTTCGCCGGATCGATCGGGTCGAGCTGACCCAGTGGATCGAGCTCGGCTGGGTGGCGCCCGAACGGCAGGCCGGCGCGGAGCCGGCCTTCTCGGATCTCGACGTCGCGCGGGTCTGCCTGATCTGCGATCTCCGGCACGACCTCGAGGTCGAGGAGGAGACCGTGCCGCTGGTGCTCTCGCTGCTCGATCAGATCTACACGCTGCGCCGCCAGATGCACGCGCTGACCGGCGCGATCCGCGAGCAGCCCGAGGACGTCCGCCAGGGGATCCTTGATGTGCTCGCGCAAGCCCGCCGGCCGGGCGGCAGCCTGGGCTGACCCGCCGTCGGTCGAAGCGCGCGGCGCCGGCTGGGTCCGGCCGATCGCCTCGGATCTTCCCCTTCGTGTGCGAACCCACCGGCCGTCCATGACGGCCGCCGCAGAAAATGGTAGCTCCGATGGCGCCGGCCCGAGCACGACGTTGGGTTCCGCCTTCGGCTCACCCAACCTACCCCTGCCGGTTCCCGCTGCGGTCGCGCTCTGGTCGCGGCCGGGCTCGCCGATCCCGTCGGCCTGCCGCCACCCGTCGCGCATCAGCCTGCCGGGCCGGGCTCGGCGTACCTGCCCTTGCTCCGGATGGCGTTGTCCAGGCTCCAGGCGCCGCCGCCGGCGGCCGCCAGGTAGAGGAACACGAAGCAGTAGAGGATCGCCGCATCGCCGCCATTGAGGATCGGGAAGAAGCTGTCCGGCGCATGCGCCATCCAATAGGCGAACGCCATCTCGCCGGAAAGGATGAACGCCACCGGGCGGGTGAACAGCCCGAGGACCAGGAGAGCGCCGCCGAACAGCTCGAGCACGCCTGCCAGGCCGGAGAGCGAGAACAGCTCGGGCCCGGGACGGTCCGAGGGCGGGAACCCGAGCAGCTTCTGCGTGCCGTGCTCCATGAAGATCAGCGCCGCCACGATGCGCAGGATGCTGAGCACGCGCGGCGCCCAGACGGTCTGAAGATTGTCGGCGTTCATGAGCTGCGGTCCCCCCGTGCCATCGACGTCCCGGTTGCATCGGGACAAGTCTTATTCAGCCGGGCGGGCAAGTCCAGGGGGATGCTGCGCCGGTCGGAATTCAGCCGACCGGACCATTCGGCAGCACCAGGACCTTGCCGCCGCGGCCTTCGCGCCCGGCATGCGCGAGCGCAGCCTTGATCTCCTCGATCGGATAGGTCGCCTCGACCGCGACCCGGAGCGTGCCGTCGGCGATCCGGGCGGCGAGATCGGCGTACAGCTTCTCGAGGTCCGGGCGCGCCATCGCGGTCAGGCCCTTCTGCAGCCAGAAGCCGGTGAGCGTGATGCCCTTGAAGATGGTATGATGGGCGCCGAGCTGGCACGGCTGCCCCGAGAGCAGGCCGTAGTTGACCACGGTGCCGCCCTCGGCCAGGCAGTCGGCGAGGCGCAGGACGATGGCGCCGCCGATCGCATCGATCGCGAGGCGGATCGCGCCGCCGCCGGTCGCGTGGCGCACCCGCTCGGCGAGATCCGTGCCGTCCACCACCACCACGTCGGCGCCGATCGCGTGGAGCGGCTCGACCAGGGAGTCACGGCGCACGACGTTGACGGTGCGGATGCCGTCCGCCCTGGCGAGCCTGATCAGGTTGGTGCCGACCCCGGAGTTGGCGGCGTCCTGGATCACCCAGTCGCCCGGCTGCAGCGCCACGTACTGGCGCAGCATCATGAGCGCGGTCGCCGGGTTGACCTTGAGCATGGCGAGCTGGAGCAGATCGGCGTCCGCGGGCACCTTCAGCGCCTGCGCCGCCGGCACCTTGCGCTGCTGGCACCAGTTGTCGCGACCGAGATTGATCACCCGATCGCCCGCGGCGAGGTGGCGCACGTCCGCGCCGGCCGCCGCGATCCGGCCGACGCACTCGGCGCCAAGCGTCGCGGGCAGCTGCGGCCGCACGGCGTAGCCGCCGGTGATGGTCAGGAGATCGGCCGGATTGATCGGGAACGCCAGGACCTCGATCACCACCTCGCCCGCGCCCGGCGCGCCCACGTCCGGCACCTCGACGCACGCGGCGACCTCGTGCGGCGCCCCGAATGCCGTGAACTGCACCTGTTTCATCGAAGTCCTCCCGATCCGCTTTTCGTATGCGCCCGCCAGGGGCTACTATCGCACCAACCTGGGGCCGCAACCAAGGGGGGCAGACAGGTGGAACGTCTCGAACCGGTGCGCAAGAGGATCGAGGTGGCGGTACCAGTGGCCGACGCCTTCCGGATCTGGATCGAGGAGATCGGCCAGTGGTGGCCGCTCGCCACCCACTCGGTCGGCCAGGGCGACGCCGTCGCCTGCACCCTCGAAGGCCGGGCCGGCGGCTGGATCTACGAGACCACGCGCCCCGGCGATCAGCACGTCTGGGGCACGATCACGCAGTGGGATCCGCCGCACCGCCTCGCCCACAGCTGGCATCCCGGAGGCCATGCCGCCGATGCCACGACGGTGGAGCTGACCTTCAGTGCCCTTGCGAGCGACCGCACCCGGGTCGTTCTGGTGCACGGCGGCTGGCCGGCGAGCGCTGCCGCCCACCGCGCCGAATACGACAAGGGCTGGGATTTCGTGCTGGATCAATGCTATCGGGCGTGGGCCAACCGGCCGGCCGATCGCGCCTGATCGGCGCGCCCGCGACCCAACCC
>JBOHKK010000458.1:0-4007 GCA_050729115.1 Geminicoccaceae bacterium | reverse complement strand
CCCCGAGGTCGAGGTCGAGGCCGGCCGCCGCTTCTTGGCCGAGGAGCCCCGGCGGCGTCTCGATGCGCAGCCGGGCGCCGGCCGCCGCGATGGTCTCGAGCGCCCGCCGGGCGCGGCCGGATGCCTTGGGTGTCGCGCCAAGCGCGATCGCCCGGGCCAGGATCTCGGCCCCGTCGGTGCCCTTGAGACCGACCGCGCCGCCCATCCCCGCGATGGGATTGACGACCAGGCCGACCGTCAGGCGCCGGCCCGGGTCGCCGCGCTCGGTCGCGTCTTCAGCCATCCCCGCCTGCTCGGTCGATGTCCGCGGCTTGCCAGCCATCGATGCGCAGCGTGACGCCCGAGAAGCGCCGTGGCAACAACATCCATCGGCCGGGCGACCTCTCGACCCGTCCATCGCCCCGGCGCGCACCACCGCCGCCGGCTCACGGGGGCGCGGTGAGGCGCGATGCCGCCATGGACCGCCGGAACGGATCGCCGAAGCGGCACCGGTGTCGAAGCCGTGCGCGCTCGATGTCATCGCGTCGATCCCGTCGTGGCGCTCGCCAGGTCTTGGCTGACCCCGCGGGTTACGACAGGATGACCAGGTCGAGACTACGGGAGGTGGCATGACGAGCCCCCGAGCGCAGCCCGAGCGCGCGACCCTGGCGCCCGGGCTCGAGGTCTGCCGGATCGTGACCGGTCTCTGGCAGATGGCGGATCAGGAGCGGGACGGGCGGGGCATCGATCTCGACACCGCCGCCGAGGCCCTGGCCGGCTACGCCGAAGCGGGCTTCGACACCTTCGACATGGCGGATCACTACGGCAGCGCCGAGATCGTCGCCGGCCGGGCGTCGAGGCTGATCCAGGCGCGCGGCGGGACCCGGCCCACGGTCATGACCAAATGGGTGCCCGAGCCGGGACCGATGACGCCCGAGGTGGTGCGCGACGGGGTTCGGCGCGCCCTCGATCGACTGCGGCTCGAGCGCATCGACCTCATGCAGCTGCATTGGTGGAGCTACGAGCATCCGGCCTATCTCGACGCGCTGGCGGAGCTGATGCGGCTCAGGCAGCAAGGCCTGATCGGTCATCTGGGCGTGACCAACTTCGATACCGCCCATCTGCGGGTGCTGGTCAAGAACGGCATCGAGATCGCCGCCAACCAGATCTGCTTCTCGCTGCTCGATCGCCGCGCGGCGGGCGAGATGAGCGCGTTCTGCCTGGAGCACGGGGTCGCGATTCTGGCGTTTGGCGCGCTCGCCGGCGGTTTTTTGGCCGAGCGCTGGCTGGCCGTGCCCGAGCCCGCCGAGATCCGCGACTGGAGCAAGATGAAATACCGACGCTTCATCGAGGCGGCCGGCGGTTGGGAGCCGTTCCAGGCGCTTCTTGGCGCGCTTCACGAGGTTGCGCGCAGGCACGGGGTCTCGATTGCCAACGTGGCGACCCGCTGGGTGCTGGAGCATCCCGCGGTCGCCGCCGTCATCGTCGGGGCGCGGCTCGGCGAGCGCGAGCACCGCAGCGACAACCTGCGGGTCTTCTCGTTCGCGCTCGACGACGCCGACCGGGCGCTGCTGCACCAGGCGCTGGCGGCGACCGCAGCGATCCCAGGGGACTGTGGCGACGAGTATCGCCGGCCGCCCTTCCTCACCGCCTCGGGCGATCTCAGCCACCATCTCGAGAGCCTGCCGCAGGTCTACGCGTCGGCGCCGGTCGCCGGACGACCCGACCGCCAGCGGATCGACAGCGGCTCGGTGTGGGAGGCCGCCTGCGGCTACAGTCGCGCGGTGCGCGTGGGCGAGCGCATCCTGGTGAGCGGCACCACCGCGACGCACGGCTCGGGCGAGGTGGTGTGCCCGGGCGACGTCGAGGGGCAGACGACCTACATCCTCGACAGGATCGCGGCGGCGCTGGCCGCGCTCGGCGGCGACCTGGACGACGTCGTCCGGACCCGTGTCTACCTCAAGGATCCCGCGCGCTGGGCCGAGGCGGCCCGGTGCCACCGCCGGGTCTTCGGCCGGGCGCTGCCGGCCAACACGCTGCTCGCCGTCGCCGGTCTGGTGGGTGATTACGAGGTCGAGATCGAGGCGGAGGCGGTGGTCCGCCAGGAATGAGCTCCGTCCGTCCGCTGGCGGACGGCAACCGGTGGATCGAGCGAATCGCCCCCGATCAGATCGGACCTTGCTAAAAGGCGGTGCAGTAGGGCGCGTGTGCTCGAGAAGGTCCGGCCGCCAATCTGACCTCGGCCCGTTCGACGAGAGCAAGCAGCTCGGGCCGGGCGCCGAGGCTATGCGCATTTTTCGATCAGCTCGCACCAGCCCGCTCCCCCTCCCAACCACCCCAAGGGTACCATCGGTGGGTGGTTGGGAGGGGAGCGGGACGGGGCCGCGGGTCCACCCAAGGGGAAAATGGTCTATGCCTCACGGCGGCTATCTCGGCCGGGACCGCCTGATGGGCCGCGGCGAGGAACGGGTTGGCCGCGAGGTTGAACAGGGTTTGGTGGAACTCGCCGTCGTATCGGGAATACCGTCTGGCGTCCTCGTCCCGCAGAGCGGCGGTCGTGAGCGCCAGCACCCGGCAGGTCCGACAGGTCGAGCTGCCGGCGGCGGCGCTGCTGTTCCTGCCCGCCCTCCTGCCGCTCGCGGTCGGCGTGGCGCTCAGTATCTCGCGGCGGCGTCCGCTTCGCTCATGACCCTGACCTGCAATCCCACGACCATCGTCCCACAGGAAGGTGCGGGCGCCGTGACCTTGTGCGGCCGCAGGCGCCCGATCGTCAACGTGCGGGGGGAATCGCCATGCCGAGCGACATGAAGGGCATTCTGCGGCCTTCGATCTACCGCTTCCGATTGGGCGGCTTCGAGATCACCAACCTCCTCGACGGCGTGAGCCAGCGTGACGGCCCGCATCCGATGTTCGGCGCCGACCAGCCGGCCGAGGTGGTGCAACGGCACGTTGCGGCCAACCGCCTGCCGCCGACCCGCTTCGAGCATTCCTATACGCCGACGATCGTGAACACCGGGCGCGAGCTCGTGCTGTTCGACACCGGCAACGGGGCGCCGCGCCGCGGCGCCGGCGTCGGCCGGCTCAGGTCCCTGCTCGAGGACGCCGGCCATGCGCCCGACGACATCGACGTCGTGGTCATCACCCATTGCCACCCCGACCACATCGGGGGTCTGCTCGAAGGCGAGGCGCCCGCCTTCCCGAACGCCCGCTACGTCTTCGGCGCGGTCGAATTCGACTTCTGGCGGCGCGGCGAGAACGTGCCCGAATCCCGCAAGGCGAACCGCGAGCTGTTCATGAACGTGGCGCTGCCGTTTGCCGACAAGGCGACCTTCGTCGCCCCCGACCAGGAGGTCGTGCCCGGCATCCGCGCCGTGCCGGCGTTCGGCCATTCGGCGGGCCACATGGCCTATCACCTCGAGAGTGACGGGCAGCGCCTGCTGCTGTGGGCGGATGCGACCAACCACTACGTGGTGTCGCTGCAGCGACCCGACTGGCAGGTCCAGGTCGACGACGACAAGGAGGCGGCGATCGCCACGCGCCGGCGCATCCTCGACATGGTCGCGACCGACCGCCTTTGGGCGATCGGCTACCACATGCCGTTCCCGGCGGTCGGCGCCGTCGAGCGGACGCCGGACGGCTATCGCTGGGTTCCGCTCAGCTACCAGCTGACCTTGTAACCCGAGCCGGACGGCCACAACGCCGAACTCACCCTTGCCGGCGAGCGGTGCGGCCGCGACGACGTCACGCGTGAGCCGCTGATCGGTGCAGTGCCGGCGCATAGCCGGCCTGAAGGACCGCGACGGTCGGCCCTGGCGTCAGGAGGAGACAGGCGCCGGCGCGGCGCGGGCGCGGGGGTCCGTAGCCGAATGGACGCCACGGCAGGAGGTGAGCGCCCTGGATCAGGAGCGGCCTCGACGGCTCGTCCGCAAGCAGGGCGAAGGCGCCGTCCGGCAGGTCGTCGAGCGCCGCCTCGAAGCGGATCTGGCGGCGGCTGCGCGGCTCGACCCGGGCGGCATGCAGCGCGCGGT
>JBOHKK010000457.1:0-4013 GCA_050729115.1 Geminicoccaceae bacterium | reverse complement strand
GCGGCCGCGCCGGCGGGCCATAGAGACCGAGCCCGAACGGGCGGGCGAGCCGGGTCAGCCGCTCGAGATCGACCTGCTCGGCGACGAGCCCCGCGGCCCGGTCGAGCAGGTCGTCGAACTCGGGCACCTCATCGACCTGGACCAGCCCCAGGTGCCGCTCGGGCAACCGGAGCCGGGGGTCGTCGGGCAGGCAGCCGAGCACCGGTTGCGCGAACCGGTCGTCGCACGCCCGGCGCAACAGCGCGCCATGGTCTGCGCTGCCGACCCGATTGAAGATGATGCCGGCGACCTCCACGTCGTCGCGATGGCGGCTGAATCCCTCGACCAGGGCGGCCGCCGAAGCCGCCATGCCATGGGCGTCGACGACCAGAATGACGGGCAGATCGAGCAGGCTCGCAAGGTCGGCGGTCGAGCCGCGGCCATCGGCCGCGCCGTCGAACAGGCCCATCACGCCCTCACCCAGCACCAGCGCCACGTCCTTGGCCAGCGCATCGGCGAGGCCCGCCAGGGTCTCGATCCGCATGGCCCAGCTGTCGAGATTGAGCGACGGCCGTCCCGATGCGCGGGCGTGGAACATCGGATCGATGTAATCGGGCCCGACCTTGAACGCGCCGACCGCGGTGCCGGCGCTGCCCAGCGCGCGCAGAAGCGCCAGGGTCACGGTGGTCTTCCCGCTGCCGGATGCCGGCGCGGCGATGATCAATCCGGGTGCGCTCATCTGGCCTCATTCATCGGCTTGTCGAACTGGCGTGCTTCAGAGATGATCGGGATGCTCCTCACCGGAGCTCAGCTTAGCCCGAACCGGGGGGCCAGATGAAGCAGGCACGTGGGGCTGACGACGGCACGATGGGGCGCAAACCCGAAGGTGAACTACGGCGCGGCTGGACCACCGGCGCCTGTGCGGCGGCAGCGACCAAGGCCGCCTACGTCGCGCTCCTGACCGGACGCTTTCCCGATCCGGTATCGATCCGCCTGCCGCGGGGGGAGCGGCCGTGCTTCGATCTGGCGGAGAGGTCCTTGCGACCGCCCTGGGCGAGCGCTGCGGTGATCAAGGATGCCGGCGACGACCCCGACGTCACCGATGGCGCCCTGATCCGCGCCTCGGTATGCCGGAGCGAGGCCGGCTCCGGCGTGCTGTTCATCGCCGGCGAGGGGGTCGGCGTGGTGACCCGGCCGGGCCTGCCCATCCCGGTCGGCGAGCCGGCGATCAACCCGGGACCGCGCCGGCTGATCGGCGACATGGTCGCCGAGATCGCCCGCGACCGCGGCGACGGCGGCGATCTCGAGGTCACGCTCGCGATCCCCGGCGGCGAGGTCCTCGCCGCCCGGACCACCAACGGGCGCCTCGGCATCGTCGGCGGACTGTCGATTCTCGGCACGACCGGCGTGGTCATCCCGTATTCCTGCGCGGCGTGGATTCATTCGATCCATCGCGGCATCGACGTGGCGCGCGCCTGCCGCCTGATGCACGTCGCGGCGGCGACCGGGAGCACCTCGGAGCGCGCGGTGCAGGCGCACTACGGCCTGCCCGACGTGGCGCTGATCGACATGGGGGATTTCGTCGGCGGCACGCTCAAGTACCTGCGGCGCCACCCGATCCCCAAGGTCACCCTGGCGGGTGGTTTCGCCAAGATCGCCAAGCTCGCCGCCGGTCACCTGGATCTGCACTCCAGCCGCTCCGCGGTCGACCTGCCGGCCCTCGCCGAACGTCTCGGCGATCTCGGCGCCACCGGCGAGGTGGTCGGTCATGCGCGCGGCGCCGCTTCGGCCAACGAGGTGCTGGAGCTGGCGCAGGACGTGGGCCTGCCGCTCGCCGACGACGTGGCAAGGAAGGCCCGGCGCGTCGCCCTGGACCAAATGGACGGCGCCGGCACGCTCGAGGTCATGGTGTTCGATCGCGAGGGCCGGCTGATCGGCCACGCCAAAGGCTGGTGATCTCGGTGATCGGTGGGCGTCCCAGCCCCCGTAGAATCTCGCCGCAGGTAGCAGCGGCATGTTGGCATGCGGCAAGATGATCGACTTACTCGCCGCCACGGGAGCCGGCATGACGCAGGCGGTCGCGGCGGCGCCCGACGGCGTGGCGCGCCGGGTGATCAAGGGCGGCTCGTGGCTTTGCGCACCCAACTTCTGGGCCAGCTCTCGGCCGGCCGCGCCCCAGCCCATGGACGCCGACCTCGGCAGCTCGCACATCGGCTTTCGCACGCTGTCCGATGCGCCACCACCCGGTGAATGATGCAGGCGACGCCGGCTCGGAGCAGACGATCATCAAACGCAATCTGGGAGGACACAGTGCCGTCCGCCCGCAGCACACTGACGTACGAGTCCCGCCCGACGGGGCCGGGATCAGACTGCGAAGGGATCGATGATGCTGACGCCCGCCTTC
The DNA here is from genome assembly GCA_050729115.1 of Geminicoccaceae bacterium. GTDB lineage: Bacteria > Pseudomonadota > Alphaproteobacteria > Geminicoccales > Geminicoccaceae > JBKPNX01. Next base: position 1,630 of record JBOHKK010000457.1, on the reverse strand, counting down.
TCGAAGTCGCTGCGGTTGCGCGTGACAACGGTCAGACCGTGGACGAGGGCGGTGGCGGCCATCAGGCTGTCTTTGATCGGCATGGCGCGCCCGGCGGCGCGAAGACGTGCGAGCAACTGCGCCCACTTCAGGCCCGTGTCCGCTTCCCACGGCAGACACTGAAGTCGCTGCACGCCTGCCTCGAACCACCGCTCGAGCCTGGCCCGCTTGCTGCCCCTGCGCAACAAGAGGATGCCGAAGCGCACCTCGCCGAGGATGATGGGGTCGACGGCGATCGCGCGCTCGTTGCGTCGGAGCCACTCGACCACCTTGGGATTGGGCGCCGGCCCGGTCGGCTCGCTGAGGACGTTGGCGTCGACCAGATATCTCACAGCGTGTCGGTCGACTCGGATGCAACGGGAACGAAGAAGCCCTGCGCCGGGCAGGCGAGGAGCCAGTCGACCACGCCCTCATTCGGCGGCGGCGAACGCCGCTTGAGCCGGTACTCACCGCGATCAAGGCGCTCGATCTCGAACTCCTGGCCGGCTTCGATGCGATCCTGTCGCCGGATCTCGGCCGGCAGCACGATCTGGCCTTTCGATGAAACCGTGGTTTTCATGCGGCGTAAGATAGTGACTTACACGATCGCGGTCAAGAAAGGCCCGCGCCGTTCGAAGGCAAGACGTTGGTGGGCAGAGCGAAGCGCGATCACCGGCCTACGCGCCCACGCTAGGCGAAACGATGCGGTGGCGCTTGCTCGAAGCAGGCGATCGCGCGGGTGTCACGAGCTCTGATTCTAGGCGGCACGGCCGAGGCGGTGGCGCTCGCCGAAGCCTGCGCGGCGCAGGGCGATTTCGAGGTGATCAGCTCGCTCGCCGGCCGCACGCGGAGCCCGACCCTGCCGCCCGGCGAGGTGCGAAGCGGCGGTTTCGGCGGTGCCGAAGGCTTGGCCAGATTCCTCGTCGACCATGGGATCGACCGCCTCATCGACGCGACCCACCCGTTTGCCGCGCAGATCGGCGCCCATGCCGAGCAGGCCTGCCGGGAGGTCGAGGTGCCGCGCCTGCGGCTGCTCCGCCCCCCGTGGCAGCCGGAGCCCGGCGATCGCTGGATCGAGGTCGCGGACCTCGTGGACGCGGCCCGCCGGCTCCCGGAGCGCGGGCGCCGCGTCTTTCTTACCGTCGGCCAGCGCGATCTCGAGGCGTTCGCCGGACTAGATCTCTGGTTCCTGGTGCGCACGATCGAGCCCGCGGGCCCCCTGCCGCTCCGCCGCGCGCACTGGCTGGCGGGGCGCGGACCGTTCGCGGTCGAGGGCGAAATCGCGCTGCTTCGCGCCCATGGCATCGACGTCCTGGTGACCAAGGCGAGCGGCGGCGCGGCGACCTACGCCAAGCTGGTCGCGGCCCGTCGGCTCGGCCTGCCAGTGCTGATGGTCCGCCGGCCGCCGCCGCCCGCCGGCCCGGTCGTGGACTCAATCGAGGCCGCGCGCGCGTGGCTCGAGCGCCCCGCCTAGCGATTGAGCGCTGCCGGGAGCAGCTAGACCATTTTCCACTTGGGTGGACGCACGGCCCCGACCCGCTCCCCCTCCCAACCACCCCACTTGGGTGGACCCACGGCCCCGACCCGCTCCCCCTCCCAACCACCCCAAGGG
>JBOHKK010000456.1:0-4020 GCA_050729115.1 Geminicoccaceae bacterium | reverse complement strand
GCGAGGAGGCGACGCGCCACGCCGCGGCCGAGGCGCATCCCGGGGCGGTACGGGCGCCGATGGTCGGCACGGTCTATCTGACGCCCGAGCCCGGCGCGCCGCCGTTCATCACCGTGGGTTCCGAGGTTCGCGAGAACGAGACCCTTTTGATCATCGAAGCGATGAAGGTGATGAATCCGATTCGCGCGCCGCGCGGCGGCAGGATCGCCAAGCTGCTGGTGACCAACGGCGATCCGGTGGAGTACGGCGAGCTGCTGCTGATCATCGAGTAGCCGCGGACCGGCTTTGTCCATGTTCGACAAGATTCTGGTGGCGAATCGGGGCGAGATCGCGCTCCGGATCATCCGCGCCTGTCGGGAGATGGGGATCGAGAGCGTGGCGGTACATTCGACCGCCGACGCCGATGCGATGCACGTACGTCTGGCCGACGCGAGCGTGTGCATCGGGCCCCCGCCGGCGAGCGAGTCCTACCTCAACAAGGTCGCGATCCTCGCCGCGGCCGAGATCACCGGCGCCCATGCGATCCATCCCGGCTACGGCTTCCTCGCGGAGAACGCCGACTTCGCGCAGATGGTGGTCGAGCACGGCTTCGTGTTCATCGGCCCCGATGCCGAGCACATCAAGCTGATGGGCGACAAGATCGCCGCCAAGGACACGGTGCGCCGCCTGGGGCTGCCGGTGGTGCCGGGGACCGACGGACCGGTCACCCACGAGGCGATGGCCCGCGAGGCCGCCGCGGCGATCGGCTATCCGGTGCTGATCAAGGCGGTGGCTGGCGGCGGCGGGCGCGGGATGGTCGCGGCCCACGACGAGGCGGGCCTGATCGAGGGGCTGCGCCTGGCCCGCCGCGAGGCCGAGGCGGGGTTCGGCGACGATCGGCTCTACCTCGAGAAATACCTCGACCGGCCGCGTCACATCGAGTTCCAGGTCCTGGGCGATCATCACGGCCGTTGCATCCACCTCGGCGAACGCGACTGCTCGGTGCAGCGCCGGCACCAGAAGGTGATCGAGGAGGCGCCATCCAGGGCCCTGGACGAGGCGACCCGGGCGAAGGTGGGCAAGCGCGTGACCGACGGCCTCGCCAAGCTCGGCTATCGGGGCGCCGGAACCGTGGAGTTCCTGTATCAGGACGGCGAGCTGTACTTCATCGAGATGAACACCCGGCTCCAGGTCGAGCATCCGGTGACCGAGATGATCACCGGGATTGATCTGGTGCGCGCGCAGATCGAGATCGCGGCCGGCGCGCCGCTGGCGCTGGCGCAGAGCGACGTCCGCTTCGACGGCCACGCGATCGAGTGTCGGATCAACGCCGAGGACCCCAGGAGCCTCCTGCCGACCCCGGGTCGGGTGGCCGCCTACCACGCGCCGGGCGGCCCCGGGGTTCGGGTCGATTCCGCGCTCTACGCCGGCGCGTGGGTGCCGCCCCACTACGACAGCCTGATTGCCAAGCTGATCGTCCACGATCGCTCGCGCGCCGCCTGCCTGCGCCGCCTGAGGCGCGCTCTGGCGGAATACGTGATCGCCGGCCTGCCGACCAGCATTCCGCTGCTGCAGGCCATCGCCACGGATCCGGCGTTCGTCGAGGGCGACTACCACATCGACTGGCTCGCCGGCTTCCTGAGGGACTGGCAGGCCGCGGCCTAACAAGAAACTGACGACTGATCATGCTCCCGAGGGCGCTGTCATCCTAGCATCAGTTTCATGCGCTGCGGGTCGAGGTTATCGGTGACAACTAGAAAGAAACTTGGACGCCACGCTCGGCACCGTCATGGCGAGGAGCGCAGCGACGAAGCCATCCAGAGGCCGCCTGGATCGCCACGGGCGCTCGCGCGGCCTCGCGATGACGCTGCGCAGGCGCGTGGCGGTTCGGCGCCCCGGTTCCATGCGCCGGGGTTGGCCTCGCCGGTGGGCAACTGATACGGGGGCACAAACTTCGAACCTTTGTTCGCCCGGCATCATCTTTCTGCCTGGGCGCGCCGCCGACCAGCCAACCCAGCGCGCTGGGGCGCGCGGCCGCCCGGCCAACCCCCGCGCGCGATGCCGACCGCGAAGCCGAGGACTTCGCAGGGTCGCTGTGACCCCCGCGAGGCGGCTTGCCCTCTGCTTGCCTGCTCGCTATGCCAGGAGCCATGCCCGCGCTGACCCCGGATCTGCTGCTTTGTGCGTACGCCAGCGGCCTGTTCCCCATGGCCAACGACCGGAATGATCCGACCATCCATTGGATCGATCCCAAACGCCGCGGCGTGCTGCCCCTGCATCGCTTCCATCAGCCGAGAAGCCTGCGCAAGACGATCCGGCGGGGCGTATTCGAGGTGCGGGTGGATCGCGCGTTCGTCCAGGTGATCGAAGCCTGCGCCGAGGTCCGGCCGGAGCGCCCGCGCACCTGGCTCAACGACGAGCTGATCGCGCTCTACTGCGCCCTGCATCGGCGCGGCTATGCGCACAGCGTCGAGGCCTGGACCGACGGGCGGCTGGTCGGCGGCGTCTATGGCGTGTCGCTCGGCGCCGCGTTCTTCGGCGAGAGCATGTTCACCCGCGCCCGCGATGCCAGCAAGGTCGCGCTCGCGGCCCTGGTCGGACGCCTGAGTTCAGGGGGTTACAGGTTGCTGGACACCCAGTTCGTCACCGATCACCTGCGGCGGTTCGGGGCGATCGAGATTGCCCGCGAGCGGTACCGCCGCGAGCTGCAGCGCGCGCTCGCCACCTCCGCCATCTTCTACTCCGACGCCGGCGCCGTGGTCTCCGGCACGCCCTGGACGCCCTCGGTCGGTACGATCGGCTCAGCGCAGTCGATCACCCAGATGTCGTAGACCGGGTGCTCCAAGGCCGAGACCGCGGGGCTCGAGGCGAACATCCAGCCCGAGAACAGATCGACCGGCGTCCCGGCCACGTCCGACGCCGGCGGCAGCTCCCGGATCTCCAGGAAGGCGGCGCTTTCGGGCGGCTCGGTCGGCGGGGTCTCGCGACAGGCGCGCGCGACTACCTCGAGCGTGCCGAACTGCGTCGGCTGCTCGAGCGGCGCCCGTACCGTCGAGACCCGGGCCGTCACCTTGTCGAGGCCTTGCAGGACGGCCACCCGATGGTCGAGAACCGGGCCCTGGGCGTGCGCCGTCGCCGCCAGCACCGCCAGCCACGACGAGCTGGCAACCAGCCGAAGGGGCCTCACTGCTCGCCGGCCCCCTGACTGAAGATCATGTGGCCGATCAGATCCTCGAGATTCACCGCCGACTGGGTCAGGATCACCTCGTCGCCCGGCTCCAGCATCTCGATGTCGCCACCCGGGACGAGCGCCAGGTACTTGCCGCCCAACAGGCCATTGCTCACGACCGCGGCGGAGGTGTCGGCCGGCAGCCGGACGTCCTCGCGCAAGCTGAACCGCACCTCGGCGCGGTAGGTCTCGGGGTCCAGGCTCTGAGCGATCACGCTCCCCACCTTGATCCCGCTGATGCGGACGTCGCTGCCGCGCTCCAGACCGTCGACCTTGTCGAAGCGCGCGATCAGCTCGTAGCCGCCGTTGCGCTCGACCTGGCTGGTGTTGTAGGCGAACAGAAGGAAACCGATCGCGACGATCAGGACGATCGCGCCGAGCAACGTCTCGAGGAGGTTTCGGGTCATGGCCCATCCGCTGGCGATCTACCCCTGCGCGCGCCTAACATCGTGACTTTCCCCCGGCGGCGCAAGCGGGTCGGCAGCCAATTTCGACAGCCGGGCCGATGGGCTGCGCCGGCAGATCCGGCCGGACGGCGAGCCCAGGAGCCGGCCTGCGTCCGGAGCCACGCGCTCGTGATCGAAGCAGGGGCGACGCGAGCAAAGCGCCGGCGGCTAGAGCAATTCCCGATGAGGCGAACCCGCTGCGGATCACGACATCTTCCGCTCATTGGGAGAAAATTGCTCTATCTCAGTTGGGTCGTGTCGCGAAGTTGGTGGAAATTGGACAGCGTAGGAACCGAAGGGCATGGTTGTTGCGTTCAGGCGGCGAGGTCAAGGTCGCTGGGTGAGCGCTCGAGGGTGGGCCAGCCA
>JBOHKK010000455.1:0-4034 GCA_050729115.1 Geminicoccaceae bacterium | reverse complement strand
GGCGCGCTCGGGCGAGTGGTCGGGCTGGGGTCCGACCTCGATGCTCGGCCACCGGATCACCGGCAAACGGCTCGGCATCCTGGGCATGGGGCGGATCGGCAGCGCGGTCGCGAGGCGGGCCCGCGGCTTCGGCCTGGCGATCCACTACCACAATCGCCGCCGGGTCCCCGAGGCGCTGGAGAACGAGCTCGAGGCGACCTATTGGGAGAGCCTCGATCAGATGCTCGCGCGCATGGACATCATCAGCGTCAACTGTCCGCACACGCCCGCCACCTTCCATCTGCTCTCGGCAAGGCGGCTGGCACTCCTGCGGCCGACCGCGATCATCGTCAACACGTCGCGCGGCGAGGTGATCGACGAGGCGGCGCTGACCCGCATGCTGCGCAACAAGCAGCTCGCCGGGGCCGGTCTCGACGTGTTCGAGCACGAGCCGGCGATCAACCCGAAACTGCGCGAGCTGGACAACGTCGTGCTTCTGCCACACATGGGCTCGGCGACGATCGAGGGCCGGATCGACATGGGCGAGAAGGTGGTGATCAACATCAAGACCTTCGTCGACGGCCACCGCCCGCCGGATCGAGTGCTGCCGAGCCAGCTCTAGCCCGAGGAGAAGGCTGGCGCGTTCTTCCCTTGGGCGGACCCAGCCCACGCCCCCTCCCGGCCACCCACAGCGTACCATGGGATTGGGTGGTCGGGAGGGGGCAGCGGGCTGGCGCCGATCTCAGCTGAACCAAAAATGCCCTAGGCGTCGGCGGCGCGCCGGGCCACCTCGACGAAACGCGCGTGCGTTGCTCGGAGGATCTCGAGCTTGCCGGCGACCAGTCTCTTGGCAGCGTCGGCCATCGGCTCGGCGAGCGCCTGCTCGAATGCCTGCACCACCGCCTGCTCCGCCTGTTCCAACTCGGGCACGAGCACTCGTTCCGTGTCGGAGGCCCAGGTCGCCTTGAGCCCGCCCTTGAGCTGGCGAAATTTGCCGCTGAGCGTCCCGCCTTCGGCGGCTGATGCACCGGCGCCGCTCACATGCGGCCGCAGCGCCTCGCCGATCTCGCGATGCAACCCGGCGGTCGCGCGCAGCAACTCCTGGAGCTGCGGTTTGCTCACCTTCTCGATGGCGTACCCGTAGAACTCCTCCCCGTCGCGACAGACGGCGATCAGGTGGTTCAGCGTACCCACGGTCTTGTCGGCAGCCATGGTACTGCTCCGTGATTTCTACGCCCCCAACCACGTCAACGAGGTGACGCTCCGCCGGTTCCCCCGCCCGATCCTACTCGGCGGGTTGCGGCGCAGGCGCCTGCCGGCCGGCTCCGGACGCGGCCTCGGGACGCCGCGCCCGCCGCGCCGCAAACCGGCGGGATACCTGAGCCCCGAGCAACAGGAGCGCAGGGGTCAGCACGAGCGTGAGCAGGGCAGCGAACGTCAGACCGCCCGCGACCGCCGAGGCGAGCTGCGCCCACCAGTCGGTGGGCGGGCCGCCGAAGGCGATCTCGCGCGCGAACAGGTCGACGTTGACCCTGAGCACCATCGGCATCAGACCGAGGACGGTGGTGACCGTGGTCAGCAGCACGGGCCGTAGTCTCTGGGCGCTGGTGCGCAGCACGGCCTCGTAGGGCGCAAGGCCGCGCTGCTTGAGCTCGTTGTAGGTGTCGATCAGAATGATGTTGTTGTTGACCACGATGCCGGCGAGCGCGATCACCCCGCTCATCACGATCCCGAACGGCTGACTGGTCAGCAGCAGACCGAGCATGACGCCCACGGTCGAGAACACGACCGCGCTCAGGATCAACAGCGCCTGATAGAAGCTGTTGAACTGGGTCACCAGGATGATCGCGATCAGGAACAGGGCGACCACGAAGGCGCGGGAGAGGAACTCCTGCGATTCCTTCTGCTCCTCGTCCTCGCCCTTGAAGCTCACCCGAATCGCCGGATCGAGCGCGTGCTCCGCGAGCCAGGCCTTGATCTCGGCGACCTTGTCGCTGGCGAGGACGTCCTCTTCGACGTCCGCCCCGACCTCGAGCACCCGCTCGCCGTCGACCCGTTCCAGGGTGCCGACCTTGGGCGCCGGCACCCGAGTGACGTAGTTGCTGATCGGAGTCGCGCCGTACGCGCCGTTGACGCGCAGACGCCGCAGCTGATCGAGGCTACGCCGGTCCTCCGGAAAGCGCGCCCGGATGTCGATCTCCTCGTCGGCATCGTCGGGCCGGTACTCCCCGATCAGGATGCCGTTGGTCACCAGCTGTATGGCGCTCCCCACCAGGGCGACGTCGGCACCGAAGCGGCCGGCCTGCTCGCGGTCGACCTGAAAGCGCCACTCGATGCCCGGGATCGGCCGCGAATCGGTGACGTCGGTCAAGCCGTCGAGGCGATCGAACAGCGCCCGCACCTCGGCGACCGCCGGCTCGAGGCGCTCGGGAAAGCGCGACGCGAGCGCGACCTGGACCGCCTTGCCGACCGGCGGCCCCGCTTCCTGCTCGCGCACCTCCACCCGGATGCCGGCGAGATCCGCCGTGCGCGCTCTGATCGCGGCGAAGATCTCGCGCGCCGGCTGGCGTTGGCGCCAGGGCGCGAACTCGAGCAGGAGAACCCCGATCACGTACTCGTCGACGTCCTCGCCCTGAAAGGACGCACTGGAGCGGGTGTAGACCGTATCGATGCCGGCGACCTCGAGCACCCGGAACTCGACCTCGCGGACCAGGGCGTCGCGCTCGTACACCGAAAGATCGCCGCGGGCGTGCACCTGCAGACGCGCCACCTCGGGCTCGACGTCCGGGAAGAATTCCACGCCGCGCCCGAACGCGCCGTCGGCCGCATAGGTTCCGCCGGCGATGGCGACGGCGGCGAGCAGCACCACCACGGGTCGCTGCAATGCCCGCCGCAGCAGGCGCACGTAGAGGCCGGCCGGCCCGCGCAGCTCAGTGAGATCGCCCTGTTCGGCCGCCGACAGGAGCTTCATCGTCTCCGGGTCGGCGACCTCGGCCTTGCCCACCAGAGCGCCGAGGTTGGGCACGAAGATCAGCGCCATAACGTGCGACGCGGTGAGCGTCGCGAGGAGCGTTGATCGGCAGGAATCTCATGAATTCGCCGACGATGCCCGGCCAGAACAGGAGCGGCAGGAAGGCGGCCAGCGTCGTCGCGGTCGAGGCGGTGATCGGCCAGGCCATGCGCTTGGCCGCGAGCTGGTACGCGTCGCGCCGGGGCATGCCCTCGGCCATCTTGCGGTCGGCGAGCTCGGTCACCACGATCGCGCCGTCAACCAGCATGCCGACCGCGAGAATCAGCGCGAACAGGACCACGATGTTGATGGTCAGGCCGAGCAGACCGAGCACCAGGATGCCGGCCAGGAACGAGCCCGGCACGGCGAGACCGACCAGACCGGCCGAGCGCAGACCGAGCGCCGCCACCACCACGATCATGACCAGCAGAATCGCGCTCAGCACGTTGTTCTGCAGGTCGAGCAGCATGCTCGCGATGTTGTCGGACTTGTCCTGGATGTCGTCGACCGTCAGCGTCGGCGGCCAGCGCCGCCGCTCCGCCTCCACCACGCGCCGCACCTCGGCCACGGTGTCGACGATGTTGGCACCGATCCGCTTTTTGACCTCGAGCGCCAGCGCCGGCCGGCGGTTGATCCGGGCGAAGCCCTCCGGATCCTTGAAGGTGCGGGCCGCGGGATTCGACTGCGCGGCGATGTAGCGGACCTGCCCCTCGACCACCTCGCCGATCACCAGCCGGGCGCGGCCGGGCATGCCTACCGAAAGGCGCCCGATCTCGGTCTCGGCGACCTCGCCGGTGACCAGGATGGGATCCTGCTCGATCACCGTGGCGACCGGATCGCCGACATCGACGAAATCGCCGATCTCGACCGGCCGCTCGTCGAGCACGCCGGCGAACGGCGCCACAATCCCGGTGTGCGCGAGCTCGACCCGCGCTTGCGCGAGCGCGGCCTGAGCGGCTTCCAGATTAGACCATTTTCCCTTTGGGTGGACCCGCGGCCCCGGCCCGCTCCCCCTCCCAACCACCCACCGATGGTACCCTTGGGG
>JBOHKK010000454.1:0-4039 GCA_050729115.1 Geminicoccaceae bacterium | reverse complement strand
GGGTTGGTCGGTCAGCCGCGCGCCCAGCGCGCGGGGTTGGTCGGGCGGCCGCGCGCCCGAAGGGAAGACGATCCCGGGCGAACGAAGATGAGCCTGGGATCACTTGCCTGCAGGCGGCGTCACGATCTCGTAGGTACACTCGAAGGCGTTGGCGGCGACGCGGTAGGTGTCGTCGGGCCTGGCCGGATTCCGGACAACCGCGTCGCCGGGCCGGGCCGGCATGGCCTCGCCCCATGGTGCGGTGAAGCGGAAGGGTCCCTCGGCCTCGGACACGATGAAGAAGCGCATCTCGGGGCCCTGGGGGCGGAATTCGCGCCAGCCCTGCGCGTCGGACTCAGAGAACGGTCCTGCGTAGCGCTCGGCGAATGTTTCGGCCTTGACCAGATACGCCTCGTTGCCGGTCGAAGGACAGCGGTTGCGCACCACCCAATCGCCCTCGGCCGCCGGCTTGCTCCGCGTCTCGTGACCCTCGCCCTTGATCAGGGTGACGACGACCTCGCCAGGCTGTGCGGGGCGCGCGTCGACAGGCTTCGACTTGCGTGCGATGCCGACGCGACCTTCTGCCTCCGCCGTCACGAACAAGGCGTGCACATCACGTTCGGGCAGGTTCTCGGTCATCGCAGCTGCCTCCATGGCCAAGGCGAGGAACGCTGTACCAGACGCCAAAGTCGTGCGACGGCGCATCCATGTTGATCGCGCCTTGTGCATCAACGGCGCGGGCCCGCTTTCGCCTGTCAGATCACTGGATCGATGCGCGATCCTCCAGTCAAGACTTGCCCCGCATCGATGATGGCCACGTCGATGGTTCCGGCCTCCCGCGCGATCTGCACCATATGGGCCGTGCCGCCCGGCGCGTCGCCCATATCCTTGCCGTCCCACAGGGCGATGAGCGTGATCTTCCGGGCGCCGGCGGTCTGAGCCATCTCGAGCACCCAACGGTTGCCGCGCTCCCAGGGATTGAAGCCCGAGCCTTGCAGCCACCGCGGCAGACCCTCCTGATCACTGAGCAGGAGCGGCTGGCGTTGATCGACGAGCTTCAGGAAGCGCGTGCGCCAGCGGTCGAGATCACTGAAAGCGAGACGGGCGAAGTCGCCCGGGGGCATCGGCAGGCAAACCGAGCTTTCAACTTCCAGCTCCTTGCACACCTCGTGGCATATGATGTCGGTGCCCGGCGCCGCCGAGGCGAGCACCCTCAGCCGAGGCCCGCCTGCCAGGAGGTTCTGAAGCGCAGTCCGGACGAGCTCGCGCACCCGCAGCTCCTTGTCCGCCGGGAAGCGTGGAGTGGCGCGGCCGCGCTCGTCGACGCGATGGCCGACGGCGATCACGATGTGCAGGTCGGGATCCGGCCTGGACCCTTCGATATGGGCATCGATCGCCTGGATGATCTTGTCGGCGCGCTCGGCTCTGACGCCAAGAGCCGCGAACAGCTGCAGCTGCCCTTTCGCCGCACTCCAGGCGAAAACATCAGTCTTGGGCACGGCGTCGCGGTATGCCTGGATTACTCTTTGGTCGCGCTCCTCGGTGAGGAAGAGGAGGTCGGCTCGACTGATCTCGGCCCAGACGCGGTCCTTGCCCTCCTGGGCAAGCCGCGCGAGTGCCGCGTTGATCGCCAGCCGAACGCTCGAACGGAGCGCCTTGACCTGCCGTTCCAGCTCGTCCTTATACGCAGCGGCCTGGATCGCGTCGTCAAAGGCGTCTTCCCACGCCGCCTCGAGGGCTAGCTCCTGCCCCACCGTCCCCATCTGCAACGCCGCCAGCCCCGACCAATAATGATTGAGGTCCACGAGATAGGCCTTGAGATACGCCTCGTAGCTCCCGATCAGATTGCGATTGCTCGCCTTCTCCCGACGGTCGCCAACGCTGCCCAGAGCCTCAAAGTCCAGTCGCCACAGCGTCTTCAGGTTGCGCCCATGGAGCGCCAGCGCCTCGGCGCGCTGCTCAGCCGTCGTCCGCTTGCTGGCCAGCACCGTGGCGATCGTTTGGTTCGAGGCCTCGAGGAGCTCCGGGCGCGTCTCGCCCCGGTATTGTCGCTCATAGAGATTGGCCAAGGCGAGATTCGCGTCGAGATCATTGGGGTCGCTGCCACGGACCCGCATCCAGGTCCGGCGTGCGCCGTCGTAGTCCGCCAGCTTCCATTGCGCCTTCCCGATCAGCCGCAGGGCTGGCCACTGGAAGCGCCGGCCGGTGACCTCGGAGGCCAAGAGACGCAGCCAGCCGGCCGCCTTCGCGGCATTGGCGCGCGCGACCTCCTCGGTGAAGTCGGTGGGCACGACCTGTACGGCCGCAGGATCGATCTCAGGCAGGGTCGGCAGCATCTTGAAGAGCGGACTGTCGGTCTCGCGGGCACTGGCCAGCGTGGCTCGGATGACGTCGGCCAGTTCGCCCTTCTTCTTGCCGGGCTCGTCGACACTGTACTCGAGGTAGCGATCCGTCAGGATGTCGAACGGAGTCGAGTCGGCCACCGGCGCGCCCTTGATTAGGATCGTACCCTTCTTCCGCAGGGCGTGCCGGATGCCAAGCTCGTAGAAGACGTTGGCGTTGTGGACGGTGATGTCGCAGACGACCAGGTCGGCCTCGATGATCAGGCCGAACATGTCCTCGCGGATGTTGCCGGCATCGATGATCTTGCCGGTCGTACCGCCGCCGAGCCCGACCGCATCGAGCGCAGGCGCGATCAGCTCATGATGTATCCGCTCGAAGTCGATCTCTTTGCCGGCGCTGTCTTTCTTGGTGTTGAAAGCTCGCATGACAAATGCACGCTGCATTGGTGATCCTCCAATACTGAAAATGGCGTCGTTCGTTCGGCTGCTAGATCTGGTCGCCGCTTGTGCCGTCCGGCGCCACTCTCACGGCCTCGCGGATGGAGCCGACCCCGATCCCCTCGTTGGCGGCGTAGTCGCCCTGCTGGCCGTTGAGCTTGGGCATGCCGATCCTGCCGCCCTTGTGGTGGAGCGCGATCACTTCCCACAGGCGGGCGTTGAACACCGGGCTGCCGGAGCTGCCGCCCTCGGTCGGTGCCCGGTAGTGGACGCGGCATACGCCCGGGATCTGCGGCTTGCCCGCGGCCGGCCCCTCGTGGTCGAGGAGCTCGTTGTCCTGGAACGAGAACGCCAGATCCCGGCCACCGGGATGACCGATGATGTAGACGCGCGCCGTCTCCTCCAGCACGGGCAGGCTCTTCGCGATCGGCAGAGGCGCGATGCCGGTGACCGGGCTCTCGAGACGGAGGAGGGTCGCGTCGTGGCGCTCGATCGGCGAGGTCCACACGATCCGGTCGACCGGGTAAGTGCGCTCCGTGTCGACGGCTTCGAAGACCACCTCGGCATTCTCGGGCCTTATGCCCGGGCTGGCGCCATGCTCGTTCACGACGTGGAAGTTGGTCAGGACGAGCAGCTCCTCGCCGGGCTCGAGCCCGAGATCGGCGGCGCGAACGAGAAAGCCCGTGCCGATCCGGCTGCCGAGCCGCAGCCGGATCGCCGCGACCGCAAGCGCCCGGTCGAGGCCGGTCTTCCACCATTTGTAGGTCTGCGGGCCGAGAATTCCGAGCACAGCCTCGAGCTGGCCTTGGTCAGGAGCCGGTTGCGCCCGCAGCCGCTGCAGCTCGTCGGGAGCCATCTCGAGTCCGCCACCTGGCAGGTCGAGAAGCCGCGCGCGGAGCGTGGCGACGAGACCGCGACCGCGCTCGTCCGTTTCTTCGAGATCCCAGACCTCGGTGAACTGGCGGAGCGTGCTCGCGATCTGGAACGCTTTCGCGTCGGCAGCCGCGACGTAGGCATGCACGTTCCGTTCGACGGCGTCCCAGTCGCCGAGACCCAGCGAAGCCTCGGCCAGGGTCGGCAGGAACCACTCGTTGCGCTCCGCTTGTGGCGTGGCCTCGAGTGCCGCTACGACCTGCTCGGCCACCTCTTTTGGCTGAAGATCGGGAGCTACTCTGAGGCCGAGCCGGCGGGCCCGGTTGAGCAGAGCCACGAGGTTGACCCCGTGCCAGGTATTGGCGACTGGATTGTCCTCATAGGGTTGGCGGTAGGCCGTGATCGCC
>JBOHKK010000453.1:0-4045 GCA_050729115.1 Geminicoccaceae bacterium | reverse complement strand
GCGCTGATCAACGCCGTGCGACCCCCTGTTGCTCGACGCGTCGCGTCCGGTGATACGCACCACCCGGGCGCTTGCCAAGTGTCGGCCTGCGCGCACGGGATACCGAGCCTCCAGACATCCTCGCCTTCGCTCGGCCTCGCGCGCGGGGTGAGCTGGTCGGGCGCGCGCGCCGGCGCGCAGGGTGGGCTTGGTCCGCCGTGCGCCCCAGGAAGAGGAAGAAGGATCATGCCGGGCGAACGAGCGTCGTGTGCGCGCGATGGGCTGCCACCGACGCTCGTCGATCCCGGCGCAGCGCGATCGCCGGCACGCCCGTCCCATCCGTGACCACGCTCGAGAACTTTTTGCGACGCCTGTGAGCCGCTTCATAGGCAGAGGGAGGCACGCTCGCCAGAGTGCCAAGCCCGTAGCGCGCCGAGAGTCGAGGCGACGCCGGAGGCCTCTTGGGCAGGCTCGCGATCCTGGAGACGGACCATGCAGCGAATCGCCAGCGCCATCTCGATCGCCGTCGTTGGTGTGTTGATCTGCGCGCCCGCCAACGCCGCCAGCTACACGATCACCGTCAACTCTGATGGTACCTACACACCGCAATGGCTCGACATCCTGGACGGTGACACGGTGACCTGGCAATTCCCCGATCGGCGACGCGCGATCGTGCGCGTGCACCCCGACGGCTCGGCCTTTCCGGCTTGGTGTGAGGCCTATCTGCCCTACGACCCCGACGACCCGAACGAGTTCACCGGCCCGATGCCACGCGTGCCCTCGGGCATCTTCGCGCTCGGACCGACCGAAGCCGGCTTTGCCGTCTATGCCTCGGGCGATCCGACCGCCCCCTGCGACGAGACGAGGGCACCAGCGGCGAACGGCAAGTTGCTATGCCCAGGGGCCGGTCCTCCGAATGCGCCCTTGCAGGAGATCCTGGACAGCGATGCGATCGTTGGCGTCCTCCTGCGGTTCGAGTGGGATGAGATCGAGACGGCGCCGGGCGTCTACGACTGGAGCGTGCTGGACACGGAGGTCGACCGCGTCGCCAAGGCCGGGAAATACTACAGCCTGGCGTTCAAGGCGGCCAAGGCCGGCACGCCCGACTGGCTCTTCACCGATCTCGGGCTGAGTGAGCTTCGGCTTCAGGACGGGGCAGTCATGGCGGCGGTTGCGGTTTCGAGATGTCACTGGGAAACCCCGCGACCCCTCTGTACGGCGAGCGCTACCGGATGTTCCTCGCCGCAGTGGCGGAGCATCTGCAACAGAATCCCGCCTGGTACAGAGCGCTCGCGTACGTCAAGCCGTCCGGCGCCAATCTGATCACTCATGAGAACCGGCTGCCGAACAGCTGCGACCCGGCCTGCCCGATCTGCAACACGGCGGTATGGGCCGCGGACGGATATACGCCCGCGGGGCTGTACGCGTTCTATGAGGAACAGTTCCAGACCATCGCGGATGCCTTTCCGGACAAGGCCATGAGCTACATGCTCATCCAGGCCGGCTTTCCGCGCGTCACGGACGCCACGGATTACCTGGGTTGCACGGCCGGATGCGACCCGACCAACATTCCGGGAGGCGTCGAGCAGACCGAGGAGATCCTCGCCGCCATCGGCGCCGCCGATCATGGCGCGCGCTTCGTCGTTCAGCACAACGGCCTGAACGAGAAGCCGACCGGTGCCGCCGCGTGCCCGAACGACGGCATTCATCCGGCGACCGGCCCCTTCGCCACGGCGGGTACGGGATGCCCCAATCCCTATGTCCTTCGCGCAGGCGAGGATGGACAGGTCACCGCGTTCCAGACCGTGAACCGGGGCCGAGTCGACACTTTGGCCCAACTCGATGCGACGTTCTTGAACGCGCTCGACAATTCCGATGCGATCTTCGTGGAGGCTTACGAATCGCTCCTGTCGGAAGCCGTCGAGACGGGCGGCGCGCTCGATCCCGGCGCGGCCACGCCGCGGACCCTGTTGGACTGGACCAGCGAGCTCAACAAGCGGCGGCGACTGAACCACTTCGTCTCGATGGGGCTGCCGGATCCCTATCCCAGGACCCACAGCCATACGTTCACGCGCACCATCGGCGCGACGGGCAACGAGATCTACCACTACGTGGACCCGGCCACCTGTGGCGTCTCGGCGCCGAGCAACTACGGCGTCATTCGGATTCTGCCGTAGCTCAGCTAGCGCACTGACGCTTTCGCTTGATTCCCTTGTCATTGCCGGGCTTGACCCGGCAATCCACGCTGGAGCCAGCGCCTGCCTTGCGGATGGATGCCCTGGTCAAGCCAGGGCATGACAATCAGAGATACGTTCCGTTTGCGTCGGTGTACTAGGCGCTTTCGCGCTCGCGGGTGCGCTTGGCTTTGGCGAGCTTGCGCAGGATCATGGTCCGCTTGAGCGCCGACAGATGGTCGACGAACAGAATCCCGTCCAGGTGATCGATCTCGTGCTGCAGGCACCGGGCCAGCAGGCCCTCGGCGGCGATCTCCCGGGCCACGCCCTCGCGATCCAGATAGCGCACCCGCACCTGGTCGAACCGGGTCACCTCGCCGAACTGCTTGGGCAGGCTGAGACAGCCTTCCTCGGCGACGTTGGTGGTCTTTGAGCGCCACGTGATCTCGGGGTTGATGAGGTAGATCGGCGCGCGCTCGTCATCGCCCCCCAGGTCCGCGACGAACGCGCGCTTGAGGACCCCGACCTGCGGCGCCGCCAGGCCGATGCCGGGCGCCGCGTACATGGTCTCCAGCATGTCGTCGAGCAGGCGCAGAAGCTCCTCGTCGATCCGTTCGGCCGGAGCGGATCGGGTGGTCAGGCGATGATCGGGGACCTCGAGGATGTCGAGAACGGCCATTGTGACGCGGGTGTCGTTCAAATCGGGCCGGCCGGACCCGGCTCAGGCGCGCTCGGCGGCCGGGCTCTGAACCGGCCGGCGCGCCTCCAGCGCCGCCCCAAGCGTGCCGTCGTCCAGGTAGTTGAGCTCGCCGCCGACCGGCAGGCCGTGGGCGAGGCGGGTCACCATGACCCCGGTCGGCTCCAGGCGGTCCGCGATGTAGTGCGCGGTCGTCTGCCCGTCGACGGTGGCGCTGGTGGCGAGAATGACCTCAATCACACGATCGGCGGCGAGGCGCGCCAGGAGCCGATCGATCCCCAGGTCCTGCGGACCGTAGCCGTCGATCGCCGACAGGGTGCCGCCGAGGACGTGGTAGCGCCCGCGGAATATGCCCGAGCGCTCGAGCGCCCACAGATCGTCGACCTCCTCGACCACGCAGATCTGACGCTCGTCGCGCTCCGGCGCGGCGCAGATCCAGCAGGGATCGGCGGCATCCAGATTGCCGCACCTCGAGCAGGCGCGCACCTGGTCCGCGGCGTCGGCGAGCGCGCCCGCAAGGCGCCGCAGCAACGTCTCGCGCTGCTTGATCAGATGCAACGCCGCGCGCCTCGCCGAGCGCGGGCCGAGCCCCGGCAGCTTGGCCAAGAGCGCGATCAGGTCATCGAGCGCGCGCGCCGCCATGGCCGATCAGAACGGCAGCTTGAGCCCGCCCGGCAAATTCAGTCCGCCGGTCAGCTTGCCCATCTCCTCCTGGACGTGGGCCTCGACCTTGGCCTTGGCGTCATTGAACGCCGCGACCAGGAGATCCTCGAGGATCTCGACCTCGTTCGGATCGGCCAACGCCGGGTCGATCTTGACCCGACGCATCTCGCCCTTGCCGTTCAGGGTCACGGTGACCATGCCGCCGCCGGCCGACCCGTCCAGCTCGACGTCGCTCAACTTGGCCTGGATGTCGGCCATCTTGCTCTGAAGCTCTTGGGCCTGCTTGAGCATGTTGCCGAGGTTCTTCATGGCTTCTCCGTGGTTGGTGATGGGCGTTCAGCGGGCAGCGGCCGGGCGCACGTCGACGATCGCCGCGCCGGGAAAATGCTCCAGGACCGGCTTGATCCGGGGGTCCTCGGCGAGCGCATCGAGATGCTGGCGCCGGGCCGCCGCCGCCTGCTCCGCAAGCGTCGGGGCCGCCGGCTCGCCGGCGCCCGCGAGACCGACCAGCCACGGCCGCCCGGTCCAGCGA
>JBOHKK010000452.1:0-4047 GCA_050729115.1 Geminicoccaceae bacterium | reverse complement strand
ATGCTAGCCCGCTCGGATCGGCCGGTCGAGCGGGCACCGCGGCTCTGCCGCAGCCACGCATCCGCCGCCGACCAGCCGCGCTCGCGCAGCTCGAGCAGCAGGGTCCAGGTCGGCTCGACCTTGGTGTGCGGGTCGAGCTTGCCGAGCTCGGCGCTGCCGTCGATCGTGTGCAGGCGATGCCGGGCCAGGCGACGACGTCTCTGGTTGATCCAGGCAAATGGCCAGATCGCGCCCGCCGAGGCTTGCCGCAGGCGCTCGAGCTCGTCGGCAAGCGGACGGCCGAACGCGATCTCGGCGACCCGGTCGCGGATCTCGCGCGGCGTTCGCGGCACCCGCGCCGCCGCCAGCGGATTGATCTGCACCAGCACGACATCGCGCCCCCGGCAGCCCTCGATCAGGGGGATGAGCGGCGGATTGGCAGTAAAGCCGCCGTCCCAGTAGGGCTCGCCGTCGATCTCCACGGCGCGATGGAGCTGCGGCAGGCAGGTCGAGGCGAGGATCACCTCGGTGCTCAGATCGGCGTTGGTGAAGATCCGGGCGCGACCGCTCACCACGTTGGTCGCGGCCACGAACAGGCGTGGCTTCGCAGCGCTGCGCAGCCCCGCGAAGTCGACCCGACGCTCCAGCACCGAACGGAGCGGGTTCAGGTCCCAGGGGTTGAGCTGATGGGGGGACAGAAACTGCGCGGCGAGGTCCGCGGCCATGCGGCTGAGCCCGCCGGCGCGCAGCGGGTTGATCTGGGCCAGGCGCCCGATCTCGCGCCACAGCTCGTCGAGCATCCAAAGAGCGCCGGCGGCGCCGCCGTTCAACCATCCCGAGGCCAGGACGACCGCATTGAGCGCCCCCGCCGAGGCGCCGCTCACCCCCTCGATCCGGGGATCCTCCTCCAGCAGTCGGACCAGGACGCCCCAGGTGAAGGCGCCATGCGCCCCGCCGCCCTGAAGGGCGAGGCGCAGCCGATCGCGTCGCTTGCGGATGATGCTCACGCTGCGGCGACCACTTTGCGCGAGCGTGCGCGGTTGCGAAATCGTGCGCGCCCCCCGGCCTCCGACTGCCGCCCCCTGTCGCTCATCACCTGCTCCATATCGATGCGACGTTCACGAATTCGCCATGACCGGGGCATACTTTGCGGGGTAAGGTTACCAAGACCTGACGGAGGCGAGCTGATCGGGGGTCGGAGGGAGAGCGCCTTGGCCGAAGCGTCGACTGAGCCCGCGGCAGCACCGGCACTTGCCCCAGGAGCGCGGCCGGCGGGCGAGCATTCGACCCTCGTCGGTCGCGCGCTCGGGCGATGGCGCCGGGCGATCCGCGACATCGCGGCGGGCGCCCGGCTGCCGTTCCTCGGCGGGGACGACCCCGACCTGTCGGCGGATCAGGCCGACAAGTTGCGCACCCAGATGCGCGCCTGTCTCGAGGCGCGCGGCGGCGAGGTGCTGGCGCGCGCCCAGGCCGCCGGCATCGCCTCGGTGTATCTCGGCCTGAGCCCGACCGGGCGGGCGCGCTTCTTCGAGATCCTGGCCGACGAGTTCGGGGTCGAGCGCGGCGAGGTCGATCGGGCGATTGTCCACTATCGGGAGGCGGACGTCGAGGCGGACAAGCTGGCGGCGGAGCGGGGCCTGCGGCGCGCCCTGGTAACCCCCGGGATGCGGCTGCTGACCAAGTTCAACGCCTTGCCCGAGGGCACGCGCTTTCTGATCGACATGCGCGCCGACCTGTTGGCCTTGGACGGCGCGAGCCCGCGCCTGAAGGCGCTGGATGCCGACTTCCGGCACCTGCTGGCGACCTGGTTCGACGTCGGCTTTCTCACCCGCGCGCGTCTGAGTTGGGATTCGCCGGCCTCGTTGCTGGAGAAGATCATCGCCTACGAGGCCGTGCACGAGATCCGTTCCTGGCAGGATCTGCATCATCGTCTCGACGACGACCGCCGCTGCTATGCCTTCTTCCACCCATCCCTGCCGGAGGAGCCGCTGATCTTCCTCCAGGTGGCTCTGGTCGAAGGGCTGGTGGGCAAGGTCGAGCCGCTGCTCGACGAAGGTGGCTCCCGACTGTCGCCCGCGCGCGCCGATACCGCGATCTTCTACTCGATCACCAACACGCTCTATGGCCTGCGCGGCATCACCTTTGGCAATTTCCTGATCAAGCAGGTGGTCGACGACCTCGCTCACGACCTGCCGAACCTCAAACGGTTCGCCACGCTGTCGCCGTTGCCGAGGTTGCGCGCCTGGCTGAAGGGCGAGCCCGTGGCATCTTGGCTGGGCGAAGCGCAGCGGCGCCAACTGCTGGCGGCGGTGCCGGCCGCTGCGGATGCGGCGGCCGCGCTCGCCGATCCCGCGTGGTTGCAGGATCCGGGGCTGGTTGCGCTCCTCGAGGAGCCGCTTACCCGGGCGGCCGCCCGGTATCTGGTGGCCCGTCAGGACACCGGTTCGCCGATCGACCCGGTGGGCCGCTTTCATCTCGGCAACGGGGCTCGTATCGAGCGGCTCAATTGGCTGGGCGACCGCGCACCGCGCCGCCTCGCGCAATCGGCGGGTCTGATGGTGAACTATGTCTACGATCGGCCGGAGATCGAACAGAACCACGAAGCCTTCGCGGGCGGCCAGCTGATCACCGTCTCGCCGGGCATCTACGACATCCTCAAGAACTCTGGGGATGGGGCGACGGCGGGGGTGCGGGTGTCACGCCGGGGCTCCCGGCTCGGTCGCATGATCCTGCGGCCGTAGTCGCCCCCTTCGAACAGAGCAAGTCGATCGTGCGCTTGGTGCGATCGAGGGGCAAGTCGTCTGCCCATTGGCGGCCGTCGAGCGCGGTGGAATCGGCCCTCCGCCAAAACGCACGGAAGTTGAATATCTCAAGGTGATTGAGCTTGACGCGATGGCAGGACTGGTGATGATCTGATCTCAAGTGCCCGGCCCGGGACAACCGGCAGGCGTCGAGGAGATCGGAAACGATGCGGTATGATTCTCGCGCCCAGCGCTTTGCCAGGACTTGGTTGGGGATGTTGTTGGGGGGAGGTTGCCTGGTCGCGAGCGCCGGCGACCTGGCGGCGCTGTCGGTCACGGCCAGACCGCTCCTCCCCGGGGCCGTCTTGATCCAGGAGCGGCCCGCGACCGCGGAGGCGGCGCCCGGCGAAACGGCTCCGGCCGAGACGGCACCCGGGGCCACCGCAGCGGGTTCGTTCGCCGAGCTCCACGAGGCATTGGCGGCGGCGCGGGCGCGCCTCGAAGAGCTGTCCAAAGCGGCTGAAGCGGTGGTTGCGACCGGGCAGCTGAGGCAGGAGCTCGCGGCGCTGAAGGAGGAGAACCAGCAGCTGATCGCCGAGCTCGATGCCGTTCGTGCCGGCGAGCAGGAGTTGAAGAACGCGCGGCAAGCGGCCGATGCCCGCGTGGCCGAATCGGCCCAGGCCCTGGACGAGGCGACGGCGCAAGCGCAACGGATCGATGAGGAGCTGATCGCGGTCCGCTGGGAAAATGCCCAGCTCAACACCAGCCTGGCGCAGACGCGGGCGGCACGTCAGGAGGATCAGGCGCAGGCGCGCGAGATCCAGGCGGCGTTGAGCGCACGGGTCGAGGCGCTCGAGGCGGATGGCGCGGAGGCTGCGGCGGCGTTGGCGCCCCTGCGCGAGCAACTCGAGGCAAGCGAGCAGCGGCTGATGGCGGCGAGCAGTGCCCAGGCCGACGCAAAGTCCCGGCTCGCCGAGATGGGCGGTCGATTGCAGCAAGCCGAACGGGAGACCGTGGGCGCCGCCGAGCGCCTTGCCGCCGTCGAGGAGCAGCTTGGCGCCGCCAAGGAGCAGATCGCTTCGGCGCAGCAGGAGCGCGCGGTCGCGGTGCAGCGCGCCGTCGCGTTGGAGAGCGAGCGCGCCGAGCTGCGCGCCGAGCTCGCGACCATCGCCGACCGGCTGGAGCGGACCGAGATCGCCAACGATCGGCTCGAATCTCAGGTGGCCGAGCTGCGTGAGGCGGCGGGCACGGCGACCGACGCGGCACGGCAAAATCTGATGGCGGTGGAGGAGCAGATCAGGACGTTGAACGAGGCGTTGGGGTGGAT
>JBOHKK010000451.1:0-4155 GCA_050729115.1 Geminicoccaceae bacterium | reverse complement strand
CCCCGTGGCTGGCTCAAAGGGGCGACCTCGGTGGCTCGCTGGACCGGACCGGTATTGGTGATCGGTCCGAAGCCCCAAGCGAGCCCGGAGCGCCACGCGACCGCGGTGGTCGGTGCGGAGCGGCACGCCAACCCCGCGCGCGATATCGACCGCGAAGGTCAGGACCTTCGCAGGGTCGGTATAGGGCGCTTTGCCTGGCGAAGCGACCCGGCAAGACCGATATCAGCACTCTGGCGGTTGCGGGGCCGGTGCGGAGACGGTGGCTTGGCCGATCACGTCGTCGATGATCGCATGATGGAGCTGATCGAGGTCGGCCGGTCGGGGAGGCTTGCCGACGTCGAGCAGCAGGCGCTGGTGCTCGCCGCCGTCGGCATCGAGAGCCGGCTGGTGGCAGACGGCGGCGTCGTCAGGCTCTACGTGGCCTCCCCCGAGACCGCGCGCGCGCGCAGCGAGCTATCCTGCTACGAGCGGGAGAACGCGCCCGCGCGGCGGCCGCGGCTCCAGGCGCGCGTGGCGCTGCGCCGGATCGAAGGGGCGCTCGCGTACGCCGCCGTCCTGCTGTTCTTCTTCGGCGCAGCGCGCCGGCACGCTTTCGGGGTCGACTGGCTGGCAGCCGGCGCGACCCAGGCCGGCCTGATCATGGACGGCGCCTGGTGGCGAACCATCACCGCGCTCAGTCTCCATGTCGAGCTCGGCCATTTGATGAGCAATCTGGCCTTCGGGGTGGTCATCGGCCTGCTCATGGCGCAGCTCCTCGGCTCGGGTCTCGGATGGCTCGCGATGTTGTTGGCCGGCGCTTTCGGCAATGGCTTGAACGCGCTCTTTCACGCCGCGGATCACAGCGCGATCGGCGCCTCGACCGCCTTGTTCGGGGCGCTCGGCATCATGTCGGGCTACGCACGCCGATCCCATGTGATCCCGTGGCGCGGCGGGCTTCGTCGCTGGGCGCCGATCGGGGCCGGGATCATGCTGCTTGCCTTTCTCGGCTTCGGCGGCGAGCGCACCGACATCGGCGGGCATGTCGCGGGCTTCGTCGTGGGCGGGGCGCTGGGCTTCGCGCTCGGCCACGCCGGCGACCGGCTGCCGCAAGGAGCGCGCGCGCAGCAGATCTACGGGGCCCTGGCGTGCGCCCTGTTCGCGCTGGCCTGGCTGTTCGCCGCCCGCGCCCAGGGATAGAGGCAGCATCCGAACTGACGAGATCGCCGACGGCGATCATCGTCCGGATAAAGCTGCTCTAATCAACTGAGATAGAGCAATTTTTACCCGATGAGCGGAGGATGCCGCGATCTGAAGCGGTTCCGTCTCATCGGGAATTGCTCTAGTAGCGGCGCATCAAGCCGATCAGGCGACCTTGAACCTTGACCCGGTTCGGCCCGAAGATCCGGGTCTCGTACCGCGGATTCGCCGCCTCCAGCGCGATCGTCTGGCCCTTGCAGCGCAGCCGTTTCAAGGTCACTTCCGCCTCGTCGATCAAGGCGACCACGATGTCGCCGTTGTCCGCCAGGTCCGACCGCTCGATCACGATCAGATCGCCATCCTGGATCCCGGCCTCGACCATGGAATCGCCGACCACCTCGAGCGCGTAGTGGTCGCCGCGGCCGAGGAGATGCGGGGGTACCTGGACCTGCGTGGCGTGGTCGCGCAAGGCTTCGATCGGGGTGCCGGCGGCGATCCGACCGTACAGCGGCAGGCTGGCCGGACCTTCCTCCGGGGCGTGCTCGGCCGGTCGGCCGAACGGCACGACATTGGCGTCCGCCGGGTCGACCCCGGCGGCGCCCGGCACGACCCTTGCGCCATTGGGCAGGCGGATCACCTCCAGCGCGCGTGCCCGATAGGGCAGGCGACGGATGTAACCGCGGACTTCCAAGCCGGTAATCAGCCGGTGGATCCCCGATTTCGACTTCAGCCGAAGCGCGGCGCGCATCTCCTCGAACGAGGGTGGCACGCCATGATCCCGCAGATAGCCGTAAATGAACTGAAGCAACTGGTGCTGGCGCTGGGTAAGCACCTTCCCCTCCGATCTCGAGACGACCCGCCGAATCCCTGAGATGTTCTACAGACGTTCACGTTGGTCGTCAACCAACTGTCTAAGGCGAAACGCCGACCCTACCGGATCAGCAGGGGCATTCCAAGGCTTATGCGCGGTTGAACAGCACGAGGTTTCTTCGCGCCGGCGCCGGTCAGATGCCGACCGGCCCCGGGCCCAGCAGGAGTACGGAGACCACGCTCCCGGGCAGGAGCGCGGGCGCGTGCGGCGGGCGCTTGATCAGGCCGTCGGCGCGCGCGAACGTGGCCAGCATGGAGCTGTCCTGGCGCGGGGCGGGGGTCACCGCAAGGCGGCCGTCGCCCTGCCACTCGACCTGCGCCCGCAGGTAGTCCTCACGGCGGTCGTTGGCGCCGAGAGGCGCGCCGAGGACCGCCGGCACCTCCGGTGGCGCAGGGTCCAAGCCGAGCAGGACGCAGATCGCGGCGCGCACGAACAGCACCGCACAGACCCCCGCCGAGACCGGGTTGCCGGGCAGACCCAAGAGCGGCACGTCGTGGACCCGGCCGAACATCAACGGCTTGCCTGGCCGCATCGCGATCTGCCAGAAGTCCAGCTTGAGCCCGTGGGCGCCGAGCACGCCGCGTACCAGATCGTGCTCGCCGACCGATGCCCCGCCCAGCGTGACCACGAGGTCGACGCCTCGCAGCTGCTTCGTGACCGCCGCGAGGCTGTCGGGTTGGTCGCGGACGATCCCCAGATCGATCGCCTCGCCGCCCCAAAGGCGCACCATGGCGGCCAGCGCCACGCTGTTGGAGTTGACGATCTGCGATGTCCCGAGCGGCTGCCCCGGCAGCACCAGCTCGTCGCCGGTCGCGAGCAGCGCGACCCGGGGGCGGCGGCGCACCGGCAGCCAGGCGTGGTTGAGCGCCGCGGCCAGGCCGATGTCGCGCGCGCTCAGGCGGCGGTCGGCAGCGAGCGCGCGTTCGCCGCGCCGGAAATCGAGCCCCGCCGGGCGCACGTAGGCGCCGGGCGCCACCGCTCCCTCGATGTCGATCCGATCGCCCTCGGCCGTGGCATTCTCCTGCAGAGCCACGGCGTCGGCGCCCTCGGGCAGCAGACCGCCGGTGAAGATCCGTACGGTCTCGCCGGATGCCTGCGCCCGGTCGAACGACCGGCCCGCCGGCGCGCTGCCGATCAGTCGCAAAGTCGCGCGCCCGGACGCGAGATCCGCAGCCCGAACCGCGTAGCCGTCCATCGCCGAGGTGTCGCCGGGCGGCTGATCGCGCGCCGCGATCAGATCGTCCGCAAGCACCCGACCGGCCGCCGCCGCGAGATGAACCCACTCGGACGGCAACGGCGCGAAAGCGCCGGTGATCCGCGCAAGAGCTTCCTCGACCGCGAGCATCAGTCAGCCGTGTAAGTGCCCGACTTGCCGCCGGATTTGTGCCGCAGCCGGATGTCGGTGATGCGCATGCCGCGATCCACCGCCTTGCACATGTCGTACACCGTGAGCGCCGCCACGCTCACCGCGCACAACGCCTCCATCTCGACCCCGGTCCGGCCCGCCGAGCGGCAGGTGGCGGTGACGTCCACGGCGGGCGGCTCCGACCGGCAGACCAGCTCAACCTTGACCGACGACAGCGGCAAGGGGTGGCACAGCGGGATCAGCTCCGAAGTCCGCTTCGCACCCATGATGCCGGCGAGCTGGGCCACGCTCAGGACATCGCCCTTCTCGACGCCGCCCGCCTCGATCAGCGCGAGGGTCTCAGCTTGCATCATCACCCTTCCCGATGCGACCGCAATGCGTTCGGTCACCGGCTTCTCGGTGACGTCGACCATCACGGCGTTGCCGGCTTCGTCGAAATGGCTGAACGCGCTCATGCGAATTCCCGGACCCGAAGGAGCGCCCGCGTCGCCCCGGCGACGTCGGCCTGGCGCATCAGGGCCTCGCCGACCAGAAAGCAGCGTGCCCCGACCGCCGCCATCCGGACCAGGTCGGCGGGGCGGGCGAGGCCGCTCTCCGCCACCAGCAGACGATCGTCCGGCACCAGCGGCGCCAGCCGTTCCGTGGTTTGAAGATCGACCTGCAAGGTCTTGAGATTGCGATTGTTGATCCCGATCAGCGCCGCCTCCAGCCGCACGGCGCGCTCGAGCTCGCCCTGGTCGTG
>JBOHKK010000450.1:0-4174 GCA_050729115.1 Geminicoccaceae bacterium | reverse complement strand
CCCGAGGTGCTGGCCTGGGCCGCGGAGCGGCAGGCGCGCGTCCAGCTGCTCGAGGACCCGCGCGCGGCGGTGGCGGGCGCCGATGCGGTGCTGACCGACGTCTGGGTGTCGATGGGCCATCGCGACGCCCCGCGCCGGCGGCGCCTGCTCACCCGCTATCGGGTCGACGACGCGCTGATGACCGACGCCAAGGCCGAGGCCCTGTTCATGCACTGCCTGCCGGCCCATCGCGGCGAGGAGGTCACGACCGAGGTGATCGAAGGTCCGCGCTCGGTGGTGTTCGATCAGGCGGAGAACCGCCTGCACGCCCAAAAGGGCATCCTGGCCTGGTGCCTCGGTTAGCGGACGGACCTCGAGCGGTACGATGAGCGCAAGCCTGATCGCCGACAATCTCCTGCGCCCGTTCCAGCTGGAGCGTTCGGCGCTGCGCGGTCGCGTGGTCCGCCTGGGCGCTCTGGTCGACCAGGTGCTCACGCGCCACGATTACCCGGAGCCGGTCGGGCGCCTCTTGGGCGAGCTTCTGGTGCTCACCGCGACGCTCGCCGGCGCCCTCAAGTTCGACGGCACCTTCAGCCTGCAGATCCAGAGCGACGGCCCGGTGTCGCTGATGCTCGCGGACTGCACCAACGACGGCGCGATGCGCGGCTACGCGCGCTACGACGACGCCCGCGTGGCCGAGGCGTCGGGAACCGACGCGGGCGCCCTGCTCGGCCATGGCCGGCTCGCGTTCACCGTCGACCAGAACCAGCTGGGTCAGGCCTATCAGGGGATCGTCGAGCTGACCGGCGCGACGCTCACCGACTGCATGCAGACCTACTTTCGCCAGAGCGAGCAGCTCCGGACCGGCCTCAAGGTCGCGGTCGACCGGGTCGCGGCGGATGACGGCGCCCGCTGGCGCGCCGGCGGGATCATGATCCAGCGGCTCGCGGACGAGGCCATCGACGTCTGGCGCGAGGATCGGCCGGACGACGATTGGCTGCGTACCATGCTCCTGCTCGGGACCGCGACCGCCGCTGAGCTGGTGGACCCGCACCTGGCGCCCGAGCGGCTCCTGTTACACCTGTTCCACGAGGAAGGCGTGCGCGTGTTCACGCCCCTTGCGCTCCGCTTCGGCTGCCGCTGCTCGCGCGAGCGCGTCGAGACCATGCTGCGGCGGTTTCCCGAGCACGAGCTGGACGACATGAAGGACGACGACGGCGACCTGGTGGTGACCTGCCAGTTCTGCAACGTCGACTTCCGCTTCGACGACGCGCAGCTCGCGCGGCTGCACGCCCGCCGGCCGAACTGATCGGCCCGGCCGTGATCACCGCCCGCGTCGCCTGGCTCCTCCTCGTCGTCGGGGTGCTTTGGGCGTGCACCAGCGACTATGAGACCTTCGAGCCGCCACCGCCCGACTACAGCGATCGGGAGCCGCTCGAGCTGGCGGTCGAGCGGGTCGCCGTCGACAGCGCGTACCGGCCCGCGGGCGCGCCGCCGTACGTCGACCACGTGATGCCCGTATCGCCCGAGGCGGCGACGCGGGCCCTGCTGATGCAGCGCCTGCAGGCGGTCGGCGGCACCGACCGGCTGCAGGCCGTGATCCTCGAGGCCTCGGTCCAGGAGGAGACCCTCGAGCCCGCGACCGGCGTGCGCGGCTATCTGACCACCGAGCCCGCCGCCCGGCTGCAAGGCCGGATCCAGGTCCGGGTCGACCGTCTGGATGCGGCGGGCATGGTCATCGGCTCGGTCAGCACCGCGGTCGAGCGGACGCGCACGGTTCCCGAAGGGGTGGGCTACGCCGAGCGCGAGCGGATCGGCTACGAGCTCGTGCGCGATCTGGTCGACGATCTGGATGCCGGGCTGAGCGCGAACATCCGCGAGAGCTTCGCGGACCTCGTGCGGCCTGAGCAGCGGCGGCCGTCCGCCAGCTTTGCCGATTGACGCGAAGCGGACTACCCTGGCTTCAAAGGAGAACCGGCGCCGGCCGCAAACGAAGGTCCTTCCATGAGTCACGTCTTCTACCGCCAGCCTAAGCACGCCTACCCGATCGCCGTGCGCGGCGAGGGCATCGAGATCGTCGACCGCGACGGCAACCGCTACCTGGATGCCAGCGGCGGCGCCGCGGTGTCGTGCCTCGGCCACGATCATCCGCGGGTGATCGACGCGATCAAAGCCCAGGTCGAAAGGCTCGCTTACGCCCACACCAGCTTTTTCACGACCGAGCCCGCGGAGGCGCTGGCCGACCATCTGATCGAGCACGCCCCCGACGGCATCGAGCGGGTGTACTACGTCTCGGGCGGCTCCGAGGCGGTGGAAGCGGCGCTCAAGCTGGCGCGCCAGTATTTCGTCGAGATCGGGCAGCCGCAGCGGCGCCGGTTCATCGCGCGCCGGCAGAGCTATCACGGCAACACGCTGGGCGCGCTTTCGGTCGGCGGCAACCCCTGGCGGCGGCGCCAGTTCGAGCCGCTCCTGATCGACGTCGCCCACGTCAGTCCCTGCTATGCCTATCGCGACCAAGCACAGCGCGAGTCCGATGGCGCCTACGCCCTGCGCCTGGCCGACGAGCTCGACCGGACCATCCAGGAGCTCGGTCCCGAGACGGTGATCGCCTTCGTGGCCGAGCCGGTGGTCGGCGCCACCATGGGCGCGGTACCGGCGGTGCCCGGATATTTCCGGGCGGTGCGCGAGATCTGCGATCGCTACGGTATGCTCCTGATCCTGGACGAGGTGATGTGCGGCATGGGCCGCACCGGCACGCTGTTCGCCTGCGAGCAGGAAGGTGTCCGGCCCGATCTCGTGACGGTGGCGAAGGGACTGGGCGCCGGCTATCAGGCGATCGGCGCGACCCTGGTCGCGGGCGCCATTTACGAGGCGATCGTGGCCGGCTCCGGCTTCTTCCAGCACGGCCACACCTACATGGCCCATCCGACCGCCTGCGCCGCCGCGCTCGCGGTGCAGGAGGCGATCGTCGAGGAGCAGCTGCTCGGGCGGGTGCGGCTGCAGGGCGCCAGGCTGCGCGAGCTGCTGGGCGAGCGTCTGGGGGCGCACCCGCACGTCGGCGACATCCGCGGCCGCGGCCTGCTTCTGGGCCTGGAGCTGGTCGCCGACCGGGCGACCAAGCGGCCGTTCGCGCCGGAGCGCCGGCTGCACGCCCGGGTCAAGTCCGAGGCCATGGCGCGCGGCCTGATGTGCTACCCGAATGCCGGCACGATCGACGGCGTGAACGGCGATCACGTCCTGCTCGCGCCGCCGTACGTCGTCACCGATGCCGAGCTCGAGCTGATCGTCGAGCGGCTCGCGGCGGCGATCGACGCGGCGCTGGCGACCGCCGATCAGGCGGCGGCATGACCCCGCTCGTGGTCACGGTCGCGCCGAACGGGGCGCGCCGGACCAAGGCGGACCATCCCGACCTGCCGATAACGCCCGCGGAGATCGCGCGCGATGCTGCTTTGTGCGCTGACGCGGGCGCGAGCGTGCTGCACGTGCACGTGCGCGCCGCGGACGGCCGCCATTCTCTCGATCCGGACCTCTATCGCGCCGTGATCGCGGCGGTCCGCGCGGCGCTCGGTCAGCGCATCGTGATCCAGATCACCACCGAGGCGGTCGGCCGCTACGGCCCCGCCGAGCAGATGAGCGTGGTGCGCGAGCTGCATCCCGAAGCGGTATCGCTGGGGCCGGCCGAGCTGATCCCGGATGCCGACGCCGCCGGAGAGGCAGCCGCGTTTCTCGGCTGGCTGAAGCAGGAGCGGATCGCGCCCCAGTACATCCTGTATTCGCCCGAGGAGGTCGCGAGGTTCCACGAGCTGCGGGCGCGCGGCGTGATCCCGCAGCGCCGGCCGTTCGCCCTGTTCGTGCTCGGCCGCTACGCCGGGCAGATCGAGGCGCGGCCACGGGAGATGCTGCCCTACCTCGCGGCTCACGACGCCGACTGCCCCTGGGCGCTGTGCGCGTTCGGGCGGCGCGAGGGCGCCTGCGTCCTGACCGCGGCCGGCCTCGGCGGTCACGTGCGGGTCGGTTTCGAGAACAATCTGTGGCTTGCGGACGGCCGCCTCGCCGCGAGCAATGCCGAGCTGGTCGAGCAGGTCGCTCGCGGCGCCGGCCTGCTCGGGCGCCCGATCGCGGATGTCGCGACCACCCGCGCCTTCCTCGCCGAAACCGCGGCTTAGGTCATACCGGCCTGCGAAGTCCCGAGCTC
>JBOHKK010000449.1:0-4214 GCA_050729115.1 Geminicoccaceae bacterium | reverse complement strand
GTCGAGACGCCCGCCGCCCGCGCCACGTCCTTGATCGTCGGCCGGCGGGTCACGCGCGGCCTCTCCCGCCCCGGACCCGCGACCGGGCGCTCCGGGTCAGGCGGCACGGCTCCGCCGGACCGTCGCGTCGGCGCGCTTGGGCACGTCAGGCAGCAGTCTGGTGCCGAGGCCGGCGCCGGTCATCGGGTAGACGTAGCCCGCCTCGATCCGCGGCAGATCGGTGACCAGCTCCCGGTACCAGCCGGTGTAGAAGGCGCGTACCGACTCCTGCACCAGGGCGTTGGTGGCGTTCAGCGAGAGGTGCACCGAGGCGGTGTAGACCACCGGGCCGGTGCAGTCGTGGGGCGCCACCGGCAGATGCCAGGTCTCGGCCATGGCGGCGATCTTGCGCGCCTCCGACAGGCCGCCGACCCAGCTGAGATCCAGCATGACCACGCCGACCGCGTTCCGCTCCAAAAGCTCGCGAAAGGCGCTGCGGGTGGCGAGCGTCTCGCTGGCGCAGATCGGCACGTGGGTCGCGGCGGCGAGCTCGGCCAGATCGTCGGCCGAGGTCATCTTGATCGGGTCCTCGAACCAGAACGGCTCGAACTCCTCGAGCGTCTGGAAGATGCGCTTGGCGGTCGGCAGGTTCCAGAGCGTGTGCAGCTCGACCATGACGTCCATCCGGTCGCCGACCGCCCCTCGGATCTTGCGAAACGGCTCGAGCGCCTGATCCAGCTCGCCGGCGCTGATGTAATGGCCGCCCCAGCGCTCCGCGGCGACGTCGAACGGCCAGATCTTCATGCCCGTGATGCCCTGCTCGAGCAGGCTGTGCGCAAGCTCGTCGGCGCGGTGCAGGAAGGCGTCGAGGTCCTCGTACGGGCCTTCGGAGGGCTGCGTCGGCAGGCCCCAGTTTGCCGTGAGCTGACCGACGTTCTGGCGGACGTAGCGATAGCCGGCGCAGGTGTTGTAGACGCGGATCTTGGGACGGGAGAGGCCGCCCAGGAGCTGATGGATCGGCTGATTGGCGGCTTGGCCGAAGATGTCCCAGAGCGCGATGTCGAGCGCCGAGAGGCCGCGCATCTCGGCGCCGCTCCCCGAGAAGCCGACGTAGGTGCCCTGCAACGTGCGCGAGTGCCGGTCGATCGCCAGCGGGTCCTGCCCGAGCAGCCGCGGGGCCGCGCTTTCGTGGATGTAGGCGACCGCAGCGTTCGGCCCGAAGAACGCCTCGCCGAGGCCGATGAGGCCCTCGTCGGTGTGCACGTGCACCCAGAACAGGTTCGGGAACTCCTCGAGCTGGATGGTCTCGATGGCGGTGATCTTCACGGGCGCGCCTCCCAAAGCAGTGCTCTCTCCGGCGCCAGCATACCGCCCCGCGCAGGATTGTCAGGCGGCCGCCTTCCGGATCGCGCGCCTGGTCGGGCGCCATGCCTGGTGCGGCGGATCAGCTGGCGACCGGCTCGCGTTGCGCCGGCGCGCAGACCTCGTGGTCGTCGACCTCCCAATAAGGCCGGGGGCCGAAGCGTTGGCGCAGGAAGTCGACGAACGCCCGCACCTTGGCCGAGAGATGGCGACTGTGCGGGAACACGGCATAGATGTTGGTGTCGAGGGCCGCCGAGCTCACCTGATGATCGGCCAGCACGATCCTGAGGGCACCGCGTTGGATGTCGGGCCCGACCAGCCAGACCGGCAGGATCGCGAGACCCAGGCCGCCGAGCGCCGCCACGTGCAAGGCATCGGCGTTGTTCGCGAGCAAGGACCCGCCGACCTCGATCTCGTGGATGCGCTCGGCGTCGCGCAGGCGCCATAGGGAGCGGTTCTCCTGGCGCTTGTAGATCAGGCAATTGTGCCCGGCCAGCTCCCCCGGCGCGGCGGGGACGCCGTGGCGTTCGAGGTAGCCGGGACTTGCGCAGATGACGCGGCGATTGGGCGCCAGGCGGCGGGCGATCAGGCTGGAATCCTCGAGCTCGCCGATCCGGATCGCCAGATCCACGCCTTCCTCGACCAGATCGACGAAGGCATCGGTGGTGGCGAGGTCGACCCGGAGCGCCGGATGCAGCGCGAGGAACGCGGGCAGCGCCGGGGCGATGTGCAGGCGCCCGAACACCACCGGCACGTTGAGCCGCAAGGTGCCGCGCGGCGCCGTCTCCAGCTGGGTCACCGACAGCCGCGCCTCCTCGACCTCGGCCAGGATCCGCCTGGCGCGCTCGTGGTACAGGCGGCCGGCCTCGGTGAGGCCGAGCTTGCGGGTGGTGCGGTTGAGCAGGCGCGCCCCGAGCTGGTTCTCGAGCGTCCCGACGGCGCGCGCCACCGACGAGGCCGCCAAGCCGAGCCGGCGCCCGGCGGCGGAGAAGCTGCCGCTGTCGACGACTTCGGCGAACAGGCGCATCCCGGCGAAGGTTTCCATCCCGGCCCCTCGATCTTTGCGTCCACAGCATAGAATATGCGCATATTGTTCGGATTAACCAATCACTGCGCATCCCCAT
This sequence comes from Geminicoccaceae bacterium, assembly GCA_050729115.1. Taxonomy (GTDB): domain Bacteria; phylum Pseudomonadota; class Alphaproteobacteria; order Geminicoccales; family Geminicoccaceae; genus JBKPNX01. Next base: position 1,749 of record JBOHKK010000449.1, on the reverse strand, counting down.
CTGCTGGGCAGCGCCCGGCTCGCCGGGCGCGAGTCGGATCGAGCAGAAGGATCGAGACCGTGTCGCAGCAGTCGAACGGCATTGCCATCCATCGCCGGGAAGCCGGCGATTCCTTCGATTTTCATGCCCGCTACGGTCGTGCCCTGCATGCGCAGGCGGCACGCGAGTGCCTGGCGATGCTGCTGACCCGGTTGCGGTCGCTGCGGCGGCGCCGCACGCGCCGTCCGCCGTGGGAGGTCGTCTGGCCCGTCACCGAGCCGAGCGAGGGGGTGCGCCCCTAGGCGCATCGGTCCCCCTTCCCCTACACCAGGCGCAGACCCTACACCAGGCGCAGACGGCGCGCGGGGCCGAGGTCGTCGGCGGGCTCGCTGACGCGGTCGATCAGGTGGAGGAACGAGCCGCATACCGCGCCGATGCGTGCGCCCGTCTGACCGAGCGGCTGGTGGCGCGCATCGGTGATCTCGAACAGCGGCGGCGCATCGCCCGCTTCGATCTGCCGGGCGTAGTGGAACTCGTGACCGCGGTAAGTGGTGCCGGCAGGGCCGAGCGGTGATGGCGCGAGGAGCTTGATCCGGCGATAACCCAGGTGCCGGCGCGGATCGGCGAAGCTGGTCGCGATCGGCAAGACGCCGGCCATCGCGTGACTTTCGCCCTGGCGGTCGACCAGGCGCTCGCCCAGCACCATGAAGCCGCCGCACTCGCCGTAGACCGCCGCGCCCCGCTCTGCCGCGGCGCGCAGACCGCGGCTGAATTCGCGATTGCCGGCGAGCCGGCCGGCGTGCAGCTCCGGATAGCCGCCCGGCAGATAGACCGCATCCGCGCTCGCATCGGGCGGCTGGTCGGCGAGCGGCGAGAACGGCAGGATCTCGGCGCCGGCGACGCGCCAACCCTCCAGGACCGCGGGATAGGCGAAGGTGAAGGCGAGATCCTGAGCCACCGCGGTCCGCTGCCCGAGCGGCCGCAGTGGCCGCGGTGGCGGACCGTAGAGACCGAGCCCGAACGGGCGGGCGAGCCGCCGCAGCCGCTCGAGATCGACCTGCTCGGCGACGAGCGCCGCGGCGCGGTCGAGAAAGTCGTCGAACTGAGGCAGCTCATCGACCGGGACCAACCCCAGGTGCCGCTCCGGCAGGCGTAACCGAGGATCCTCGGGCAGGCAGCCGAGAACCGGTTGCGCGAACCGGTCGTCGCACGCCTGCCGCAGCAGATCCGCATGGGCCTCGCTGCCGACCCGATTGAAGATGATCCCGGCGACCTCGACGTCGTCGCGATGGCGACTGAAGCCTTCGACCAGGGCGGCGGCCGAGGCGGCCATGCCATGGGCGTCGACCACGAGGACGACCGGCAGATCGAGCAGGCTCGCAAGGTCGGCGGTCGACCCGCGACCATCGGCGGCGCCGTCGAACAACCCCATCACGCCCTCGCCGAGCACCAGCGCCACGTCCTTGACCAGAGCATCGGCCAGGCCCGCCAGGGTCTCGATCCGCATGGCCCAGCTGTCGAGATTGACGGACGGCCGTCCCGATGCCCGGGCGTGGAACCTCGGATCGACGTAGTCGGGCCCGACCTTGAACGCGCCGACCGCGGTGCCGGCGCCGCGCAACGCGCGCAGAAGCGCCAGGATCACCGTGGTTTTTCCGCTGCCGGACGCCGGCGCGGCGACGATCAGCCCGGGTGCGCTCATCGAGCCTCATTCAGGCGCTTGTGGAAGCCGCCCGCTTAAGGAATGATCGGCAGCAGCATAGCCCGAAC
>JBOHKK010000448.1:0-4215 GCA_050729115.1 Geminicoccaceae bacterium | reverse complement strand
GCGGACGGCCGCGTAGCATCTCGAGCCCGATCATCTGGATGATGTCCACCTCGGTCACGTCGACGAGGCTCTCATACCGATCCCACAAAGTCCTGACCTTCGGGATCGGTATCGCGCGCGGGGTTGGCTGGTCGGCCGCGCGCCCAAAGAGAAGGATGATGCCGGGCGAACAAAGGTTCGAACTTTGTGAACCCGGTATCAGATGCCGCCCATGCACAGGTATTGGACCTCGAGGAACTCATCGAGGCCGTACTTGGAGCCCTCGCGGCCGATGCCCGACTCCTTGACGCCGCCAAATGGCGCCACCGCGGTCGAGACCAGGCCGGTGTCGATGCCGACCATGCCGAACTCGAGCGCCTCGCCCCGCCAGATGCGGGCCACATCACGCGCGCACAGGTACGCGGCGAGACCCGCAGCGGCTGTCGTTGGCCATTTCGATGGCTTGATCCGCGGTGTCGAAGCGGAAGAGCGAGACCACCGGGGCCGAAGGTCTCCTCGCCCCGCGCCGCGCGCTCGTAGAGATCGGCCCGCGCCGCATCCTGGCAGAGAGCCCCATCGGCGAGCGACGCCTTGGCCGCCGGGCGCTGGGGTTCGCGCGATCAGGCGAGCGGCCGGAGTGGCCAACCCCGCCAAAGCCCCGCCCGCCGGCCACCTTCGTCCGCCCGGGTCCGATTTAGCGGTTGACAAGGCGTCGCAAGAGAGCGTCCTTACACCATAGTGACTCAAAACGAGCCAGGATGATGATAGACGCTGCGCGGGAGCGGGGCACCAAAAGACGCAAGGGTCGCTCCAAACGGAGTGTCATCATGAGCAGAGCGCCGATCACGGTCCTGGCATTCGCTCTCACGTTCGGCAGCGCGGGTCTGGCCGATGGGGCGAGAGCCGCGCCGCGGCCTGGCGATGACGGGCGAGCCGTCGCGGCCACAGGCGCTGTCGCTTCGCCCCGAATCGCGGTCGCGCTTCCCCCTCGCCGTGCCGCCGTTGCGGATCCCGATGTCGACGGGGTCGTCAGTCACGCGGAGGCCGCGCGCTATTACGAGGCCCGCTTTGCTCTCGTCGACCGGGATCGTGACGGCCGCCTGAGCGGGCGCGAGTTCCTGCGGTCCCCGGGCATCCCCTCCTTGCCCGCGCTGGGCGGTACGTGGGCGGCGCCCCTCGATTTCGATGCCGTCGACGGGGACGGCAACGGCGCGATCACGCCCGAAGAGTTCCTAATGGCCAACCGATGGCGTAGCACTTGGTCGACCGGTGCCGCCGCCGCCAGGCAGCGGCAGGCGATCTTCGACCGCCTCGACGCCGATCGCGACGCCGCGCTCAGCAAGCAGGAGTTCACAAATGCGGGCGCCGAGGACTTCGCCGCCAGCGACGCCGACGGCGACGGCCAGGTCACGGTCCGGGAGTTCTACGCCGGCCAACGCCTGTAGCGCCGAGCCGGCGCCGGCAAGGGCATCTTCGGTTCAGTTGAGATCGGCGCCAGCCCGCTCCCCCTCCCGACCAGCCAATCCCATGGTACGCTGTGGGTGGCCGGGAGGGGGCGTGGGCTGGGTCCGCCCAAAGAAAGAACGCGCTAGAGCAGCATCCGAATGGACGAAATCGCCAACGCCGATCGTCGTCCGGATAAAGCTGCTCTAATCATTTGAAAGAGAGCAATTTTTCCCCGATGAGCGGAAGATCTCGCGATCCGCGTCGGGTCCACCTCATCGGGAATTGCTCTAAGGGGCCCACGGGCGCTCGCCGCGACCCTCGCGTACGGTGACAGCTTCGATTCCCTTTGGCTCGAGCCACAGCGCGAGCCCGCCGGCGCGGCGCAGGGCGCGAGGGCCGATCAACGGCGTACCGTTCGGGCAGCGCTCGATCCGCGGGTAGCTGATGACCAGGCCGGCGCGGGCGCAGTCCTCCTCGAGGGCTTCGGGCTCGCGCGCCAGGGCGACCAACTGACCGTCGCGCTGCAGCACGCAGCCCAGGGCGTCGCACGTCAGCGGGCCGGCGGGGGGCACGCCGCTTTCCGGCCACGCGGCGCCTTGGTCCTGGCCGGCGTCCTGCAACCAGCTCTCGGTGATCCAGCGATCACGCTTCCAAGGTGAGAGGGCGAGCCGTCCGTCATCGAGGCGCACGGCGACGATCTGGCCGCGGGCGTCGATCAGGAGGTCAGGTCGCTGCTGGAGCACCGTGAGCAGCAGGCCAAGAGCCATGCCCACGAGGCCGAGTCGCCGCCAGGATGTGCGCCACAGGCAGAGCCACAGGCCGCCGAGCACGGTCGCGACCAGCGCCGCGAGCGGTGGGCGGGGCACCGCCAGCGCCGCGCCCGGCAGATCCGCCACGAACGCGGCCGCCGCGATGATGACCTCGATCCCATAACCCATGAGCACGAAGCAGGGATCGTCCAGGCCAAGCGGAATGAGGAGCAGGCCGAGCATGCCCCAGGGCATGATCCAGATTCCCGTCAGCGGCACGGCGATCAGGTTGGTCACGATCCCGTAGGTCGGAAATCGGCTGAAGTGGTAGATCGAGAATGGGGTCGTCGCCGCGCTCGCGACGAGCGTGGTGAGCGCGACGCCGGCCACGTACATGACCAGGCGCCAGTCGAGACCGCCCGCTGCGGCCGGGCGTTTGGCAACGCCGGTCTCGTACACGGCAATCAAGGCCACCACGGCGCCGAACGACATCTGGAACGAGGCGCCGAGCATGCTTTCCGGCTGCAGCAACAACACGACGATCGCTGCGCAGGCGACCAGCCGCATCGAGAACGGATTACGATCGACCATGACGGCGAGCAGCATGAGCGCGGTCGAAATGAAGGAGCGCTGGGTCGGGATGGGCATGCCGGAGAGCAGCAGGTACCCGAACGTCCCGATCAGGGCGAGCAGCGCGGCGAGCTTCTTGGCCGGTACGCGCAGCGCGAGCGGCGGCGCGAGCGCCAGCGCGATTCGGGCCGAGAAGAACAGGGTTCCCGCGACCAGCGCCAGATGCAGGCCGGAGATGGACAGGAGATGCGCGATGCCGGCGATCGCCCATTGGTCCCAGATCTCATCCGGGAGCGCGCCGCGCAGCCCGACCAGGAGCGCCACGCCGATCGCGCCCGCGGGGCCGGGGACGGCCTCGCTGATCCGCTCGGCGATGGCTTGGCGCAACGCCGACAGAGCGAGCGACCAGCTGCGCGACTCGGCCCGCGAGAGCACCTCCGGCTGGCCGAGCGCATAGCCCACGGCGCCGAGCTGCATGAAGTAGGCGTAGCGGGCGAAGTCGAAGCCGCCCGGCTCGACCGGCGGCGAGGGCGGCATGAGGAAAGCCCGCAGCCGGATGCGATCGCCCGGCTCCAGCGGCGGCTCCGCGGTGCGCGTGCTGACGCGGATCGTCGCGGGGGTGTCCGCCGGATCGAGCCCCTCGATCGCCGGGGCGCCCAGCAGCAGACGTTGGCCGCGGACCCGCTCCTCGACCAGCAGGACCTGCGCCTCGACATAGTGCGCGCCGCGTTTTTCCAGCACGGGAGCGGCGACCAGATGGCTGCGCAAATCCGCCACCGCAAAGCCGAGCAGGATGGCGCCGAGGCCGATCGCCAGGATCGCCACGCGCGACCTCGCGGCTCCAACCATGCGGTAAGCGCAGCCGGACCCGGCGAGCGCGCCGGCCAGCAGCAGCGCCACGCCGAGCCATGACGGCGGCTCCACCGGCAGGGCGAAGTAGAGCGCAACGCCGGTTCCGATGCCGACCGGCAGCCAGAGAACCCAGCGTTCGCGCTCCTCGAGCAGGCGTGCCGCGAGCCCCGGGCCGATGGTCGGCCGGGCGGGCCATCGCGAGGCGGCGCGCACGCCGGTGCCTGCGCCGAGCGCGGCGCTCATGAACGATCCCGGGAGCCGATGCGCCATGGGGGACTTTGTGATAGACCGCCGGTAGCCTGAGCAGCGCGCAGTGTATCAACCATGAGTATAGTTACAAGGTTTGCTCCCTCGCCCACGGGTTTCCTGCACATCGGCGGCGCGCGGACGGCGTTGTTCAACTGGCTGTACGCCAGGCACCACGGCGGCAGATACCTGCTCCGGATCGAGGACACCGACCGCGCGCGCTCGACCGCAGCGGCGATCCAGGCGATCTTCGACGGCCTGGGCTGGCTCGGGCTTTGCGGCGACGAGGCGCCGGTGTTCCAGTCGCAGCGGATCGCGCGCCACGCCGAGGTGGCGCAGGCGCTGCTGGCCCGCGGCGCCGCCTACTACTGCT
>JBOHKK010000447.1:0-4230 GCA_050729115.1 Geminicoccaceae bacterium | reverse complement strand
CCTCCCAACCACCCCAAGGGTACCATCGGTGGGTGGTTGGGAGGGGGAGCGGGCCGGGGCCGCGGGTCCACCCGAGGGGAAAATGGTTTAGAGCAGCATCCGAATTGACGAGATCGCCGAGGGCGATCATCGTCCGGATAAAGCTGCTCTGATCAGCTGAGATTATACCGGGCTCATAAAGTTCGAACCTTTGTTCGCCCGGCATCATCCTTCTCTTTGGGCGCGCGGCCGACCAGCCAACCCGCGCGCGATACCGATCCCGAAGGTCAGGACTTTGTGGGGATCGGTATTAGAGCAATTTTCTCCCGATGAGCGGACGATGTCGTGATTCGCAGCGGGTTCGCCTCATCGGGATTGCTCTAGTCGAGCCGACGTGGGCGGGAGGTCCCCGCCAGCATGCGGGACCTCGGCCCGGGCACGAGTCACGCCCCCTTCAGACCCGGTGGTGCTCGACCGGATTCGAGCCGCAAAGGCGCCGCTCGAGCCTGCGCAGCCGCGGGCGCGCGGCGCCGGGGGCCAGATCGCGGCACATCGCCTCACCGCCGGCATCGCAGGGAAATTTGAGGGCCGGGGGCCGCCGCCGCAGGCTAGTTTGCCGCGATGGCCAAAGCGAGACCAACCACGAGCCGGCTGCTCGGCCGGCTCGCCCGGGCGCCGACGGCGACGGCGCTCGGCTTCGGCACCTTGGGCGGTACGATCTTCGCCGCGCTCGGCCTGCCGCTGCCCTGGCTGCTCGGCGCGCTCGCAGCGACCACCGCGGCGAGCCTCTGCGGCATCGCCCTGCGCGTGCCCGAAGGCTTGCGCCGCCCCATGATCGCGCTCCTCGGGGCGATGCTCGGCACGACCTTCACGCCCGAGCGCCTCGAAGACGCGCTCGGCTGGCTGCCGACGCTGAGCGCGCTGCCCCTCTACGTCGTCCTGGTCGGCGGCGTGATCTTCCTCTACCTGCGGCGCTTCTCCGAGATGGACCCGACCAGCGCCTTCTTCGCCGCCACCCCCGGGGGGCTCAGCGAGATGATCGCCCTGTCCGACCGGCTCGGCGGCGATCAGCGGCGCGTCTCCCTGGTGCACGGCGCCCGCCTGCTGTTCATCGTGTTCACGATTCCCTTCCTCGCGCGGCTGTTCGGCTACGCGCCGCCGGCGCGCGCCGCCGCTTTGGACCTGAGCTTCGATCCGGTGGGCCTCCTCGTGCTCGCGGCGCTCGCGGCGATCGGCTACCTGCTCGCGCGCGGCCTGCGTCTGCCGGCGGCGACGTTCGTGGGCCCGTTGCTGAGCAGCGCCGCGGCGCATCTCGCCGGCTGGATCGCGATCACGCCACCGTATCTCCTGATGGCGCTCGCTCAGCTCGTGATCGGTAGCTTTGTGGGCGCCCGATTCAGCGGCACGCCGGTTGCGTTGATCGGCCAGAACCTCCTGCTGGGCGCCGGCGCCGCGGTGATCATGTTGCTGATCACCCTGGCGTTCGGCGGCGTTCTGGATCTGCTCACCGGCCATTCCCTGGTCCTGCTCCTGCTCGCCTTCATTCCGGGCGGCTTCACCGAGATGAGCCTGATCGCGCTCGCCATGGGGCTCGACCCGGCCTTCGTGGTGACCCACCACAGCCTGCGCGTGTTCCTCGTCGTCCTGATCGCCCTGCCGGCCTACGGCTGGCTGAAGCGGACCGGCCGGCTCGGGCCGTCGCCGCCCGATCCGCCATCCTGAGCGGGAGGATCGAAGCGAAGCCGCCGTCGGTGGTGGACAAATCGCAGCGTGGTCCGCATTCTCCGTCGCGCCGACAAGGGTGTCCTGAGCTCGATCCTGAGATGGTGTCGAACGTGTCCGAAGCCCTGCGCAGCCGGGCGCCCTTCTGGGGCGCTCTCGTCGGCGCCCTGATCCTGGGCCTTGGCGTCCTTGGCGCCGGGTTCCTGATCGGCCGCGGCTTCGAGCGCGGCCGCGCCGCCGATCGCTACGTCACGGTCAAGGGCCTGGCCGAAGCCTTGGTGAGCGCCGACCTGGCGGTCTGACCGCTGCGGGTCACCGCGACCGGCGACGATCTCGGCCGCGTTCAGGAGCAGATCGATGCCGACCTCGCGACGATCACCGCGTTCCTGACCGAGCAGGGGATCGCGCCGGAGGCGATCCAGCCCCAGCGGGTCGAGGTCACCGATCTGCTGGCCCAGCCGTATCGGCCGGAGGGCGCCGGCGACAACCGCTTCATCCTCGCGCAGACCGTGATCGTGCGCACCGAGGAGGTCGATCGGGTGGCCCGGCTCAACCAGCAGACCGGCGAGCTGGTGAAGCGCGGGGTCGTGCTCGCGGATGCCGGCGGCCCGACCTACCTGTTCACCCGGCTGAACGCGATCAAGCCGGAGATGCTCGCCGAGGCGACCCGCAATGCCCGGATGGCGGCCGCGCAGTTCGCCGCCGATTCGGGCAGCGAGATCGCCGGGATCCGCCGCGCCTCGCAAGGCCTGTTCGAGATCCTGGCGCGCGATCCGACCCCGGGCCTGTTCGAGCCCAACCAGATGGCCAAGAAGGTCCGGGTGGTCAGCACGATCGAGTATCGGCTGCGCGACTGATCGTGCGGCTCACCGCTGCGCGCCGCGCCCTACGTCCGCCAGAACGGCTTCTCGGCCTCCGCCCGGGCGTCGGCGCGGGTGAGACCGATGTCGCGCAGCATGTGATCGCTGATATGGGCCAGCTGCCGCCGCTGGCGCGAGCGATCGAGCCATCCCGAGCCGACCGCCGCGGCCCGAACGACGCCGTAGCGAAGCCACCGCAGGCACAGCCAGGCAAGCGCCCAGAGCTCGAGCATCGACGAGCGCGGCCTGGACTGGACTGTATGGGTACAATGTGTGCCATTCATCGCTGCACCTGCCTGCGAGATAGAGACAATCCGATTCAATGTTGACAGTTCTGCGGTGTCAATGATTTTATTGACACCATGACAATATGGTTTCCCGAGCTCGACCCGTTCCCCGGTCCGCGCTACCGCGCCCTGGTCGAGGCGCTCGCGCAGGATGTCGCCGAGGGACGTCTGGCGGCGGGGACGCGCCTGCCGCCGCAGCGCGCCCTGGCCTATCGCCTGGGCGTGACCGTGGGCACGGTGAGCCGCGCTTACGCGCTCGCCGCGGAGCGCGGTCTGGTCACCGGCGAGATCGGCCGCGGCACGTTCGTCCGGAATCCCGATCGGGCCGTGGGTCGTCGCAATCCGGTCGGCGACGGCGCGGACGACGTGATCAGGCTGACCGTCAACGCGCCGCCGGACCCGAGCTACGGGGCCATCGTCGCCGAGCGCCTGGCGGAGATCGCGGCGCGGCCGCGCGCGACCGCCGACCTCTGGGCGTACACGCCGAAGGCCGGCTTCCCGGAGCATCGCGCCGCGGCCGCCCGCTGGATCAGCCGGGTCGGCCTGGAGGCGCCGCCCGATCGGACGCTCATCACCGGAGGCGCGCATCAGGCGATCGTGGTCGCGTTCACCGCCCTCGCCCGGGCCGGCGACGAGGTGCTGGTCGAGGATCTGGCTTACGCCGGCGTCTGCCACGTCGCCGAGCGGTGCGGCCTGCGCCTGCGCGGCCTCGCCATGGATGATGAAGGCCTGCTGCCGGATGCCCTCGACGCCGCGGGTCGGACCAACGGCTCGCGTCTGCTGTTCGTCAATCCGACCCTGCACAACCCGACCGCCGCGACCATGTCGCTGGCGCGGCGCCTGGCGATCGCCGCCCTTGCCCGCAAGCACGACCTGATCGTGGTCGAGGACGACGTCTACGGGTGGCTGCCGGAGGAGCGGCCGCCGCCGATCGCGGCGCTGGCCCCGGAGCGTACGGTGCACGTCTCCAGTGCCTCCAAGTGCGTGGCGCCCGGGCTGCGGGTCGGCGTGCTGCTGAGCCCGAAGCATCTGCTCGAGCCGATCGCCCACGCCCAGCACGACCTGTTCCTGACCTGTCCGCCGCTGATGGCCGAGCTGTTCGCGCGCCTCGTGTCCGACGGCACCGCCGAGCAGCTGGCTGCGCGCCAGCGCGCGGAGGCGGCCGTGCGCCAGCGGCTGGCCCGGGAGATCCTCGCGGATCGCCCCTATCGGGCGCAGCCGACCAGCTACCATCTGTGGCTGCCGCTGCCGGCGCCCTGGCGCACCACCGAGTTCACCGCGGCGCTCAGAGAGCGCGGCGTCACGGTCGACCCGGGCACGGCGTTCGCGGACGATCGCGTCCGCGCGCCCCACGCCGTCCGGGTCTCGCTCAGCGCCGCCGC
>JBOHKK010000446.1:0-4255 GCA_050729115.1 Geminicoccaceae bacterium | reverse complement strand
CCACCGGCGCGCTTGCCGCTGCCCGAGCTCGGATCGAACGCCTTGCCCAGCTCGCCCGAGGGATCGATCGTCTTCTCGATGGTCTTGCCGACGTCGGTTCGCGCGGCCTTCTCGATCTCGCTCTTGACCTTGTCGAGCTCGGCCTCGCGCGCCATGTCCTCGAGCGCGGTCTGGAACTCGCGCGCCATGGCCCGGCCTTTGCCGGCCCAGCGGCCCATGGTCCGCGCCACCCGCGGCAGGTCTTTGGGCCCGATGACGATCAGCGCCACCAGCAAGATGACGGCCATCTCGGACCAGCCGATGTCGAACATCGCCGCCGCGCCGCTGCGGGTCAGCTGCTCTTTGCGGCCTCGTCGCGTTTCAGCCCGGCGTCGGCGACCTCGGGCTCACCGGCGTCCGAGGTCAACACCTTCTTGTCGTCCTCGTCGTCGTCCTTCATGCCCGACTTGAAATTCTTCACGCCCTTGGCGACGTCGCCCATCACCTTGGGCAACTTCCCCGCACCGAACAGGATCAGGACGATCAGCAGGATCAGGACCACCTGCCAGATACCGATACTCATTGGGGGGACTCCCTCGTTGCATCCCGTGGCCGCCCGTCCCACGACGCGCTGCCCAAGTTGATCCGAAGTCTCGCAGAAAACCTGGCCCCGCGCAACGCCGCCTACGGCTCGCCCGAGCGTGGCGTCGCCGGAGACCGGTAGACATACACTTGGCTGCGATCGACCTCGACGGCAACCGTGTCGCCCTCTTCGAACTCGGCGCTGCTGGTCAGGCGCACCGAAAGGGGCGGCCCGTCCGGCAGGTCCAGCTGGAGCAGGCGATTGGTGCCGAGATCGCGGATGCGCTGCACGCGAAAACGGGTCGGCGACGCCCCGCCATCGCGCAGCAGGCGCAAGGCTTCCGGCCGGATCAGGACGTCCACCGGGGTGCCGTCGGGCAGCTCCGCGACCTCGAGCGGACCGAGCGGCGTGCTGACCATGCCGGCGACCACCCAGCCCTTGAACCGGTTGAGCGGCCCGAAGAAGCTGGCGACGAACGGGCTCGCGGGCCGGGCGTACAGCTGGGCGGGGGTGCCGCTCTGGACGATCCGGCCGCCCAGCATGACGTGAATCTGGTCGCCGACGCGCACCGCCTCGTCGGCCTCGTGGGTCACCATGAGCACCGGGGTGCCGGCGCGCCGCAGCACCGCGATCGCGTCTTCGCGCACCTGTTCGCGCAGCGTCGCATCGAGGCTCGAGAACGGCTCGTCGAGCAGCATCAGGCGGGGCCGCGGCGCCAGCGCTCGGGCCAGCGCCACGCGCTGCTGCTCGCCGCCGGAGAGCATGTGCGGATAGCTTTCGGCGTGGCCGCTCATGTCGACCTGGGCGAGGAGCTCGCGGGCGCGCCGCTTGCGGCCCTTGCCGGCCATGCCGCGGAGGCCGAAGGCGACGTTGTCCAGCACGCTGAGGTGGGGGAACAGAGCGAAATCCTGGAACATCAGCCCGACCTGGCGCGCTTCCGGCGCGATGCCGTAGCCCGGCTCGGCCACGACCCTGCCGTCGATCACGATCCGCCCGCCCTGCAAGGGCTCGAGTCCGGCGATCAGCCGCAGGATGGTGGTCTTGCCGCAGCCCGAGGGGCCGACCAGGCAATGGACCTCGCCGGGCAGGGCCACGAGGCTGACGTCCTCGACCACGCGCCGCTGGCCATAGGCATGACGCAGCCCCTGCACCCACAGACCGGAGGCCGGGACGGGCTCGGCGGCGACAGGTTCGGCAAGCGCACGCGCCATGCGCAGATCGGCCTCCGTGGCAGGTCGTTCGCTGAGGTCAGTCTGCACGTACGGTGCCGATGGGACGAGGTCAAGGCGCGCCGCCCGCCGAACGCGGCCAGGCATCGTCGGCCCAGTTGAGATCGGCGCCGGCCCGCCGCCCCTGGGCCGCCCCCAGCGGCCCAGGGGATTCGGTGGCCGGGAGGGGCCGCGAGCCGGGTCCGAGAAACGGAGCCTGTACCCGTTCAGAAACGGGGCCTGGCCCCGTTTACCTGACCCCGTTTACCCTCAAGGCGTCAGAAACGGGGCCTGGCCCCGTTTACCCGCTCGGACGCGGTTTACCCCTTGGCCTAGTCATCGTCGGGCAGGGTCGTCTCCGCCTCGGGCTCCGCCGCCTCCTGCGCGGGCGCCGATCCCTGGCCCAGAAGACCGACCTGCAGGAGTTCCTCGATGCGCGGCAGATCGTCGAGCGATGCCAGATCGAAGTGATCGAGCAGAGCCGGCGTGGTCACCCAGGTGACCGGGTGTCCCGGGGTGTCGCGCCGCCCCTTGGGTTGCACCCAGCCGGTCTCCAGCAACAGATCGAGGGTGCCCTTGCTGATGCTGACGCCGCGCAGCTCCTCGAGCTCGGCGCGGGTGATCGGTTGATGATAGGCGATGATCGCGAGGGTCTCGAGGGCGGCGCGCGACAGCCGCCGGCTCTGGATCCGCTCGCGCTGGAGATAGGGCGCGAGGTCGGGCGCGGTGCGGAGCGCATAGCGATTGCCCCGGCGCTCCAGGCGCACGCCGCGCTCGCGGTAGTCGAGCGCCAGCTCGTCGAGCAGCTCGCCGGCGTGCAGGCCGTCCGGCAGGTGCGCCTGGATCGTCGCCGGCTCGAGCGGCTCCTCGGCGGCGAACAGCAGCGCCTCCACGATCCGCTTGCCCAGCTCCCGGCTCATCGCTTGCGCCGCCAGCTCATCGCTTCCTCCGAATGTAGATCGGCCCGAACGGCGCCGCCTGGTTGAGCTCGATCACCCCGTCGCGGGCCAGCTCCAGGCAGGCGCCGAGATGGGCCGCGATCGCCGAGCGCCGGAGCCGCTCGTCGCTCAAGCCCCGCGGCAGATAGGCGAGCAGGTTCTGCCACTCGGGACCGCCCAGCAGGCGGGTGAGGCGCTTCAGCGCGTCCTCGACCCGGAACACCGGCGCCGCGACCAGCGTGAGGCGCGGCTCGGTCCGGCGCAGGCGCTGGTCGACGTAGGCCTCCAGCAGCTCGTGGAGGGTCAGGCGAAAGCGGCTCCTGTGGCGCACGGCGAGGCCCTCGGGGCAGCCCCGGGCGAAGCGCTCGTGGCCGAGGCGCGGGCGGGTCAGCAGCTCCTCCGCCGCGCGCCCGATCGCGGCCAGGCGGCGCAGCCGCCAGGCGAGCGCCGCGGCCAGCTCGGCGCCGCTCGGCTCGTCGTCCTCCGGCGCTTCCGGCAGCAACAGCCGGGACTTGAGATAGGCGAGCCAGGCGGCCATGACCAGGTAATCGGCGGCGAGCTCCAGCTTGAGATCGCGCGCCCGCTGAACATAGGCGAGGTACTGCTCGGCGAGCGCCAGAATCGAGATCCTGGCAAGATCGACCTTCTGCTCGCGGGCAAGGCTCAAGAGCAGATCGATCGGGCCTTCGAAGCCGTCGAGGTCGACGACGAAGCCCGCGCCGTCCGCGGCTGCGCTCGAGCTGTCCGTGATCGCCGCCATCGGACTCACGACAGCCCGGTCAGGCTGAGGATCAGACTGTACAGGCCCACGATCGGCGGCCACAGCACCTCGAACAGCGGATTGAACTCGATGCCGAACACCGACTGGGCGACCACCGGGACCAGGAACAGGAGGCCGATCAGGATCAACAGGCCGTAGGGCTCGAGTCGGGCGAAGCGCCAGGAGGCGCTGTGCGGCAGCAGACCGGTCAGCACCCGACCGCCATCCAGCGGCGGCAGCGGCAGCATGTTGAACACGGCGAGCACCACGTTGATGAAGATCGCATTCGCCAGGTTCTCGCCGACCCATGGCGCCAGCGCCGGGGGCACATAGGCGGCGGGATGCAGCAGCAGGGCAGCCACGAACGCGAGCAGGATGTTGACCGCCGGTCCGGCCAGGGCGACCCAGATCATGTCGCGCTTGGGGTGACGCAGCCGGCCGAAGTTGACCGGGACCGGCTTCGCGTAGCCGAACAGGAACGGCGCCTTGAGCAGCAGCAGCAACGCCGGCAGGAGCAGGGTGCCGAAGGGATCGATGTGCCGGATCGGGTTGAAGCTCACCCGGCCGAGCAGACGCGCCGTCTGGTCGCCGCAGCGCTCGGCCATCCAGCCGTGCGCCGCCTCGTGGAAGGTGATCGCCACGATCACCGGCAGGAACCAGACCGAGAGCGCGTGCGTGATGGTCGCCAGGTCCATGGCTCAGGCGCCCGCCTCGGCCACGGTCTCGACCGCGGCAAGCAGTTGCGCGAGGCGCGCCTCGCCGCTCGCGGCGTCGAACGCTTCCGGAG
>JBOHKK010000445.1:0-4264 GCA_050729115.1 Geminicoccaceae bacterium | reverse complement strand
GGCCTCGGCGGCGCGGCGCTTCTCGGCGCGGGCCGCGTGGCCGCCGGCCGCGACCCGATCGATCTCGGCCTTCGCCGTGCGCGCGCCGTCCGGGCGGGTGACCACCTTGACCTCGACCTCGCCATCCGGCGCCGCGACGGTCACCACCTCACGGGCAAGCACGGCACGCGCCTCGATCCGCCAGCGCAGCCCGATCGTGGTGGTCTCAGCGAAACACCGATCGATCGTCGCGTCCAGCGTTTCCGGTCGCGCCAGCACCTGGATCTGGGTCGCAAGCCGGCCCTTCTTGCCGAACGCCGGCAGCTGGACCACGTCGAGCACGCCGGCGGCCCTGCGGAGCGCGTCGAGACCCGCAGCCAGCTCCTCGGCGCTCTGATCGTCGACCTCGAACGCGATCACCGCCACCCGCTCGTCGGCGCGGCCGGTCACCTCGCCTTGGTAGGTCACGACCCGCAGCACGTTGCTGACGCCGCGCAGGCGTCTCGTGCCGAAGCCGTGGCCCGTGCTCACGAGGCGCCACTGCCCCGGGGGCAGATGCGACGCCGGCGCGAGATGCCGGAGAATCGCCGCGCCGGTCGGCGTCACCCGCTCGCCGGCGATGCCGTCGTCGTGCACGACAAAGCCCTGGAGCAGACGGGCCGCAGCCGGCGCCGGGACGGGCAGGGGGCCGTGGCGGGTCTCGATCCGACCGCCGCCGACGGGCAGCGGCGCGACCGACCAGCTCCTCGGGGCGAGCGCCTCGATCAGCCAGGCGGCGCCGACGACGTCGGCGATCGAATCCCAATCGGCAAGCTCGTGGAAGTGCACCTCGTCGACCGCCACGCCGTGCACCGCCGCCTCGGCCGCGGCGAGGCCGGTGAGGATCGCGATCGCGCGCTCGCGCACCGCCGGATCGAGCGGCGCCGCCTGCAGACCTGCGCGGATGTCGGCGAAGTGCGCGGGCGGCCCGCCCGGAGCGTCCGCAGGTCCCTCGACCACGACCCGATGGCCGCCGAGCACGCCGTCGTCGTGGCGCACGAGGCGGGTCCGCCAGGCCTCGGGCAGGCCAGCCGCGCGCATCGCGGCGAAGGTATCCTCCGCGTGCTCGGGATGGGCGTCGAGCAGGGCGGCGAGGAACATGTCGCCCGCCAGGCCGCCCAGCGGATCGAGATGCAGATGGACGCCTCGCCCCATGCTCAGGCGGCCGGCCGGTACACCGGAACGACGTAGGGCCCCTCGGGGATCACCGCGACCCGAGGGTCGCCCGAGCGCGCGATGCTCGCCTCCACCGCCGCCGCGACCGAGGGGATCATCTCGACCCCGGTGAGCGCCCGGTCCGGCTCCGCCAGGCCGTCCGAGTACAGCTGGATCGAGCCGATCCGCATCGGCTTGATCTGCATCTCCGTCTGCCATTCGTCGATGTCGGCGAAGCGCTTGGCACTGATCTCCTCGAGGAAGCGCTCGGGCCCGCGCTCGACCAGGCGCCGCTGGGCCTCGACGAACTCGCGCGAGCCCATGCCCTCGGAGCAGGCCGATGCGATGATCAGGTCCGCGCCGGGCGCCATGATGTCCATCGGCGTGACCATGCCCTTCACGGTCTGGTAGTAGGTCTTGTCCAGCGGATAGCCGGCGGCGCTGGTGACCACCGTGCTGAACCGTTCGGCAAGCGGCACCTCCGCGTACTCGCTCATGAACCCCACCGCATCGAGGTGGCTCGCGACGATCTCGCCGAAATTGACGAACGACAGCCGGCGCGCCTCGTCGATCACGGTATTCAGCGCGAGCGCGCCGCCCAGCATCTCGACCACCTCGAGCTGGGCCTCGTGCAGCGGATTGCCCTCGAGGACGCAGCTGGTCGCCCGCGGGTGCTCCATGAAGCGGGCGCTGTGGAAGGTCGTGATGGTGTCCTTGTGCGCGACGCCCGGGGCGATCACCTTGCGCCCGCCCGAGTAGCCGGCCATGAAGTGCGGCTCCACGAGGCCGGTCGCGATCCTGATCTCGGCCTCGACGAAGCGGCGATCCAGCTTGACCGGCACGCCGTGGGCGCGCGTGGCGCCGAGGTCGACATGCGCGGCGTCGTCGCGCGCGAAATGGTTCGCGACCTCGACGGTCTCGAGCACCCAGCGCGAGCCGACCAGCTCGGCCAGCTCCTCGTCCTCGTTCGGCCGATGCAGCCCGGTCGCGACCACGATCTTGATTTGCGCCGCAGCGACGCCCGCAGCCAGGAGCTGCTCGACCAGGATCGGCAGGAACCGGCCGTTCGGCACCGGCCGGGTGATGTCGCAGATCAGGATGCAGGCGCTCTTCTTGCCGCGCGCGAACTCGGCGAGCGGCGGCGCCCCGGTCGGCGCCGCGAGGGCTCCGCGAATCGCCGCCTCCGGGTCCGGCAGCACCGGCATCTGGCGCTTCCTGATCACCCGCAGGTCGATGTCGTCGGGCAATGCGACCGGCAGCCGGCCGCGCCCGTAGTTCAGCTCGATGCGCTGCATGGGGCCCATCCCGTGCGCAAAGCGTTGCCACGAGAGCCTACACCAGTGCTAGGATTTGACAAACGTCGCGACCGCTCGCACAGGAGGCCCGCCATGCTCAGCCCGAGCTTCCCGGAAGTCCGCATGCCGCACCTCGCGGATGTGCCGATCCCGCCGATGCTGCGCGTGCGCCTCTCGCATCCGACGGGCGAGCCGGTCCACGACATCGGGGCGGCGGTGGACGAGGCGCTCGTGCGGTCGCGCCGGGTCGAGGGCCTGCGGACCGGGGCGCGCGTGGCGGTCGCGGTCGGCAGCCGCGGCATCGCGCACATCCCCGAGGTCGTGGCCGCGGCGGTGCGGCACCTCAAGCAGCGCGGCTTCGCGCCGTTCATCGTGCCGGCGATGGGCAGCCACGGCGGCGCCACCGCGGAAGGGCAGGCAGGCGTGCTCGCCCACCTCGGGGTCACCGAGGCGAGCGTCGGCGCGCCGATCCGCGCGACCATGGCGACGGTCGAGTATGGTGCCACCCTGCACGGCATCCCGTGCCGGTTCGACCGGAACGCCGCCGAGGCCGATGCCGTGCTGTGCATCAACCGGGTGAAGTCGCACACCAGCTTCGATCGCCCGATCGAGAGCGGCCTCACCAAGCTGATCGCGGTCGGGCTCGGCAAGCAGGTCGGCGCCCAGAACGTGCATCGTCTCGGCCCGCGCGGCTACGTCGAGGTGCTCCCGGAGCTCGCCCGGATCGCGCTCGAGCACGCGCCGATCGCCTACGGCATCGCCCTGGTCGAGAACGGCGACAAGCAGCTGGTGGTGATCGAGGGGGTCGAGCCGGACGACTTCGCCGCCACCGACGAGCGTCTTTTGAAGCTCGCCAAGACCATGACCGCGCGCCTGCCGTTCGACCAGATCGACGGCCTGATCGTGGAGTGGATCGGCAAGGAGATCAGCGGCGCCGGGATGGACCCGGCGGTGGTCGGCCGGGTCGGCATCCGCGGCGTGCCGGGCCCGAAGAAGCCGTTCGTCCACAAGCTCGTGGTGCTCGGGGTGACCGAGGACTCGTACGGCAACGCGGTCGGCCTGGGCAACGCCGACTACACCACGCGCAAGGTCGCGAACAATCTGGATCTGGTCTCGATGTACATGAACTCGATCACCGCGGCCGGCACCGAGGCGACCCGCATCCCGGCGGTGCTCGCCGACGACCGGACCGCGATCCGCGCCATGGTCGCGACCTGCTGGCGCACGGATATGGAGAACGCGCGCCTGTGCCAGATCCGCTCGACCCTGCACCTGAACGAGATTCTGGTCTCGCCGTCGCTGTTCGCCGACATCGAGGGCCGCCCCGACACCCTGCGCCTGTCCGACCCCGCGCCGCTCCGGTTCTCCGCCGCCGGCGAGCTGCTGACCCGGGTGTGACCGAGAGCGATCGTAGGTTGGGTGAGCCGCAGG
The DNA here is from genome assembly GCA_050729115.1 of Geminicoccaceae bacterium. Classification (GTDB taxonomy): domain Bacteria; phylum Pseudomonadota; class Alphaproteobacteria; order Geminicoccales; family Geminicoccaceae; genus JBKPNX01. The sequence continues at coordinate 365 of JBOHKK010000445.1, read as the reverse complement.
CGAAACCCAACGATCACGTCCACCGCGGGCAGGCGTCGGGTTGCGCTGCGCTCCATCCGACCTACGGTTCTGACGGCGTTCGCGGCTTGGACCCTGAGGTAGGTTGGGTGAGCCGCAGGCGAAACCCAACGATCACGTCCACCGCGGACAGGCGTCGGGTTGCGCTGCGCTGCACCCGACCTACGGTTCTGGTCTTGCCGTCGCTGTTCGCCGACATCGAGGGCCGCCCCGGCATCGAGCGCCTGTCCGACCCCGCGCCGCTCCGGTTCTCCGCCGCCGGCGAGCTGCTGACCCGGGTGTGACCGAGAGCGATCGTAGGTTGGGTGAGCCGCAGGCGAAACCCAACGATCACGTCCACCGCGGGC
>JBOHKK010000444.1:0-4283 GCA_050729115.1 Geminicoccaceae bacterium | reverse complement strand
CCCTCCCAACCACCCCAAGGGTACCATCGATGGGTGGTTGGGAGGGGGAGCGGGCCGGGGCGAGCTGATCGAAAAATGCGCTAGGAGGTCGCCAGCGAGGCAACGTAGGCAATGTTCATGCGCAGGATCTGGCAGGCGAGGCCGAGATCGATGTGGTCGAAAGTATCTGCCGCGGTATGAATGCGGTCGTTGGCGTGGTCTGCGCCCTCGATCGTAAGCACGCCGGGCAATCCCGCCTCGATGAAGGGCACGTGGTCGCTGGCGAACGGACTGAGCGATGTCTGCACCGAGAGATTGGTGTAGGTCGCCGCCTGTGCCGCCAGCCCGTCGATCACCTCGCGCGAGACCTCCGCGCCCTCGAGGAGCACGCCCGGCGGCGCCGAGGTGCCATCAGGCAGCGTGTTCAGGTTGGCGATCATGTCCATGTTGATGACCGCCCGCAGCGCGGCGCGCTCCTGATCGGACAGGCGCGCGAGAAAGTGCCGGCTGCCGTGCAGCCCCTGCTCCTCGCCGCCGAACAGGACGAAGCGGACGGCGATCTGCTCGCGCACGGGCTGCAGGGCCTCGGCCATCGCGATGACGCCCGCGCTGCCAGACCCGTTGTCGTCGGCGCCGGGCGCATCGGCCTCCGGCCCGCCCTCGTGATTGACCGAATCCAGGTGACCGGTGACCAGAACGGTGGCCGTGCCGGCGGCGCCGGTTGCCGCGGTGACGACGTTGCTGGATTGACCGTCCCCGAGGGGAAAGCTCTGGAGCGCCGGCGCGTAGCCCAGCGCCTCGAGTCGATCACGGCAGGTTGCGGCGGCGCTGCGATAGAAGTCGCTGCTCGAGAGCCGGGTGCGCAGGCCAACCAGCTGTTCGAGCACGTCGCGGAAGGTCGCGATCGAGAGGCGCTCGACGACCGCCGCGACCGCCGCATCGCGTCGTGGCCGCAGATCCCCGGGTCCCAGATCTCGGAACACCTCGGCGCCGGGCTCGAGCCGATAGACCGCATAGCAAGGCTCTTCGGTGCGACGGGTCAGCGCGGGATGGTCAGGCTCGAGCTCGACCAGCAGAAATCGGCCACGCCGGCGCACCACGGTCAGATCCGGGTGGGCGCGCTCGAACAAGCGGCCCTTTTGGACGACCGCGGCCAGAACCCTGCCCGGCTCGAGCGCTCGCCGTGCGGCGGCAAACAACGGGGTGGCCGCGTCGGCGTCGTCAGGTAGATCGACGAAGACCGCCTCCCGGCCGAAAACGATCGGCGGGCTCGGCGCAACCGCGCGGCGGCCAGCCCGCGCAAATTCTTCGGCCAGGGACAGGGGCATGAACGACAAGACGGTCACCAGAGGCTCCTTCGCTGCTCGGCCCGATGTGGGCGGCCGTTCGACCCGTGCGTCTTCCTCCATGAACTGCTCACGCGCCCGGTGCATAGCTGGAGAGTTTCCCGAGGCGGCCGGAACCCGGTGAGCAGGACGACAGCAATGCCAACAACGACACAATCACCCGCAGGAGAGAACGCCATACGGCCATCATCTGACCGATCTGAAGCGCCTTCTCGTCGTCAGTGGCAACCGCGCCGCGAGTAAAGTGCACGAGTTTGATGCCTCTGATGTGTGAGGCAGTTCACACGCAGCCGCAGGGCGAGGCACCGCTGGGGAAGCAGGGTGGTTGGCCAATCGTACGAGCAAGGAGTGCACCGTGCAGCGCCTGGAGAGCCCCCGACCCCTGACCTGATCGCGACGGTGGCGCTCGGACTGTGCTTTTTGACCAGCTCCAGGCGACGCAACCCCTTTGCTACGCCTCAGATCGGCGCCGGGCCGTGCCACCAGTGCTCGAATGGGTTGGCGTGGATGATGCCCTCGATCACCTCGGTGCTGACCCGCGGCAGGCTCGTGCCTTGGACCACGTCGTTGACCGCGCGGATGCCGGCGAGCGATTCCTCGACGGTCGAGAACGGAAAGTCGGTGCCGAAGAAGATCTTGTCGGTGATCAGGTATTCCTGGGCGGCGATCATGACGTTCCAGAACTGCCAGGGCCGGTAATGGATCGCCGAGATCTCGGCGTAGACGTTCGGCTGCTTGCGCACGACCGCGATCGTGTCCTCGTACCAGGGGTGGCCCATGTGGGCGAGGATCACCTTGAGATCGGGATGGCGCAGCGCCACCGGCTCGACGTGGATCGCGCGGCCGAGATCGAGGGGCGCGTTGCGTGCGAACGTCGTGCCCATGTGCATGGTGAGCGGCAGGTCGTTGCCGACGCAGTGCTCGTAGATGGGCGTCATGCGCGGATCGGCCAACGGCACGCCGTTGTAGATCGGCCCGTACTTCACGCCCTTGAGGCCGAGGTCCTTCGTGGCGTGGCGCAGCAGCTCCATGCAGTCCGCCCGGCGCGGATCGGCGTAGGCGAAGCCCACGAACTTGTCCGGATGGCGGCGCACCGCATCCGCGGTGGTCGCGTCGTCGCTCTCGACGCCCGCCGAATCGCCGTAGCGGAGCGCGAACACGATCGCCTTGGCGACGCCCTGCATCGCCTCGTGGAGCGTGTCGGCGTCCGCCTTCAGCCCCATCCCGCCCGGGCGGATCCGCGCCATCTGCTGGGCGAACAGCGGCGTGAGGTGACGGTCCTCCCAGATGTTGACGTGGCAATCGACGATCACGAGCGTACCTCCTCTGATCCATGCCCCGCGAAGTCTCGACCGTCGACGGCCGCCTGGCGCCACGCGCGGCGAAGCCGACAACAGCGCCCGGTCGGCATGGCGAAGGACGAGCAACTCCAGGATCCGAGCGCCGGCCCGGCCACGCTCATGGGCAACGCTTGGCGCCGGCACAGCCGATTTCGATGCCGAGATGCGCATCGGACGCGGGCTCGTATCGAAGGGCTGTTTCGAATTCTTGCTCGGCCGCCGCCACGTCGGCCAAGGAGCAGAAATCAGATCAGGCGCTCCTTGTTGAAGAAGGCCTTGCGCCAGCGCACCACCTCGATGCCCGCGAACAGGCCGGCCTTGGTGAACGGATCGTTCCGGATGAACGCCTCGGCCTCGGCGCGGTCCTCGGTGTCGACGATGATGATGCCGCCGTAGCCGCCCTGGCCGGCGTCGTCGATCTGGGCGCCCGCGGCCAAGAGCTTGTCCTGGTTCGCGGTCAGATACTCGATATGCGGCTGGCGGGTATCGTTGCGCAGCTGCAGGCTGTTCGGCTTGTCGCGGGTGATGATGGCATAGGGCATGACGGCCTCCCTCATGGTCTGGCGCCGTGTTCGCACGGTTGCTTCCGTTTTACCGCCCCGCGCCGCCCGCTCAAGCCCCAATGCCGTGCGCTTTCAGGTGGTCCCGATCCGCACACGCGACACCATGCCGACGCGAGGCGCCGCATACCGGCCCGGTGCTCAGTCGAAGATCTGCTCCAGAAACGACTTCTTCTTGTGGGGCTTGTGATGCCGGTGGTCACCGTGCCCACCGTAGGAGGGCGCCTGGCGCGTCGAGCTCTCCCGCTCGCGCTCGTAGTCCGCCTCGACCGCGCGCGCCGAATGCAGGAGCTTCTCGAGCTCGCCGCGGTCCAGCCACACGCCCCGGCACTTGGGACAGACGTCGATCTGCACCTCGTTGCGCCGGACTTCCTGCATTCCCTCGTTGCAGTTCGGGCACATCAATAACGGCATCGGCAACGGCTCCCGTTCTGGGGTTGGGCTCGAGGCGACCGCCCCGCAGCGACGGCCGGTGACTGTCTGACCAAAGCTAGGCCGCCCCACCGCCAGTTCAACCTGGCGCAAGCCGCAGATCGCGACACCCGAGCAAATATGAGAGTCGTCGAGGCCAAAGAGCGGAGGTCGAGACGATCGGCCACGAATTTCGGAGTCCCGCTCCCTCGGGCGCGGTGGCGGCGGCCGCACTGGAAGACGCCTTGCGGTGATGGCGGGGCTGAGGTTCTAACCGCGCTTGATCAGGACGCCGGGCGCAGGATCTCGTAGGTGCACGCGAACGCCGCCGCCGCGATCCGGTAGGTGTCCGCGGGGTCGTCCGGGCTGCGCACGATCGCGTCGCCGGGGCGGGCGACCATCGGCTCGCCCCAGGGTGCGGTGAAGGTGAAGGCGCCATCGGCGTCGCGCACGACGAGATAGCGCATCTCGATGCCGCGCGGCCGGTATGGCTGCCAGTCGGCGGCGTCGGCGGGTCCGATCGGCCCCTTGTAGCGCTCGGCGAACTTGGCCGCCGTGACCAGGATCTCCTCGTTGCCGGTCGCCGGGCAGCGGTTGCGGACGACCATGTCGCCCGGCTGCGCCGGCGGGCTCCGAGTCTCCTCGCC
>JBOHKK010000443.1:0-4306 GCA_050729115.1 Geminicoccaceae bacterium | reverse complement strand
ACCACCCACCGATGGTACCCTTGGGGTGGTTGGGAGGGGGAGCGGGCCGGTGCGAGCTGATCGAAAAAATGCGCTAGCCGAGGGGCAGCAGCGTTGGCGCTTCCTCAACCGGAGCGGGTGGCTTCGCGCGTGGGCGCCTCGGCCCACCACATCGCCCCGAGCGCGGCGATGCCGAGGCCCGCGAACCCTCCGACCAGCGGCAGCACCGTGCCATCGAAGCTCCGGCCGATCAGGGTGCCGAGCGCGAGCGAGAGGAAGGTGGTCAGCGAGCCGACCACTGCCGAGGCCACGCCCGCAATGTGGCCGAGCGGCTCGAGCGCCATGGCGTTGAAGTTGCCGAACAGGATGCCGTTGCAGAAGAACGCCACCCCCAGATAGATCATCAGCGCCCACAATGGCGGATGCCCGGCCAGCGCCCAGGCCCAGCCGAAGAACAGCAGCGACACGCCGCAGGCCGCGATCAGCGCGATGCGGCACAGGAGCCGCATGCCCCAGACCATGACCAGGCGCGAGTTGAGGAGCATCGCGGCGCCGATGCAGGCCGCGAGCAGGCCGAAATAGAGGGCGAACCGGCCGCCGGTATGGTACTGCTCCAGGAAGATCTGCGGCGCCGAGATCAGGTAGCCGACGAACGAGCCGAAGATGAGCCCGGCCATCATGGTGTAGCCGAACGCGGCGCGATGGCTGCACGTCTCACGCACGCCCGCGGCGACCCCGCGCAAGGAGAAGGGCGTGCGACGTGCCGGCGGCAGGGTTTCCGGCTGGCGGAGCGCGAACCAGGTGAGCGCGATCAGCGCGACCGCGAGCAGCATGACGAAGATCGCCCGCCAGTGCGCCACGAGCATGATCGCCTGGCCGATGCCGGGCGCCAGCACCGGCACCATGATGAAGACCGCCATGGCGAGCGACATGACGCGTGCCATCGCCCGGCCGGCATACTGGTCGCGCACCAGCGCCATGGTGACGATCCGTGGTCCGGCGGCGCCGATGCCCTGGAGGAACCGGCCGAGCAGCATCACCTCGAGCCCGCGCGCCAGGATCGACAGCAGGCACCCGGCGATGAAGATGGCGAAGCCCGCGTAGATCGCGGGCTTGCGGCCGAAGCTGTCGGACAAGGGGCCATAGACCATTTGCGCGACGGCGAGCCCGAGGAACAGCGCCGAGATCACCAGCTGCACATCATTGGCGTGGCCCACGCCCAGCTCGGCGCCGATCGCCGGCAGGGCCGGCAGCATCGCGTCGATCGAGAGCGCGACCAGCGAGATCATCAGCGCGACCCGCGCCACGAACTCGCCGGACCCCGGCGGCGCCTTACTCTGCTCAGCGCTCACCCCGCCTCCTTCCCCGCGAAGCCGAGCTTGCCCGGCCGGGCGCCGACCGGCAAGGCCGCAAGAGCGCACAGGCTCGCGCGCACCGCTTGCCGGTCGCCAAGCGGCACCGGCTGTGCCATGCTGGGATCAAACGTGCCCCAGGAGGTCGCAAATGGCGGGAGGTGGTCCATGGAGGCCCTGAGCATCACGCCCAATCTGGAGCTGCCGGCGGCGCAGCTCGAGCGCTTCTACACCGACATGGTGCGCATCCGCAGCTTCGAGGAGCGGGTGATCGAGCAGTTCCAGGCGGGCGCCATCAAGGGCACCGCGCACAGCTACATCGGCGAGGAGGCGATCGCGGTCGGCACCTGCGCGCACCTGCGCGACGACGACTACGTTGCGAGCTACCACCGCGGCCATGGCCACTGCATCGCCAAGGGCGCGCGCACCGACCGCATGATGGCCGAGCTGATGGGCCGGGCCACGGGCTATTGCCGCGGCCTCGGCGGCTCGATGCACGTCGCCGATCTGGAGCGCAACATCCTGGGCGCGAACGGCATCGTCGGCGCCGCCATGCCGCTCTCGGTCGGCGCCGCGCTCGCGATCAGGCTCAAAGGCGGCGATCAGGTGGTGGTGGCGTTCTTCGGCGACGGCGCCAACAACCAGGGTATCTTCCACGAGTCCCTCAACCTCGCCGCCGTATGGCAGCTGCCGGTGCTGTTCGTGTGCGAGAACAACCACTACGCCCTCAGCACCTCGTACCGGCACAGCACCGCGGTCGAATCGGTGGCGGCGCGGGCGGCCGCGTACGGCATTCCCGGGTCGCGGATCGACGGCAACGACGTGGTCGCGGTGCATGATGCCGTCGGCGCGGCGGTGGCGCGGGCGCGGCGTGGCGAGGGCCCGAGCCTGATCGAGGCGCTGACCTGGCGCTGGGGCCAGCACAGCATGCGCGCCAACCTGCCCGATCCGCGCACGGACGAGGAGATGGACGACTGGAGGGCGCGTGATCCCATCGCGCGGCTGCGCAGCCTGCTCTGTGAGCGCGAGATCGTCGCCGCCGGCGCGCTGGACTCGATCGATGCCGCGGCCAGGCAGGAGCTGGACGCCGCGGTCGCGTTCGCCGACAGCAGCCCGGAGCCCGAGGAGGATCTGCTCGAGACCGCGGTCTACGCCCCGCATGTGCGGTTCGAGGAGCCGGCGGAGCGGGGCGCGCGCGAGCTGACCTTCGCCCAGGCCCTGAACGAGGCCATGGCCCAGGAGATGGCACGCGATCCGAGCGTCTTCCTGATGGGCGAGGACGTCGGGGCGACCGGCGGCATCTTCCAGGTGAGCAAGGGCCTGATGGACCGGTTCGGGCCGGAGCGGGTGCGCGATACGCCGATCTCCGAGGCGACGTTCTGCGGCGCCGGGGTGGGGGCGGCGATCGCCGGCATGCGCCCGATCGTCGAGGTCCAGATCTTCGACTTCGTGACCCTGATGATGGACATGATCGTCAATCAGGCGGCGAAGTTCCGCTACATGCTGGGCGGCCGCCCGACCGTGCCGCTGGTGATCCGCGGGCCCCAGGGCGGCGGCATCCGGCTCGCCGCGCAGCACAGCCAGAGCCTGGAGGCCTGGTTCGCCCACGTCCCGGGCCTCGTGGTGGTGGCGCCGTCGTCGCCCTACGACGCCAAGGGCCTGCTGATCGCCGCGATCCGCGACGACAACCCGGTGATCTTCCTCGAGCACAAGCTCTTGTATCTGGGCCAGACGGAGCCGGTGCCGGAGCAGGCTTATGCCATCCCGCTCGGCAAGGCGGCGATCAGGCGTCCGGGCACGGACGTCACGATCGTCGCCACCCAGGCGATGGTGGCGCAGGCGCTGCAGGCCGCGACCCGCCTGGAGGGCGAGGGCATCAGCGCCGAGGTGATCGATCCGCGCACCCTGAAGCCGCTCGACCTCGACAGCATCGTCGCGTCGGTCAAGCGCACCAATCGCCTGGTGGTGGTGCACGAGGGCTGGAAATTCGGCGGCTTCGGCGGCGAGATCGCGGCTTCGGTGACCGAGGCGGCGTTCGACTGGCTGGACGCCCCGGTCGCGCGCGTCGCCGCCCCCGACGTGCCGATGCCGTTCAACGATCGCCTCGAGCGGATCGTGATCCCGAGCGCCGAGCGCATCGTCGCCGCGGTCAAGGACCTGTTCGGCGACACCTAAAGCAGCATCCGAATGGCCGCGATCGCCACCGGCGATCTCGTCTGGATAAAGCTGCTCCAGTCATTTGAAATAGGGCAATCTTCTCCCGATGAGCGGAAGATGTCTCGAGCCGCAGCGGGTCCGCCTCATCGGGAATTGCTCGAGCGCCCTGACGCATTCGCATGATGCCATCGTCATTGCCGGGCATCCTTGGGCGCGACCCGGTCCTCGGGTCAAAGAGGGGTTGAGGCCCTTGCCTGGCTCCCGGCGCCGACGTGGTGTCGGCGCGGAGCGGCAAGCCCCAACGCGGCCCGGTCCTCGGGTCAAAGAGGGGTTGGGGCCCCTCTCTCCCCAACGCGACCCGAGGACCCGGCAATCCACGGCCCCGACTGGGGGACGACTTCGTTTGATCGAGTCGTGGATGCCCGGTTCGAGCCCGTTGCTGTCCGGTTGATGGGAGGTGTGGCGCCGGCAACGCCAGACGGGGCCTCGCGTTGGCGGGCAGCGGGACGAGTCGGGACGGCGCCGACATCAACCATTCGTTAACCCGTGCATCGCAAGGTGAGTGCATGCCGCAGGCTATGGTGGGAATCCGCGCGCCGGCCACATTCTCGGCCGCGCGCACGGATTCCCAGCATCCCATGTCCGCGCCATGGGGTCGAAACTGGTTAGCGTGAGGTGAACCGGACAGTATTGGGTCAAGTCCGGGCATGACAACTGAAAGTGCCGCCCCATTATACCGGCCGCACGCAGGCGTGACCCATAGGTCTCTGCGGTTTTTCTGTCATGCCCGGGCTTGACCCGGGCATCCAGTCTGGACC
>JBOHKK010000442.1:0-4359 GCA_050729115.1 Geminicoccaceae bacterium | reverse complement strand
TGCGAACCAACATCGAGATCGACGATGCGCTCCTCGCCGAGGCGATGGCGGCAACCGGCCTCAAGACCAAGCGCAAGGTCGTCGAGGCGGGCCTGCGGCTGCTCGCCCGCCACAAGCGACAGGCCAGTGCCCAAGAGCTGTTCGGTCGGATCCGATGGGAGGGCGATCTGCATCGGGAACGCCTGGATGAGCCGGACGAGCCCGATCGCCGCGCATGAGGGTGCTGATCGACAGCTCCGTATGGATCGACCACCTGCGGGGCGTGCGCTCGCGCGAGACGGCCATTCTGGGCACGCTGCTCGCGTGGTTGGATCCTGACTCGGAGCGCGGGGATCGCGTGGCGATCCCCAATCTCTTGGTCGGCGATCTCGTCCTTTGCGAGGTTCTTCGCGGCATCCCCGATCCGCGCGAGCACGCGGTAGTCAGAGACGTCCTACTCAGCTTCGAGGGGCGACCAGTTCGAGATGTGGGTCCAGGATGCGGCACTCGAGAACCCGAACGGCCTGCTCGCCGAGCAGGATCGTCTGGTGGTCGCCGCCTGGGGCAAGCCCAAGGAGGACTTCTCGACCGACGTGCCCGGCCACCTCAAGGCGGTCGACTACCAGAGCAAGGCGATCACGAGCATCGGGCCCGGTGACCCGATCGGCAACCTGGACGGGGTGGAGCCGGACGGCCAGGGCGGCTATCTGGCGACCGACTGGTTCAGCGGCGGCCTCTACCAGATCGGCGATGACGGCGAGGCCGAGCTGATCATGGATCTGAACCAGGGCAGCGCCGACCACGAGTTCGTCGAGAGCGAAGATCTGGCCGTGATTCCGATGATGATGGACGGCACGGTCACGGCCTATAGAGTCCAGTAAGGGCGCGCTCCGGGCGCCGGAAGATCAAGGCTGGTCGAATCGGGCGCGGTTCGGCGAGCGCCCTTTCGAGCCGGCTCGCCGACCATCTGATGGGGGCCTGCCATGGCGACCTTCGTTCTGGTGCACGGCGCGTTTCACGGCGGCTGGTGCTGGCGGGGCGTGGTCGCACCCCTGCGCGCCGCCGGGCACGAGGTGTTCGCGCCGACCTTGACCGGGCTGGGCGAGCGCAGCCACCTCGCCTCGCCAGCGGTCGATCTCTCGACCCACGTCCGGGACGTCGCCAATCTGATCGAATGGGAGGACCTGCGCGACGTGGTGCTGGTCGGCCACTCCTATGGCGGCATGGTGATCACCGGCGTCGCCGACCGTCTTGCCGAGCGGCAGGGCGCGCTCGTCTACCTGGATGCGCTCGTGCCCGAGCACGGCCAAAGCGGGCTCGACCTGCAGCCACCCGAGCGGCGCGAAAGCATTCTGGAGGAAGTTGCTGCCCATGGCGGCTGGCTCTGGCCGCCGCGTACGGCCGCATTCTATGGCGTGCGCGATCCCGCCAGGCAGGCCTGGGTGGACGGCAAATGCACGCCCCAGCCGTTCCACACGCTGTTCGAGCGCCTGCGTCTGGATGGCCCGCCCGGCGGCAAGGTCGCGCGCAAGCTGTACATTCGGTGCACCGACCCGCCGCTCGCCTACATGCGCACCTTCTACGACATGGCAACGGCAACCGCGGGCTGGCGAGCCATGGAGCTGGCGACCGGCCATGACGCCATGGTCACCGAGCCAGAGGCGCTGGCGCGGATCCTCTCGAAGTTTGCCGCGAGTTGATCACTTCTGGCTCCAGGTCGCGGTCGATCAGGTCAAGGCGTTACGCGGAGGAGCGACCGTGGCCAACCGTAACTCACTGATGACCGCCGGCTGCCTGCTCGGCGCCGTCACCATCGGCGTGGCCGAGGGACGCGCGCAAGGGCAGGGCGAAGACGACATGGCGCCAATCGAGGGCGGCACCTACACGATCGGCGCCGAAGAGGCCCTCCCGGATACCCGGCCGGCCCACGGCGTGACGCTCGCGCCGTTCCTGTTCGATCGCTTCGAGGTCACCAATGCGGCGTTCGCGGAGTTCCTGAACACGCTCGACGTCGAGATCCTGAGCGCTGCCCCGGCCGGCGGCGTTGCCCCGGCCGACCTGCGCGGCGCGGATGCCGGCCGGCTGTTCGAGCGGGGTGCCCACCCCAGGCCTTACGTGGCGCTTGGCGACGAGCAGGCGCGGATCGCGCTCGCCGACGGCCGGTTCATGCCCGAGCCCGGCTATGGCGATCACCCCGTGACCGAGGCCACCTGGTACGGCGCGCAGGCGTTCTGCGCCTGGCGCGGCGCGCGTCTGCCGACCGAGGCAGAGTGGGAGGCGGCCGCGCGCGGGCAGGAGGGCCGCACCTATCCTTGGGGCGCGAGCCCGCCGGACGCGGCGCGCGCCTGGTTCGATCACCCTTCCGGCGCGACCGCGCCGGTCGGGACCCATCCCGCCGGCGCCACGCCCGAGGGCCTCCACGACCTGGCCGGCAGCCTCGCCGAGTGGACCAGCTCGCTCTACCGGCCTTACCCGTACGACCCCGCTGATGGCCGCGAAGCTCCGGACGTCGAGGGCGAGCGCGTCACGCGGGGCGGCGACTACGTATTCGATACCGGGCCCGAGACGCTCACGACCTTCTTTCGCGGCGGCTTCTCGCGAGCCCCGGAGAGCGGGCATCGCCACATCGGCTTTCGTTGCGCGCGGGCAGCCGGGCCGGGCTGACCCGGCTGACCGGCCGCGCCTCGAGCGCTCAGAGCGGTCGCTTGGCGCAGATCTCGTAAGTGTCGCGCCACGGCCGCAGGCGCTCGAAGACGGCGCTTGCGGCGAGGACGTCGGCGTCGGCGTAGCGCCGGCCGATGATCTGCATGCCGACCGGCAGGTTTCCGGCCATGCCCGCCGGTATCGAGGCGGCAGGGTGGCCGGAGAAGTTGACGAGATAGGTGAGACACCAGCCGATCAGCGGATCGACCTCCTCGCCGTTGATCTGGGTCGGCCCGATCGTGTTGCCGTCGTCGGCGTTGTCGACGGGCAGACAGGCGAGCGTCGGCGTGATCAGCAGGTCGTAGGCGCCCAGCACCGCCTGGATCGCGTTGTAGACCTCGGAGCGGATGGTCTGATCCTGGAAGAAGTCCAGAGCCGACATGCGGTACCCGACCTCGATCCAGCGCAGGTATTGGGGCGGGAAGTCGTCGCGGTGGTCCTTCAGGAGGTCGAGCCCGTTCGCCTTGAACGTCTCGAAGGCCTGGACGTTGACCGGCATGATCAGGCGGCACCAGAGGTCGCTCAGCTCGCGCTGCGGACGCCTGATCCCGACTTCGACCTGCTCGACGCGGGCGCCCGCCTCCTGAAAGGCCAGGACCGCGCGATCGACCACCTCCGCCACCCGAGGCTCGACCGGGAACACGTCGAAGTTCGGGCTGTAGGCGATTTTCCAGCCTTGGATCGAGCGCCGCGTCGCGCCGGTGAAGTCGACCTGCTCATCCAGGCTGTAAGGATCGCGCGGGTCGAACCCGGAGAGCGCCGTGAGCGCCAGCGCCGCGTCGTCGACCGTGCGGGTGATCGGGCCCTCGAACAGAAACGGCGCCGTGCCGCCGAAGGCGTTGGGCCCGGCGAAGAACGGCACGCGCCCGAACGACGCCTTGTAGCCATAGACGCCGCACCACGACGCGGGAATGCGGATCGAGCCGCCGCCGTCGGTACCTTCGGCGAGCGGCAGCAGGCCGTCGGCCACCGCGGCGGCGCTGCCGCCCGAGGAGCCGCCGGTGTTCTTGGCGGGATCGAACGGATTGCGCGACGGCCCGAACAGGTAATTGTCGCAAGTGCCGCGAAAGCCCATGACCGGGCTGTTGGTCTTACCGAGCAGGATGGCGCCGGCCTGCTCGATCCGCTCGGCGAAGGCACAATGGAAGTCGGGGACGAAGTCCTTGAGCGCCCGCACGCCGCCGAACGTGCTCTTCCAGCCGGGCTTGAAGTCGAACAGGTCCTTGAGCGCCGTCGGCACGCCGTGGAGCGGCCCTAACTCGGCGCCGGAGATCAGCGCCTGCTCGGCTTCCTTGGCGCGTTTGCGGGCATCGTCGAAGCCGAGATAGATCAGAGCGTTGAGGCTGGGATTGCGCGCCTCGATCCGCGCGATGAACGCGTCCACGACCTCGACCGGCGACAGATCGCGCCGCCGGATGCGCAGGGCCAGCTCGGTGGCCGACAGGTGAGCGAGCTCGTCCGACAGCGCCATGCGCCTTCTCCCTCTGAGATGATGGTGGGGTGAGCTTACGCCTGCGGCAGGGTCGATTGAAAGAAGGCACGAAGGCGCCGCACGGGTCACCTGTGCGGGGGGCGAGCCTTTCTGATGCCGGAGTCTGGCCGTTGCGGCCGCGCGCTCCGACGACGGCCGCGCGCGGCGGCGCAGGGCGCGCCCGAGGCGCTCGTGCGGACCCTGGC
>JBOHKK010000441.1:0-4362 GCA_050729115.1 Geminicoccaceae bacterium | reverse complement strand
TCCCGATGAGATGGACCCGCCGCGGATCGCGACATCTTCCGCTCATCGGGGAAAAATTGCTCTATTCCAAATGATTGGAGCAGCTTTATCCGGACGACGATCGCCGTTGGCGATCTCGTCCATTCGGATGCTGCTCTAGGTCGAGGCGCCGCGCGCTACCGCGAGCGACGGGCCTCGCGCGGAGCCAGCAAGCGTCCCGACGGCAGGTACTACCATCCGCCACCGCGCGCCGCCGGACGGGCGTCGCCCTTCTCCTTGGCCCTACGTGGTCGGCACCGGCCGTGGACGGGATGCCGGTTGCAGCAGCCTGTCCCGGTATTGGTCCACCAGGCCACAGTCAGGCCGGGTGATCCCCCAGGAGTCGTCGTCGAACGGCGGCGCCGGCCGCATCGTCTTCGGTCCTTTCGGCCAGTCGCGCTGCATCCAGTGGTAGATCGAGCTGGCAGCCGCGTGCGTCCCCAAGGGATTGAAATGCTTGTCGACCTGACCGTACACCCGGCGCGCGCCGAGTTCCCTGATCTGCTCGCTCAGATCGAGCACGTAGACATTGTCCAGCGCGTCCGCGACTTCCCTGATCAGCGCGCGCTGCAGCTCCGGACGATCTTCCGCCCCGAGATTCATGATCTCGTTCCACGACGGAATGACGACGATCAGAAGATCCGCATCGTGGTTCGCCGCCTCGCGCCCCAGCGACGACAGCAGCCCCGTGGTGATCTCGGCGCCAAGCGCAAACTCGTCGGGAGCGAGGTCTTGGCCACGGTGGCCCGTCGTCAGGATTTTGGCTGAGGCATAAGCAAGATTGTAGACGTGCCAGCTGGCGCGCAGGTACCGATGCGCTCTCACCAGCGCTCGCTCGGGCGCGCCGGCCATCGCCACCGTGCCGAGCTCCACCTCGTCGGTGTCGTCGTTCTCGAGCTCGACGTTGCCCGCGAGGTTGTTTCGCAGGTCGTTGCCGAGAAAGTAATTCAGGACGACCAGACGATGGTCCCAGTCGTTCCCAACGGCTTGATAGGCGCGATAGGCGTCGGCCGTTCCGGAACCGCCGATCGCGAAATTGTGGAAGGCGATCTCGGGAGCCCACAGATCGAGGAGGTACGGAATGGTCTGATGATCATGCACGGACGTGCCGCGAGTGAACGAGTCGCCGAGGATGATCGCGTGCTCGTCGCCACTGTCGAAGACGTCGCGGAATCCGCGGTCGTTGTTCAGGTGGATCGACCAGCGCTCGCCATTGTGCTCGAAATACACGCTCCCAGGCACCTCCGCCTTGCGAAAGACGGGATCCTGCTGGTAGCGCTGGCTTGACCCCTGGCAGAACACGAAGCGCGGACCGCCGCCGGCCGCCCGGAGATCCGGCCGCGCCCAGAGCAACAGCTCGAAGGCCAGGAGCGCGACCGCCAGTGAGCCGATGATCAACAGCGCATTCTTCAGCACCTGGTTTCGACGCCCTGTCTGGTCCGCTCCGTCGGAGCTGTCGGCACGAGCTTGGCCCGCTTGCGGCCGAGTGTGCCGCGCCGCGGCGGACCGGGCAAGCCATGACGGCTGCAGCATTCGCGGCTCGTCGACGCGCGACTCGTACCATCCAGGCGGCGTTCCCGGACGCGCCGCCCCGCGCGGCAAAACGGCTCCAGGCAGCGGCGCATCTGTTCTGTCCTGGCCGCTGGAGATCGGGCCGCGGGCGCGCTATCATCCCGATCGGAGGCGCGACACGATCGAGAGAGCGGGCCCGCACATCACCTGCCGTCCGGGGAGTCGGCGCCATGGCATTGTCCAGCTCGCTGATCGCGCGGCGGCTGGCGCTCGGCGCGCTGCTCGTCGCGCTCGCGACCGCGCCCGCCTTCGCCGTGACGATGGGCGGCGGGAGCGAACCGCCGGCCTCCAGCGAGGCGGACGACTACACGCGAGGCGCGGCGGCGTTCGAGCGCGAGGACTGGCAGGCGGTGATCGATCACATGACCCAGGCGATCGAGCAACGTCCCTGGCACGACGACGCCTACAACCTGATGGGGTTCGCCTACCGCAAGCTCGGCGACTACGACCAAGCGCTGCAATCGTACGATCGGGCGCTCGAGCTCAATCCTCATCATCGCGGTGCCTTGGAATATCTCGGCGAGGCGTACCTGGAGCTGGACCAGCCCCAATCCGCCAAGGCGATGCTGGATCGGCTCGAGCTCGAATGCCGGCGCGTGGCGTCGGACGCCACGGATGGCGGTTGGCAGTCGGACTGCGAGGAATGGCAGGAGCTGAGCGCGGCCTACCAGGCGTACGTCGCAGCGAATGACGGCAAGTGAGGTAGCGACCCGAAGGGCACTCGCCTTCTCGAGGCCGCCGGCAGCGATCGGTATCGCGGCATGCGCCGGCCGGGCGATCTTGTTTTCCTGGGCCGCCGATCCACCTGGAGCGCCATGCTCGACCAGCTGACCGGCATCGTGGCGCTCCTGCTCACGGGCATCACGCTCGGCGGCATGGCGTTCTTCGCGTTCGTGTTCGCCCCGCTGGTGTTCGCACTGCTGGTGTTCGCCCCGCTGGTATTCGCCAGGCTGCCCGCCGAGGTGGCCGGCGGCTTCATCCGGCAGGTGTTTTCCTGTGTACTATCGAGCGCCGCGGTGCTGAGTGCGCGCGCAGCCCTCTGCGCGTGGGGTCGCTTCGAGATGATCGCCTTGGCCGTCGTCACCGCGCTGTTCGTCTTTGCGCTTCGATGGCTGCTGCCCCGGATCGATCGGGCGCGCGAGGCGGCCCGGAGCGGGACGGCGGCGGCCGCCCGCCTTGGCCAGCTGCACCGGGCAAGCGTGCTCATCAACGCGGCTCAGATGATCGCGGTCCTCGTCGTGTTCGTCCGGCTCGCGGCCCGATGAATGCGCTGGTATGTCAATCCGTGGTGTGAGCTGACAAGGTACCATAGGATCTGGAGAGACCCGATGCCTCGCTGGTTCGCCTACCCGGTCGGCCCCTGCCTCGCGCTGGCGCTGACGACCTGCCAGGCGCTGCCCGAGCGCTGGGAGCACGACGTCGGGACGCGCCATCCTTTGACCGGCCAGATCCACCGCGTCGCGGACGGCGCCGCGGTGAGCGAGGCGGCGCTGATCGCCGATGCCGGCGAGGCCGACTTCGTCCTGATCGGGGAACGTCACGACAACCTCGATCATCACCGCCTGCAGAGCGGTATCGTGCAGGCGCTGCAGCGTGACGCGCGCAGGCCGCGCGCGCTTGCCTTCGAGATGATCGCCGCCGATCGCCAGCTGACCCTGGTCGAGTACCTGGACGCTCACCCGGGCGACGCCGCGGGGCTCGGCGCGGCCCTCGATTGGGACCAGAGCGGCTGGCCCGACTGGGCGCTGTACGAGCCGATCGCCGGCGCGACGCTCGGCAATGGCGGCCAGATCATCGCGGCCGATTTGGATCCCGCGCAAAAGCGCGCCGTCTTCGAGCAGGGCCCGCAAGCCTTGCGCAGCAGCTTCGTGCGGCGCACCGGGCTCGATCAGAACCTCGCCGGCTCGCTCACCGACGACCTGCGCGACGAGCTGGACCAGGCCCACTGCCGCCAGGCGCCGCCGGAGGTCCTGGCCGGCATGCACCGGGTCCAGCGCGCCCGCGACGCCATGATGGCCGATCGGCTGGCGGCGGCATCGGGCAAGGCCGGCGGCATCCTGATCGCCGGCAACGGGCATGTCCGCAACGATCGCGGCGTGCCCTGGTACCTGGCCCGCCTCGAGCCCGGGGCGCGGGTGGTGAGCATCGGTCTGCTCGAGGTCCAGGACGAGGTGCGTCGCCCGCCTGCCGACCTGCCGTACGACTACGTGTGGTTCACGCCGCGGGTCGACGATCGGGATCCCTGCGCCGCCCACGAAAGGGACCTGCAGCGCCTGGGCGCCTCCGGCTGATACCAGGCTCACAAAGTTCGTGCCTTTGTTCGCCCGGCATCATCCTTCTTTTGAGGCGCGCGGCCGACCAGCCAATCCCGCGCGCGATACCGATCCCGAAGGTCCGGATTTCGTGGGACCGGTATGATCGTGCTTGTAATTGATGCCAGAGCAATTCCCGATGAGGTGGACCCGTCGCGGATCGCGACAGCTTCCGCTCATCGGGAGAAAATTGCTCTATTTCAAATGATTGGAGCAGCTTTATCCGGACGACGATCGCCGTTGGCGATCTCGTCCATTCGGATGCTGCTCTAGACCATTTTCCACTTGGGTGGACCCACCGCTGGCGCCGATCTCTACTGAACCGAAAATGCACTAGCAGGTTGCGGAAATAAGGTCGTGGCGCGGCGCATTCTCGCGTCTGGAGATGTAAAATGAACCTGCGGCGAGCGTTTCGCGGCGTTCGGGGCCGCCGCCTGAGCCCGGTCCGGGGCGCTGGGGG
>JBOHKK010000440.1:0-4367 GCA_050729115.1 Geminicoccaceae bacterium | reverse complement strand
GCGCCGGTGCGAGGTTGCAGCCCGGCGTCGGCGAGGCGGCGTCGCCGCGCGCTCAGCCGCCGCGCACGACCCGCAGGTAGTCGGTGACGATGCGGGTGATGCCGCGCCCGAGGAGATCGTCCAGCGCGGCGGCGAAGGCATCGACGTGCTCGCGCCGGACGATCAGGGGCGGCTCCAGCCGGATCACGTTGCGGTTGTATTCGGTGAAGGCCACCAGAATGTCGTATTGCCGGAGCAGGAGAGCGCCCACGAAGCCGCACACGCTGCCCTTGAGCTTGTCGTCGAGCACGCCGACCATGTGGCGCAGACCCATCGGCAGCATCTGGCTGAAGTCGCCGAACTCCACGCCGATCATCAGGCCTTTGCCGCGCACCTCCTTGATCATGCTCGGGTATCTCACCGCAAGAGCGCTCAGTCGCTCGAGCAGGTATTCCCCTTGCGTCGCCGCGTTCGCGATCAGGCCTTCGTCGTAGAGCACGTTCAGCGCCTCGATCGCCGAGACGCACGCCTCGCCGATGCCGCCGAAGGTGGCGGGCCCGTGGATCAGCGCATGCTTGGGGGCGCCGTACGCCTTCATGTAGTGCGGCCGCCTTGCGATCATCGCGGCCATCGCGCATTTGCTGCCGCCCAGCGATTTGGCGAGCAGCGCCACGTCCGGCACCACATCCTCGTGCTCGAAGGCGAAGAACCGCCCGGTGCGACCGAGCCCGCACTGCACCTCGTCGGCGAGCCAGAGCACGCCGTAGCGATCGCACAGGCGGCGGACGTCCCGCCAGTAGCCGGGAGGTGCTGTGACGATCCCGGCGCCGCCCTGGATGGTCTCGAGGATCAGCACGCCGATCGAGCGGTCCTGCTCGAAGGCCGCCTCGAGCGCCGCGGCGTCGCCGAACGGCACCCGCACGCGCTGGTCGAGCAGCCGGAAGCCGTCCTGGTAGAAGGACGAGTCGGTGACCGAGAGCGCGCCCCGGGTCTTGCCGTGGAACGAACCTTCGGCGTAGGCGATCTTGGCGCGCTCGGGGCCCTGGACCCGCTCCGCCAACTTGAGCGCGGCCTCGACCACCTCGGAGCCGGACGAGCCGAGGAACACCATGTCGAGATCGCCCGGCGCGATCGCCGCCAGGTTGTGCGCCAGCGCCGCCGCGTACTGCGACAGGAACGCCATGGCGATCTCATGGCGGCGCTCGTTCTGGAACTGGATCCGGGCGGCCGTGATGCGCGGGTGGTTGTGGCCGAACCCGACCGAGCCGAAGCCGCCGAAGAAGTCGAGGATCCGGCGCCCGTTGCGGTCGATGTAGTGCATCCCCTCGGCGCGCTCGACCAGCACGGTGTGAAACCCGAGGAGCTTCAAGAAGTGGAACTGCCCAGGGTTGAGATGCCGGCAGAACAGATCCGCGGTCGCGGCGGCGCTCAGCTGCTTGGCCTGCTCGACCGTCAGCAGATGGGGGACGGGAAGCCGATTGGACCGCTCGCTCACGTCGTCTTGCTCCCCTCGGCGCTGACGCGACCGCCCGACGCCCCGACCTCCGGCCCCTGGGCTGCCGCGATCTTAAACTCTCGGTACTCGGCGTAAGCGGCGAGCAGCATGTCGGCATCGGCAAAGCGCGGCCGCCAGCCGAGCTCTCTCTCGGCCTTGGCGACGTCGACGATGCAGTCCTCGTCGGCGATCAGGTATTGCTCGGGGTCCATCAAGGGCCATCCGATCAGGTCGAGGGCCGCAAGCGCCGGCTTGACCAGGATCGCCGGGGCGTGGAGCAGCCTCGATCGGCTGCCGGCGGCCTCGATCAGCCGCCTCAGCAGCTCGTCGACGGTGGGCGGATCGAGCGAGCCGAGGTTGTAGGCGCCGTTCGGCACGCCGTGGTCGGCGGCGGCGAGCGCGGCGCTCGCACAGTCGAACACCGAGATGAACTGATAATGGTTCCTGCCGTTGCCGATCACCGGGACCGGGAGGTTGGCCTCGATCAGCCGGAACAGCCTGGCGAGAATCCCGAGCCGGCCCGGACCGATGATCAGGCGCGGCCGGAAGATCGCGACGTTGACGCCCTTGTCGCGATAGCTCTCGCACAGCTTCTCCGAGGCGAGCTTGCTGCCGCCGTAGGGGCCGAGCGGCGCGCGCGGATGGTCCTCGGTCTTGGGCATCGCCCGGGTGCGGCCGTAGACCATGTCGGTGGTGAAGTAAACCATCTTCGAGCAGCCGCGCTCGTACACGACGCGGAGCACATTCTCGGTGCCGTGATGGTTGACCGAGTGGAAGTACTGGTACCGCTGGGCCCGGGGCATGATCGGCATCAGCATGCGCGCGGCCAGGTGGTAGACCACGTCGTCCGGCCTGATCGGCAGCGCGGCCACCTCGGCCGGGTTGCGGACGTCGACGCGCACGAAGGGGGCCGTGCGATAGATGTCGAGATCGCTCTGGGTGAGGCCGCCGATCACCACCTCGGCGCCGCGCTCGATCAAGAGGCGCGCGAGGTGCCGCCCGACGAAGCCGTCGCCGCCGATGATGATGTGCTTCATGTCGTCGTCTGTTCCTTCCCCTGACGCAAGCGGGCGATGGCATCCCCGGTCGTGGCAGCCGCCGGCTGCGGGCGGCCGCCCGCGCGGCGCTCACCTGTTCTGGAGCAGCCGGCCTAACAGACCGTGAACGCCGCCGCGCGATCGAACGCCCGCGCCGCCGGTGGTCACTGTCGCCAAAAAAAGCGAGCCATGATCGTCTCTCATTGCGAGCGCCCGAATGGCGCGAAGCAATCCAGCGAATACGGGCTCGTCTGGATCGCCACGACCGCGTCGCGGTCTCGCGATGACGGGACGGGTATCCACGGCCACCATCACTACGCGGACGGGCTCCTAGGGCACCAACGCAAACGCAACGTACCTTTGTTTTGTCCATTCCCGGTCCTCGGGTTACCGTTCGGGGTACCGTGCCCAGTCTGGAACCCGAGGATGATCCGGGCATCCACCCGCAAGGCAGCCGCTGGCTCCAGCGTGGATTGCCGGGTCAAGCCCGGCAATGACAAGGGACTCAAGCGAATGCGCCCGTGCACTAACTGCGGGAGATGAGGATCGTGCCGAGGCAGATCAGGCCGATCCCGGCGATGCGATACGCGTTCACGTCCTCGTGGAACCCGAAGTACGCGTAGAGCGTCGCGACCACGTAGGCGAGGCTGAGAAAGGGATAGGCAAAGCTCAGATCGACCCGCGAGAGGACCAGGAGGTGCGAGGCCATGCTGATCACGAAGGTGACAAGACCGAGGATCACGAAGGGATTGAGCGCGACCCGCGGCGCCACCGCCACGAGCCCGGCCGGACTGAACTCGAACGTGCCGAGGACCAGCATGCCCTGCTTGAGCATGATCTGCGCCGCGGCGTTGGTCAGCACGGTGAACAGGATCAGGGGAATGTAGGCGGCCATGGTCATTCCAGCGCTTAAGGGCAGTTTCGGTTCAGTTGAGATCGGCGCCAGCCCGCTCCCCCTCCCGACCACCCAATCCCATGGTACGCTGTGGGTGGCCGGGAGGGGGCGTGGGCGGGGTCCGCCCAAAGGAAGAAACGCGCTAGC
The DNA here is from genome assembly GCA_050729115.1 of Geminicoccaceae bacterium. GTDB lineage: Bacteria > Pseudomonadota > Alphaproteobacteria > Geminicoccales > Geminicoccaceae > JBKPNX01. The sequence continues at coordinate 814 of JBOHKK010000440.1, read as the reverse complement.
TCCGGCCGATCCGATCGGGCCTCGACCCGCCGGTTTTGCCACCTCTTGGTTAACCGAACGTGGCGATCCGAGCAGAGCCGCGCCGGCTCGCAGGCCCGCCCAGATCAGGACGAGGCCAGATCAGGACGAGGCCAGATCAGGACGAGGCCAGATCAGGACGAGGTAGGTGGGGATGCGCGCAGCGGAACCCGACGATCCTGCGCCACCGCCCATGGTTGTTGGGTTTCGCCTGGGGGCTCACCCAACCTACGGCGGCCCGAAGCGCCTTGGACCGGCGATCGTCGACCAGGCACCAACGGCATTTCCCAAAGGTCCGGCTGTGTCGCCAGGCCTGTCGTTGGTGCCCGATCCTCGCCATCCGGCCCGCGTGCCGCAGCGTTCGGTAACGTCCCGCAAGGCACCGACCCATCTCGCCCTGATCGGCGCCCGCCTGCCATCTCGACCGTGTGCTCGACGACGCCCGCTGCCGCCGATCAGCACCGCGCCCGCAGGCCAATCTGCGGATCTGGCGCCTGTTCTCGGGTTTGTTTCGTTCCGGCAGATGGCGACAGGAGCGCCGCCGGGCTGGTGTCCGGAAGGGTGCAGCCGAGCGCGCCCGGATGCGATCGACGCGGCGCCGGCAGGTCGAGACGTCGAGCGGCCGTTGGGTCTTGGGATGGTTTCGTGCTCGAGGCGGTCGCCGGCAGGGTCGGGGCGGTATTCGGGACGTTCCGATCCGGCGCGTCATGCCCTGGTTCGACGCCGCGGTTTTCGATCAACCCATTGATCTGGCGAGTTTTCGTGGGTTCGTTTCGTTCTGCGGCCGGGTGTCGGC
>JBOHKK010000439.1:0-4390 GCA_050729115.1 Geminicoccaceae bacterium | reverse complement strand
TGGTTGGGAGGGGGAGCGGGCCGGGGCCGCGGGTCCACCCAAAAGGAAAATGGTCTAGCCGCGCCCGCTCTGCGCTTGCGCTTCGCCTCTCAAGTGAATAACACGCCGCCTCATGACGCGCGCGTCATCGAGGCCGCACGCGGTCGCCGTGCTCGAGGTCGGCAAGACCGACGTCAAGCTCGTGGCGGTCGCGCCGGACGGCCGGCTCCTCTCCTCCCGCTCGGCGCCCAACGAGGTGCGCACGGGCGAGCCCTATCCGAGCTGCGATGTCGAGCACATCTGGCGCTGGATGATGGCGGCGCTCGCCGACCTGGGCGAGCGCTTCACGATCGCCGCGATCGTGCCGACCAGCTATGGCTCGACCGCGGTGCTCATCGACCATGCCGATCTGGTCCTGCCGATCCTGGACTACGAGGCCGATCCACCGGCGGCGATCGGCGCCGCCTACGCCGAGGTCGCGCCGTGGTTCGAGGAATGCTGCTGCCCGATCGCTCCGGCAGGCCTCACGCTTGCCCGCCAGCTGTTCTGGCAGAGCCGCGCGTTTCCCGACGCGTTCGCGCAGGCGCGCTGGATCCTGCCGTTTGCGCAGTACTGGGCCTGGGGGCTCTCGGGCGTCCCGGCCAGCGAGGTGACCTCGCTCGGCGCCCAGACCCAACTGTGGAACCCGCGCACGCGCGATTTCTCGTCGCTGGCGCGGCAGCAGGGGTGGGCCGACCGGTTCCCGCCGCTGCGCAACGCCTGGGAGGTCCTGGGGCCGCTCCAGTTCGAGGTCGCCAGGAAGTGCGCCCTGCCGGTCGACATCCCGGTGCTGTGCGGGATTCACGACGGCAACGCCAGATTCGCCCGCTATGTGGCCGCCGGCCTCGATGACTTCACCCTGATCTCGACCGGGGCCTCGCTGATCGCCTTGCAGCCGGGCCTGCCGCTGGAACGGCTCGATCCGCTGCGCGCCACCGCATCGAGCAGCGATCTGCTTGGCCGCCCGGTGGCCTGCGCCCGGTTCATGGGCAATCGGGAGCATGCCGCCGTCGCCGGCGCCGATCCCCCTGCCGGCAGCCCCGATGTGGCCGACGTCGAGGCGCTGATCGCGGCCGCGACCATGGCGCTGCCCTCGTTCAGCAACGACGGCGGCGCGTTTCCGGGGACCGGAAGCAAGGGGCGAATTGTGGGCCCCGTGCCCCAGTCGCCGCGCGCGCGGGTGGCGCTCGCCAGCCTGTACGTCGCTCTGATGGCCGATGTGGCACTGGACCTCCTGGGCTCGCGGCATCGGATCATCGTCGACGGCGGATTTGCCCACGACCCGCTGTTCGCCGGCCTGCTCGCGGGCCTGCGGCCGGAGCAGCCGGTTGCGGTGTCGCTCGCGCGCGCCGGTACGGCGATCGGCGCTGCCCTGCTCTGGGGCTGGGGGGAGCGCGCCGCGCCGGTGCGGCTCGACCTCACGCCGGTAGCCCCCATCCGGCCGGGCGGTCTTGCCGACTACGCACGCCGCTGGCGAGCGGCCGCCGAGGGGACGGCGCGCCCTCGAGGCGCTGTCGAGTGAGGCGCTGCCGGGGCTGGCCGAGGGCGACGTCGATTGGGATCATGGATCAGGCGGTCGGGCCCACGGGCGCGGCCAGCCAGCTGCTCACCCCCTTGGGCCTTCGGTCGATCACGGCGTCGGCGCGTCGGCGCGCAGCAGGCCTTCGTGCTTGAGCTCGGCCCAGAAGTCGGCGGGGACGTCGGGTGCGAAGATCTCGACGTTCTCTGTCACCTCGGCGGGCGCGCGCATGCCCGGGACCACCGTCGCGACCGCCGGGTGGCCGAGCGGGAACTGCAGGGTCGCGGTCGGCAGGCGCACGCCGTGGCGGCCGCACACCGCCTCGATCCGGCGCACCCGCGCCACGATCTCGGGCGGCGCCGGGGCATACTGGAAATAGGCGCCCGGGGTGGCGCCGGTCGCCAGAATGCCGGTATTGTAGGCGCCGCCGACGATCAGCGCGATGTGGCGCCGCTCGCACAGCGGCAGGAGGTCATCGAGCGGCCCCTGCTCGAGCAGGGTGTAGCGCCCGGCGAGCAGAAAGCAGTCGAAGTCGCCGCGCTCGGCGAGGTCCTGGCACGCCGCCGTCTCGTTGACCCCGGCGCCGATCGCCCGCACCGCGCCTTCCTCGCGCAGCTCGAGCATGGCGCGGTAGCCGCCCGCCATGAACTCCTCGACCCGGGCGCGGCGCGCCGCCTCCGAGCCGTGGGTCCAGACGTCGAGGTCGTGCACGAGCAGGACGTCGATCCGGTGCGTGCCGAGGCGCTGCAGGCTGTGCTCGAGCGAGCGCATCACGCCGTCGTAGGCGTAGTCGTAGACTTGGGCGAACGGCAGGGCGTCCTTGAACTGGCCGTGCTCGAGGGTCGCCGGATCGCCCGGCTCGAGCAGGCGCCCGACCTTGGTCGAGAGCACGAAATCGTCGCGCTTCCTGCCGCGCAGCGCCTCGCCCAGGCGATGCTCCGAGAGGCCGAAGCCATAGAGCGGCGCGGTGTCGAAATAGCGGATGCCGGCGTCGTAGCAGGCCTCGAGCGTGGCCCGCGCCTGGGCGTCCGGGAACGCCTGGTACATGTTGCCGAGCGGCGCGCCGCCGCAGCCCATGATCGTGACCTCGACCCCCGACCTGCCGAGCACCCGCCTGTCGCCTGGCTTCATCAGCCCGCCTCCCCCAACTGCCTGCGGAAGATACCACCGGTCGCCGCGCCACACGAGGCGGCGGCTCCGACGCCAGGGGCGGGCCGCGAAGCCGGCACGCCGATCGAGCCGGCTGCGCTCACGGCATGCATCGCCAGAACCCGAGGGCAACCGCGCCCTTTGGGTTCGTTTGGATGCTTCACGCTGCCTTGGCGGACCCAGACCTTCGGTGCAGGCTGGCCAACCGCAACGTGCCCGACGCCGGGAGGAGATCCGCACCCTCCGGGTTCGTTTGGCTGGATGCGCGTGGGCTCGTTTGGATTCGCACGGTCGCGGGTCCGAGTGGATTGGTGAGGGCCTGGGTTCGTTTGGATTCACGCGGGCGTGGGTTCGTTTGGATTTCTGCCGGTTGGATACGCGGACATCTCTTCCGCGCGCCGTGCGGCGTAACATACGCGCGCCGGCACGTCCGCTGACCTGCAATTGCCAGTCACAATGACGATCCATCCGGGTGCAGGGAAGGAACGGGCCGAGGCGCAAATTTTCTACCAGGAGATGGGAATTTTGTCCAGAGATGACTCGAGACCGTGCGGGCACTAACGGAACATTAACCAATCGCCTGTTAACTCTATCTTCGGCGGGTCCATGCGACCGTGGGAATCCGTGTCGGCGGCAGCCGCCGGCGGCGCTGTACGACTTAGCCGCCCATTCGATGGGATCGTAGCGGACGCGTTTCGTAGGTGGGGTGGAACGAAGCGCAACCCGACGATCCGAACTCGATTTGTTGGGTTTCGCCTTCGGCTCACCCAACCTACGCCTTGGGACCATGCGCCCGAATGCGGGGTGGACGACCGGGTCAGGCCCAAGCGCGAAGCCCGAACGAGCGCCGGCATGCATTGCAACCGTGGCCGATGAGGCGGCTGGCGCTACCTCCTCCCGCTGGTCAGCGTCGCCCGGCCGGGCTATGTGATCGCGGGGCTGCGCCGTGGGGCGCAGCGAGGGGGATCGGGCGAGCCGCATGCCGCCGGCGATACGGGTCGAGGGGCTGATCAAGCGCTACGGCAGCGTGGTCGCGATCGACGATCTCAGCTTCGAGGTCGCGGCCGGCTCGACCACCGCGCTGCTTGGCGCCAACGGCGCCGGCAAGACCACCACGATCGCGATCATCCTCGGGCTGCTCGCGGCGAGCGCCGGGCGCGTCACCGTGCTCGGCGAGGACATGCCGCGCCACCGTGCCCGCGTGCTCGGCCGGATGAACTTCTCCTCGCCCTACGTCGATCTGCCGCTCCGCCTGAGCCTGCGCCAGAACCTGCTGGTCTACACCGACCTCTATCGGGTGCCCGAGCCGAAGCAGCGGATCGCGCGTCTCGCCGCCGACCTCGACCTCGCGGACCTGCTCGATCGCCCCACCGGCCGGCTCTCCGCCGGGCAGAAGACCCGGTTGCTGCTCGCGAAAGCCCTGATCAACCAGCCTGAGCTCCTGCTGCTCGACGAGCCCACCGCCTCGCTCGACCCGGACACCGCCGACGTGATCCGCGGCTACCTCGAGACCTACCAGCAGGGGCGCGGCGCCACCGTGCTGCTGGCCTCGCACAACATGGCCGAGGTCGAGCGGCTGTGCTCGGACGTGCTGATGCTCAAGCAGGGCCGCCTGGTCGACCGGGGCGCGCCGGCCGCGCTGCTCGCACGCTACGGCCGCACCAACCTCGAGCAGGTGTTCCTCGACATCGCCCGGCGCCCGGG
>JBOHKK010000438.1:0-4391 GCA_050729115.1 Geminicoccaceae bacterium | reverse complement strand
GGCAGGAGCAGCCCCGACAACGACGGGACGGTCCAGGACTGCCAGATGGGCCGGGTCCGGCAAGCGAGACGGGAAGGTGTAGCACGCGCGAACCAGTGGTGGAACCCCCTCAAGCGATGCACCGGCTCCAACCTGGCGGATGTGGGCCGGTCGGCAGTGCACGCCCGCTCGATGCACGAGCGCGCGACTCCGTGGTCGGGGCAGTGTCCCTCGACCCGGAGGCCACGGAGAAGGCCTGCGGCGTATCTGTGGCGAGGCTGCAGGGGAATAGCTGGACACCACCTCCGTCGACCGGTGATGCGGTGAACGTGGGAACCAGCGCCGAGTCGCCCTCTCCAGCGGCCAATGTGGCCGGTGGCGGGCAGGTCCGTCGTCGGCCGTTGGCTCGGAGCTGGGGCGGAGCCCTCGCAGTAGTCCGAGGTCGGGAAAGCCGGCCACATGGCGAAGGAGGGCAGCGAGTCCGCGGACTTGGACCTGGCAGGGCAGGAGGCCGTCGGTGAACATCGACGCTCCGTGGCCGACGCCGCGCGCGGCGAGGCAGCGGGTACTGCAGATCCAGACCAAGCTGCACCAATGGGCGACCGACGATCCAAAGCGTCGGTTCGAGGACCTGTATAACCTCGTGGCTGACCCGGCGTTCCTGGCGGTGGCCTGGCGTCGGGTGCGGGGCAATCGAGGCGCTCGCTCGTCTGGAGTGGATGGTGACACCGTGCGCTCCATCGTCGAGCGCGGTGAGGAGACATTCCTCGCCGAGCTGCGGGCCGATCTTCGAGCCCGCACGTTCCGCCCGCTGCCCGTGCGGGAGCGGATGATTCCGAAGGCCGGCGGCAAGCGTCGTCGGCTCGGCATCCCGACCGTGCGGGATCGGGTGGCACAGGCGGCCCTCAAGCTGGTGCTGGAACCGATCTTCGAGGCGGACTTCGCGCCGTGCTCGTATGGGTTCCGACCCAACCGCCGAGCCCAGGACGCCATCGCCGAGATTCACTTCTTCACCAGTCACTCCTATGAGTGGGTGGTGGAAGGTGACATCGAGGCTTGCTTCGATGCGATCGACCATTCGGCCCTCGTGGGCCGGCTGCGCGCTCGGATCGGAGACAGGCGCGTCCTGAACTTGGTCAAGGCGTTTCTGCGCAGCGGCATCCTGTCCGAGGCTGGCGTGGCGCACGAGACGATCAGCGGCACGCCCCAGGGCGGCATCCTCTCGCCGCTGCTGGCCAATGTCGCCCTGTCCGTCCTCGACGATCACTTCGTCGCGGCCTGGCAGGCGATGGGCCCCTCGCATGCGCGCGAGCAGCGCCGGCGTCGCGGTCTGTCCACCTACCGCCTCGTCCGCTATGCGGACGACTTCGTGGTCGTGGTGGCCGGCACCCGCGGCGACGCTGAGCAACTGCGTGAGGAGGCGGCTGCGGTGCTTCGCCCGATGGGCCTGCGCCTGTCAGTGGCGAAGACCCGCATCAGCCATATCGACGAGGGCTTCGATTTTCTCGGCTTCCGCGTCGTGCGCCAGCCGAGGCCGAATCGAAGCGGGCGACGCGCGTCTGCACCTACCCCTCCAAGGCCGCCCTGGCGGCGGTCAAGGCGAAGGTGCGTACGCTGACCCGGCAGGCCATGGACCGGCCGTTGGCGGCCCTGCTGCACCGGCTGCGGCTGGTACTGCGTGGCTGGAGCAGCTACTTCCGGCACGGGCTGTCCAAGGCAACCTTCAGCTATCTGCGCGCCTTTGTTTGGCGCCGGGTGGTGTGTTGGTTGCGCCGCAAACATGCTCGCGCCACATGGCAGCAGCTGCGCCGGCACTACCTTCCGAGGTGGTGGCCGACCGACGGCGAGACGGTGCTGTTCGATCCCGCGGCGGTGGCGGTCAGCCGCTACCGCTACCGGGGCGAGCGCATCCCCTCACCCTGGGAGGTCGGACGGATAGCCTGACGATATGGATTCGTGGAGAGCCGGATGCGTGGCAACGCGCACGTCCGGTTCGGAGGGCGGGCCGGGGAGACAGACCGTCGGAGACGGCGGCACTGCGTCCCGGTCCGACCCTACGACGCCCTGCGCGCCGGAGCGACCGCCAGCGTGCTCGGCCACCGAGCGGTGGCGCCGTCGACCGCCGGCACGTTCCTGCGGTCCTTCAGCTGGGGCCACGCCCGCCAGCTCGACGCGGTCAGCCGCGCGCTGCTGGGCCGGGCCTGGACGGCCGGCGCGGGACCGGGAAGCCAGCCGCTGACGATCGATCTGGACTCGACCATCTGTGAGACGTATGGGCTGGCCAAGCAGGGCGCCAGCGGCTTCACCTACAGCGGCGTGCGCGGTTATCACCCGTTGCTGGCGGTGGCGGCCGGCAGCGACGAGGTGCTCCACGCCCGGCTACGGCGCGGCGCGGCGGCCACGGTGTGGGGTGCCGCCAGCTTCGTGGCCGAGACGATCAGCCGCGTGCGTGAGGCCGGCGCCAGCGGGCAGCTCACGCTGCGCGCCGACTCGGGCTTCTACGCGCGCAGCGTGGTCAGCGCCTGCCGGCGGGCCAAGGTCCGCTTCAGTATCAGCGCGCGCAGCGTCGTGCCCCTGCGGCGTGCGATCGAGGCCATCCCCGACGACGGCTGGACCCCGATCCCGTATTGGCTCGACGGCGGGGCCGACGTGGCCGAGACCAGCTACACCCCCTTCGCCGACCGGCCCGGCGCGCGCCCGGTCAGGCTCATCGTGCGCCGCGTGCGCCCGACGCCGGACTCGCAGCTCGACCTGTTCGGGGTGAGCTACACCTATCACCCGTTCATCACCGACCGCGACGGCGAGATGCTCGCCCTCGAGGCCGACCACCGTCGCCACGCCGAGGTCGAGAACGCCATCCGCGACCTCAAGTACGGCGTCGGCCTCAACCATCTGCCCTCGGGGCGCTTCGCGGCCAACGCCGCCTGGCTGGCCTTCAACGTCATGGCCCACAACCTGGCGCGCTGGGTCGGCATCCTCGGCCTCGGCAGCCCGCTGCTGAGGACCAAGACCCTGCGCCGCCGACTGTTCGGGCTGGTCGGGCGCGTGACCCGCAGCGCGCGGCGGCTGACCCTGCACCTGCCCGCGCGCTGGCCGTGGCAGCTCGACTTCGATCGTGCGCTGGCCCGGCTGCGCGCGCTCACCGTCCCTGCCCCGGCCTGAGCGGTCGGCACGTCAAGCGGCTTGGGAGCCCGGCCGCCGCATGCCCGTGGCGAGCTGCGCGAGATTCGAGGCTGACCGCTGCGACCGTTCGGAGCGCGATCGGACCCGCTCGGGGCGCGCAGTGCTGGCTCGGCCAGGTTCTGACGCGTTCAGACCGTCAGATCCGTGGCGCATCGGTGGATTCGGGCTAAGGCCCTGTAGCCGAATTCGGACCCCGGAGGGTGGGTGCGCAGGGCGCTGGTCGGACGTGTGGTCGTTGACGGGGAATCGCGGCGCGGCGGACCGCCTTGGGACCAGGTCCGGTGTCGCTGGTGGCAGGCACGGCTCGACGCCGAACGGTCGGGAGCGCGAACCCCGAGCGCAGGGTCGAGGGTCAGCCGGGGAGCAGGTCAGACCGAGGCGCGCCAGGCGAGGTATCCGACCGAGGCGACCTCGAGCCAGGCCCGGGCGCTGGCCTCGCTGCCCTCGTAACAGCGCGACAGCCGGCGCCAGCGGCCGAGCTGGGCGAAGACGTGCTCGATCTTGTACAGCGGCCAGAGCGGCGTGAACCCGGTCTGGCCCTTCGGCGGCGCCTTGACCTCGAGGTTGACGCCCTTGCGCTCGGCCAGCTTGGCCAGACCGCGGTAGGCGCGGTCGCCGATGATCGCCCGGACACGGTACAGGCCCGGCAGCTCGTGGCGCAGGAGCTCCCGGGCGGCGGTCACGTCGTGCGGCCGGGCCGAGCCCGCATCGGCGGCGAGGGGCAGCCCGAGGATCTCGACGAGCAGGGTGCGCTTGGTGCCGATCGTCCGGCCACCGCGGCCGCCTGGCGCGTGGAACGTCGGCCCGTAGCGGGCCCCCTTCACGGTCTGGGCGTCGACCATCACCATCGACGGCCCAGGCTCCCGATCATGGAGCACCCGGACGACCGTCGCGAGGCGGGTCATCGCCCGCGCCCAGACCCCGTTCGAGCGCCAGCGTCGCCACTGGGCCCAGACGGCGATCCAGGTCCCGTAGCGCTCGGGCAGGTAGCGCCACTGGCAGCCGGTCCGGGCCAGGTACAGCATCGCCTCGACCATCTGGCGGCGCGCGATGACCGCCGGTGCGCCGCGCCGAGCCGGCGGATCGAACAGGTCCGCCACCAGCTCCCACTGCTCGTCAGAGAGGGCGATCGCGAAGCTCATGGTCGGCAGCGTCGCTGCCTGCTGTGACAGCTCAGGCGTCGCAGTGAGCGGATTCGAACGGGATAATTCGGCTACAGGCCCTAACGC
>JBOHKK010000437.1:0-4401 GCA_050729115.1 Geminicoccaceae bacterium | reverse complement strand
CTGATCGACAACGCCATGCTCAGCGGCTACCGCCGCATGAATCTGCTCGCCGCGGGCTTCATCCGCGAAGGCGCGGCTGCCCGCTATGCCGAAGCGGTGGTCGAGCGGTTCCGCGTGGTCGCCAGCAGCATCGAGACGGCGGCGTCCAGTCTGTCCGGCGGCAACCTGCAGAAGTTCATCGTGGGGCGCGAGATCCTGCAGACGCCCGGCGTGCTGGTGGCCTCCCAGCCGACCTGGGGCGTCGACGCCGGCGCCGCTGCGACGATCCATCAGGCGCTGTCCGACCTCGCGGCGAACGGCGCGGCGGTGCTGATCATCTCGCAGGACCTGGACGAGCTGCTGACGCTGACCGATCGCCTGGCGGTGATCAACCAGGGCGTGCTGTCGCGACCGATGGTGACCCGCGACGCCAGGGTCGAGCAGATCGGCCTCCTGATGGGCGGCCTGCACGGCATGGCGCCGGAGCAGCCGGAGGTGAGATCGAGCCCCGCCCATGTTGCCTAGGCTCGAGCCCCGGTGCGAGGTCGCGCGCGGCGTGATCTGGGTGACCCCGGTGATCGCCCTGGCGCTGACGGTGGCGAGCGGCTTCGTGCTGTTCACGGCGATGGGGCACGACCCGGTCGCGGCGCTCTATCACTTCTTCGTCGCGCCGGTGCTGTCGACCTACGGCCTTGCCGAGCTCGCGATCAAGGCGACGCCGCTGGTCCTGATCGGGGTCGGCCTCGCGATCGGCTTTCGGGCAGGCGTGTGGAACATCGGCGCCGAAGGGCAGCTCACCATGGGCGCGATCGCGGGCGGCGGCATCGCGCTCTGGGCATGGGAGCAGGAGGGCGGCTGGATCCTCCCGGCGATGTGCGCTGCCGGCATCCTGGGCGGCACGGCCTATGCCGCGATCCCGGCGTTCCTCAAGACCCGCTTCGACGTCAACGAGATCCTGACCAGCCTGATGCTCACCTACGTGGCGACGCTGCTCCTCAGCCTCCTCGTCTACGGGCCCTGGAAGGACCCGGACGGCTACGGCTTTCCCGAAAGCCGCGTGTTCTCGACCGCGGCGAGCCTGCCGATGATCCTCGCCGGCACGCGCCTGCATCCGGGCGCGGTGGTCGCGCTGCTGGTGGCGCTGGCCGGCTGGGTGCTGATGAGCCGGACGATCATCGGCTTTCAGGTCAAGGTAGTAGGGCAAGCCCCCGCCGCGGCGCGCTTTGCCGGCTTCAGCCGCAATCGCATGATCTGGCTGTGCCTGCTGATGAGCGGCGGCCTCGCCGGCCTTGCCGGGCTGTTCGAGGTCGCCGGCCCGGTCGGCCAGCTGGTGCCGGTGATCTCGCCCGGCTACGGCTTCACCGCGATCATCGTCGCCTTTCTCGGCCGCCTGCACCCGCTCGGCGTGCTCCTCGCCGCTCTGGTCGTGGCGCTGTCCTACCTCGGCGGCGAGAACGTCCAGATCACGGTCGGGCTGCCGCAGGCGGTGACCGGCGTGTTCCAGGGCATGCTCCTGTTCTTCCTGCTCGCCTGCGACGTTCTGGTCCGCTATCGCATCCGCTTCGGCGCGCGGCAGCCGGTCCGCCGCGCGGTGCGACAGGAGGTGCCTGCGACATGAGCGCCGATGCCGGCGTGCTGATCCTGGTGACCGTGATCAGCGCGGCCACCCCGCTGCTGTTCGCGGCGCTCGGGGAGCTCGTGGTCGAGAAATCGGGGGTGCTGAACCTCGGCCTCGAGGGCATGATGCTCGCGGGCGCCGTGAGTGCGTTCGCCACCGCGATCGTCACCGGCAGCAGCGGGCTCGGCGTCGTCACCGGCGCGCTTGCCGGCGCGGCGCTCGCCCTGATCTTCGCCGTGCTCACCATGTCGCTGCTCGCCAATCAGGTGGCGACCGGCCTCGCGCTCACCATCTTCGGCATCGGGCTCAGCGCGCTCGTCGGCTCGGGCTTCGTCGGCACGCCGACCGCAAGCCTGCCGGAGCTTGCGATCCCGGGCCTGAGCGACCTGCCGGTGCTCGGACCGCTCCTGTTCCGGCACGACTTTCTGATCTACTTCGCGCTGTTCATGACCGCGGCGGTCGCCTGGTTCCTCGCGCGCACCCGGGCCGGCATGATCGTGCGCGCCGTCGGCGAGTCCCACGACGCGGCGCACGCGATCGGCTATCCGGTGATCCGCATCCGCTATCTCGCGATCCTGTTCGGGGGCGTGATGAGCGGGCTCGGCGGCGCCTTCCTGTCGCTGTCCTACACCCCGATGTGGGTCGAGGAGATGACCGCGGGCCGGGGCTGGATCGCGCTCGCTCTGGTGGTGTTCGCCGCCTGGCGGCCGTGGCGGCTGCTGCTCGGGGCGTACCTGTTCGGCGGCGTCACCATCCTGCAGCTGTACGCGCAGGGCAGCGGGCTGTTTCACCTGCCCGCACAGCTCCTGTCGATGCTGCCGTATTTGGCCACCATCGTGGTCCTGACCATCATCTCGGCCGGGCCCTGGAAGGGCTGGCTGAACGCGCCGGCTTGCCTCGGCAAGTCGTTTCACCCCACTGTCTGAGGGCATCGATCGCCGCAGGGAGAAGATCACGATGTCCGCCCTCATCACCCGCAGGAATCTTCTCGGCAGCGCGGCCGCCGCGGCCACGCTCGTGAGCCTGGGCGTGCGGCCGCGCGCGCAAGCACCGGTGCGGGCCGGCTTCGTCTACGTCGGCCCGGTCGGGGATCACGGCTGGACCTATGGGCACGACGTCGCTCGCCGCGAGCTGGAGGCGGCGCTCGGTGATCAGGTCGCGACCACCTTCGTCGAGAACGTGAGCGAGGGGCCCGACGCCGAGCGCGTGATCCGCCAGCTCGCCGCTGCCGGCAACAACATCGTCTTCGCCACCTCCTTCGGCTTCATGAACGCGGCCGTGCGCGTGGCGCAACAGTTTCCCCAGGTCAAGTTCGAGCACTGCACCGGCTACAAGACCGCCGGCAACCTCGCGGTCTACAACGCCCGCATCTACGAGGCCCGCGCAGTGGAAGGCCACATCGCTGGCCGCATGAGCCAGGCCGGGACCGCGGGCTACATCGCCTCATTCCCGATCCCGGAAGTGATCGTAGGCATCAATGCCGTCTTCCTTGCGGCGCGCGCGGTCAACCCCGACTTCCAGGTCAAGATCGTCTGGCTGAACAGCTGGTACGACCCGGGCAAGGAGGCGGATGCCGCCAAGACGCTGATCGACCAGGGCGCCGACATCATCATCCAGGAGACCGACAGCCCGGCGGCGGTGCAGGTCGCCGAGGAGCGCGGCGTGCACGCCTTCGGCCACGCATCGGACATGCGCAAGTTCGCGCCCAACGCCCAGCTCACCGCCATCGTCTACAACTGGGGCCCGTACTACATCGAGCGCGCCACGGCCGTCCTGGATGAGACCTGGGCGACCCGCAACACCTGGTGGGGCCTGAAGGAGGGCATGGTCCAGATCGCGCCCTATGGCCCCGCAGTGCCGGCCGAGGTGGCGGCTGAGGCAGACCGGATCAAGAACGCGATCATCGCGGGCGAGCTCCACCCGTTCGAAGGGCCGATCTACAACCAGGCGAGGGAGCTCGTCCTGCCCGAGGGCGAGCACATGGCGGACGAGGACATCCTGCGCATGGACTACTACGTGCAGGGTATTCAGGCGTCGCTGCCGACGTGACCAAGGCCGCGCCGCGCGCTCGCTCGAGCGCCAGCCCGAGCACGGGGCGTCATCATCCGGCAGGTACACGCGCCAGCCAGCGCGCTGTTCCATCGACCCGCTCAGCTCTTGTCGATCTTGCCGTATTTGGCCACCATCGTGGTCGATCATCGCGGCCGGGCCCCTCGACGGGCCGGCCGAATGGGCCGGCTTGCCTTGGCAGGCCGTTTCACGCCACTGTCTGAGTGGGCATCGCCGCAGGGAGAAGACCACGATGTCAGCCCTCATCACTCGCAGGAACCTTCTTGGCAGCGGGGCTGCCGCGGCCACGCTCGTGGGCCTGAACGCGCGCCCGCGCGCCCAGGCGCCGGTGAGGGCCGGCTTCGTCTACGTCGGCCCGATCGGCGACCACGGCTGGACCTACCGGCACGAGGTCGGCCGCAAGGACCTCGAGGCGGCGCTCGGCGATCAGGTCGCGACCACCTTCGTCGAGAACGTCAGCGAAGGGCCCGATGCCGAGCGCGTGATCCGGCAGCTCGCCGCCGCCGGCAACAACATCGTGTTCACTACCTCGTTCGGCTTCATGAACCCGACGGCGCGCGTGGCGCAGCAGTTCCCGGACGTCAAGTTCGAGCACTGCACCGGCTACCAGACCGCCGGCAACCTCGCGGTCTACAACGCGCGCTTCTACGAGGGCCGCACGGTGATCGGCTATATCGCGGGGCAGATGAGCGAGGCCGGGACGGCGGGCTACATCGCCTCGTTCCCGATTCCCG
>JBOHKK010000436.1:0-4415 GCA_050729115.1 Geminicoccaceae bacterium | reverse complement strand
GGTTCGAACCCAACGAAGGAGTCCCTTCGTTTGGTGCCTCGCGAACCACTAAACCTGTGATTCTAGTGGTCTTTGCGACCAGCCGTGTGGGGATCATCTGTCTGATCCGGACCGCTAGGGCGCTTCCCGATCAGATGGAGCATGCCCGGCGCGGGCGAGATCGTACCCGGCGTCGGTCGGCCCGACCCTCGGGCGAAGACCCGAGGGGAGGCCCGACATCCCGGTACGACGCCGGCTCCCGCTGCGGCGCGCCCGCATGGCCGATCGCGAGCGTCGGATCGCGTCAGGCCCGCCATGGGCCGAGGGTTGCCGGCGGGTCTCCCCTCGGGTTCTCAATCGAGGCACACCATTCGGGACGGTGGCCCGAGGGGACACGATCTACAGCAGGCTTCTAAACCACAACGACCGTCCATTGCGGATCCCCAACCCGATTCTGCCAGACCGGGAACCGCTTTGCGGTGGCGCAACGACTCCCAGGATCGCATGGACCGTTGATCCACGACACGCTGGCGGTCGATGGTTGACGCAGGGTTAAGGCGGTCGTGGCTCGAGCCGGCCATGATCATGCCATGTTCCGCGGACGTTCGGGCCGCGGGGCGCGGCGATCCGCCAGCTGGCGCCGCCAACCGACGGCTGCGCGGTTGGCGGCGCCAGCTTTCCCGGTTATATGACGACCGCCCCATCCACGATCCGGAGGCCAGCGGCGCGATGTCGCGCTATCCGTTCCAGGAGACCGAAGCCAAGTGGCAGCGCATCTGGCAGGAGCGTCGCATCTTCGAAGCGACGTACGATCCGGCGCGGCCCAAGTATTACGTGCTCGACATGTACCCGTACCCTTCGGGCCGGATCCACATGGGGCACCTGCGCGCCTACACCCTGGGCGACGTGGTCGCCCGCTCCAAGCGGGCGCAGGGCTACAACGTGCTCCATCCGATGGGCTGGGACGCGTTCGGCCTGCCGGCGGAGAACGCTGCCATGTCCAAGGGTGTGCATCCGGCCGAATGGACCTACGCCAACATCGCCCAGATGCGGACGCAGTTCCGATCCATGGGGCTGTCGTTCGACTGGTCGCGGGAGTTCGCGACCTGCGATCCGGCGTACTACCGCCACGAGCAGGCGATGTTCCTGGATTTCCTCGAGGCCGGACTGGTCTATCGCAAGGAGTCCTGGGTCAATTGGGACCCGGTCGACCAGACGGTGCTGGCCAACGAGCAGGTGATCGATGGTCGGGGGTGGCGCTCGGGGGCCGTGGTCGAGCGCCGCAAGCTCGCGCAGTGGTTCTTCCGGATCACGGCTTACAATCAGGAGCTGCTGGACGCGCTCGAGACCCTGGACCGCTGGCCGGCCAAGGTTCGCCTGATGCAGGAGAAATGGATCGGTCGCTCCGAGGGCGCCCGGGTGCGGTTTCCGATCATCGGGCGCGCGCATCCGCTCGAGGTGTTCACCACGCGGCCCGACACGCTGTTCGGCGCGAGCTTCATGGCGCTCGCCCCCGATCATCCGCTGAGCAGCGAGCTGGCGGCGCGGGACCCGGGCGTCGCGGCCTTCATTGCCGCGTGCGCCAAGACCGCGACCAGCGAGGAGGCGATCGAGCAGGCGGAGAAGATCGGCTACGACACCGGCCTTCGCTGCCGTAACCCGCTGGCCCCGGATCAGGAGCTCCCGATCTACGTCGCCAACTTCGTGCTCATGGACTACGGCACCGGCGCGATCTTCGGCTGTCCGGCGCATGACCAGCGCGATCTGGAGTTCGCCCGGAAGTACCGCCGGCCGGTGCTGCCGGTCGTGCTGCCTGCGGGCGAGGACCAAGAGAGCTTCGCGATCGGCGACGAGGCTTACGTCGGGGACGGCCGGCTGATCAATTCGGCCTTCCTGGACGGTCTGGACGTCGCCGCCGCCAAGCGGCGGGTGATCGAGGAGCTGGAACGGCTCGGGGTCGGAGCGGGGGAGGTCACCTGGCGGCTTCGGGACTGGGGCGTGTCGCGCCAGCGCTACTGGGGCTGCCCGATTCCGGTGATCCACTGCGCGGCCTGTGGCACCGTTCCAGTCCCGCGCGAGGAGCTGCCGGTGACCCTGCCCCCCGACATCGAGATCGGCCGGCCGGGCAACCCGCTCGATCACCATCCGAGCTGGAAGCACGTGGCGTGCCCGGCCTGCGGCGGCGGCGCGCGGCGCGAGACCGACACGTTCGACACCTTCGTCGAGAGCTCCTGGTACTTCCTGCGCTTTTGCTCACCCCAGGCCGAGGATGCCTTCGAGCGCGCGGCGGTCGCCGCCTGGATGCCGGTCGACCAGTACATCGGCGGGGTCGAGCACGCGGTCCTGCACCTGCTCTATTCCCGCTTCTTCACCCGCGCGCTCAGGCGGTGCGGCTATCTCGACTTCGACGAGCCGTTTGTCGGCCTGTTCACCCAGGGCATGGTCTGCCACAAGACCTTCCGCGACGCCGCCGGCGCCTGGCTCGAGCCGGCCGAGGTCGAAGAGACGCCGGATGGCGCTTGGCGGGCGCTCGACGACGGCCGCAAGGTGGCCGTGGGCCGCTCCGAGAAGATGAGCAAATCCAAGCGCAACACCGTCGATCCCACCGCCACGATCGCCGCCTACGGGGCCGATACCGCGCGCCTGTTCATGCTCTCGGACAGCCCGCCCGAGCGCGACCTCGAGTGGACCGAGGCCGGGATCGACGGCGCCTGGCGCTATCTCAATCGCCTGTGGCGGCTGTTCGACGAGCGTCTCGAGGCGCTGGCGCGGCGCGGCACGGCACCGCCCGATCCCCTGTCGCCGGCCGCGGTCGAGCTCAGGCGCGCGATTCACCAGACCACCCACGCGGTCAGCCAGGAGCTCGAGTGGTTCCACTTCAACAAGGCGGTCGCTGTGATCCGTGAGCTGTCGAACCGGCTCGAGGCGTTCGATCCGGCCGATCCGGCGGCACCGGCGTTGCTGCGCCAGGGCCTGGAGACCTTGGTGCTGCTGCTCGGGCCGATGGTGCCGCACCTCGCCGAGGAGCTCTGGGCGCGCCTTGGTCACGAGACGCTGCTCGCCGACGCGCCCTGGCCCGGGGCCGATGCCGCCTGGCTGGTCGAGGATCGCGTGATCATCGCGGTGCAGGTCAACGGCAAGCTGCGGGCGACGATCAGCCTGCCGCGCGGCAGCGATCCTGCGGCCGCCGAGGCGGCGGCGCTCGCCGAGCCCAACGTCCGGCGCGCGCTCGAAGGCACACGGGTGCGGCGGGTCATCGCGGTGCCCGACAAGATCGTGAACCTGGTGGTCTAGGCGGTGATGCGGCGCCGGCAGGTCCTGGCGCTCGGCTTGGCGGCGGCGCTTGGCGCGTGCAACTTCCGGCCGATGCTGCTCGCCAAGGGCGCGGACGACGAGCCCGTCCGCGCCGAGCTGGCGGCGATCGAGCTCCGCGGCCTGGGCGACGGCCGCCTCGGCTATTTGGTCCGCAACGCGCTCCTGGACGAGCTGAATCCCCAGTCGCTGCCCGTGCCCGCGCGCTACGTCCTCGACGTGCGTGTGCGCAGCCGGGCGCGCGCCCTTGGCATTCAGCTGGACAGCACGATCACGCGCTACAATCTGTCGGTCTACGCGGCGTTCCAGCTGCGCGAGAAGGCGAGCGACGACATCCTCGTCAGCTCGACCCTGGAGCGCATCTCGAGCTACAACGTCAGCCGCGAGCCGTATGCCGATCTGGTCGCCTCGCACACCGCCGAGCGGCGGGCGGCGGATCTGGTGGGCACCGACATCAGCATGCTGCTGGGGGCCTACTTCGCGCGCGGGGAGCCGCTCACGTGAAGCTCACCGCCGGCCAGGTCGAGCGGTTCCTGCGCCGGCCCGATCCGGCCATTGCCGTAGTCCTGGTCCACGGGCCGGACGAGGGGCTGGTGCGCGAGCGGGTCGAGCGCCTGGTCCGCACCGTGCTGGACGACCCGGGCGACCCGTTTCGCGCCTCCGAGCTCGGCGTCGACCTCGTCCGTGCCGAGCCGGCGCGTCTGGCCGACGAGGCCCGCTCGCTCTGCCTGCTCGGCGGCAGGCGGGTGGTGCGCCTGCGCCAGGCGAGCGATCACGCGAGTGCGGCGTGTCGCGCTCTGCTGGCGCTGGAGCGCATCGAGGCGCTGGTGATCATCGACGCCGGCGAGCTCGCGACCAGCTCGTCGCTGCGCCGCCTGATCGAAGGCGCGCAGAGCGCCGCCGCGATTCCCTGTTATCGCGACGAGGGGCGCGACCTCGCCGCGTTCGTCGACCAGGAGCTGGCGGCGCGCCGGCTGCGCGCGGACGCCGATGCCCGCGCCTGGCTGCTCGAGCATCTCGGCGCCGATCGCGGCGTGACCCGGGCCGAGCTCGACAAGCTGGCCTTGTATCTGGGCGCCGGCAGCGCGCCCGCCGCTGCCGACTTGCGCCGGGCGACCCTCGAC
>JBOHKK010000435.1:0-4423 GCA_050729115.1 Geminicoccaceae bacterium | reverse complement strand
GTCCAGCGCGATGCCGCGCCCGGCGAGCACCCGGCCCACCACCTCCGGCAGCTCCAGGCGCTGGCAGATGGCGAGCGCCGCCGCCGGATCGTGCCCGCGCCAGCGCCAGCGCCGGCCGCTGACCGAGCGCGCGACGGGAGGCGCCGGTTCGGCGTACGGGCTCAGGCGGCGAACTCCGGCACGACCTCACGCTTGCGGGCGATGTAGTGCTCGGTCTCGATCACCCGCACCGTGCCGGTCTTGGAGCGCATGACGATCGACTGCGTGGTCACCCCGCCCGCGAACCGGCGCACGCCGGCGAGCATGGTGCCGTCGGTCACCCCGGTGGCCGCGAACATGACGTCGCCCGCGGCCAGATCGTGGAGATCGTAGATCCGCTCGAGATCGGTGATGCCCATACGCAGCGCGCGCGCCTTCTCGTCGTCGTTGCGGAAGGTCAGCCTGCCCTGCATCTGGCCGCCGATCGAGCGCAGCGCCGCGGCGGCGAGCACGCCCTCGGGCGCGCCGCCGATGCCCATGTAGATGTCGATCCCGGTGTTCGGTCGGGCGGTCGCGATCACGCCCGCGACGTCGCCGTCACGGATCAGCCGGATCCGGGCGCCGGTCTCGCGGACCGCGGCGATCAGCTCCTGATGGCGCGGACGGTCGAGAATCAGCACGACCAGGTCGCCGACGCCGACGTCCTTGGCCTGCGCCAGATTGCGCAGGTTCTCGGCGGGACTGGCGTCCAGATGCACCACGCTTTCCGGCAGCCCGCCGCCGACGGCGATCTTGTCCATGTAGGTGTCCGGGGCGTTGAGAAAGCCGCCCTCGCCAGCCATGGCCAGACAGGCGATCGCGTTCGGGCCGCCGGTCGCAGTGATCGTGGTGCCCTCGAGCGGGTCGAGCGCGATGTCCATCCTGGGGCCATTGCCGGAGCCGACGCGCTCGCCGATGTACAGCATCGGAGCCTCGTCACGCTCGCCCTCGCCGATCATCACGGTGCCGTCGATGTCGAGCACATTCAGCGCTTGGCGCATGGCGTCGACCGCGGCCTGGTCGGCCGACCGCTCGTCGCCCCGGCCCATCCAGGCGGAGCTGGCGATCGCCGCGCGCTCGGTCACGCGCACCGCCTCCAGCGCCAGGTTTCGATCCTCGATCTTGAGGGTGGGCATCGTCCAGCACTCCCCTTCAAACCCGGCCCTTGTCGCAGTCACGTTCTTGCGGCCAAGCCGACCCGGCCCTACAGCGTCTCGATGCGAATCAGCCGCGGCGGCTCGAGCACGGTCGGCAATGCTGCAATGCGCGCGAGCGCACCGGTCATCTGCGCCTCCCTGGTCTCGTGCGTGGTCAGCACGATCGGCACCGGCTCCAGCGGGTTGCGCGCCCGCTGGATCAGCGCCTCGATCGAGACCTCGTGATCCCGGAGGCAGGCGGCAATGTCGGCCATGACGCCCGGTTTGTCGACCACCATCAGGCGGAAGTAATAGGCGCCGTAATGCCGTTCCATCGGCGCCGCCGGCAGCGGCCGCAAGGCGCCGCTTGGCACCCCCAGCACCGGCAGATTGGCGCCCTTGGCGATATCCGCGATGTCGGCGACCACCGCCGATGCCGTCGGCCCGCCGCCGGCGCCGCGACCGGCATAGAGCGTGGCATCGACCTGGTCGCCCTCGGCCACGACGGCGTTGAACACCCCCTCGACCTGGCTGATCTGCGTCCCGATCCGAACCATGCTCGGATGCACGCGCTGCTCGAGTCCGTGCTCGGTCCGGCGCGCCACGCCCAGGAGCTTGATCCGGTAGCCCATCTCGCTCGCGAACGCGATGTCGAGCGGCGAGACGTGGCGGATGCCTTCGATGTAGACGGTAGCGAAGTCGGGCGGGCAGCCGAACGCCAGGGCGGCCAGCAAAGCCAGCTTGTGGGCGGCATCGATGCCGTCGATGTCGAAGCTGGGGTCGGCCTCGGCGTAGCCGAGTTGCTGGGCCTCGGCGAGCACGTCCTCGAAGCTGCGCCCGCTCTCGCGCATGGCCGTGAGGATGTAGTTGCAGGTGCCGTTCAGGATGCCGTAGACGCGGCTGATCCGGTTGCCGGCGAGCGCCTCGCGCAAGGTCTTGACGATCGGAATGCCGCCGGCGACCGCGGCCTCGAAGCCGATGGTGACACGATTGGCCTCGGCGAGGCGGGCGAGCTCGGCGCCGTGGTGGGCGAGCAGGGCCTTGTTCGCGGTCACCACAGGCTTGCCGGCGGCCAGCGCAGCCCGGCACAGCGCGAGCGCCGGACCGTCGGCCCCGCCGATCAGCTCGACCACGACGTCGACCTCGGGATCGGCGGCGAGCGCCAGGGGATCGTCGTACCAGCGGAACCGTTCGAGATCGACGCCCCGCTCGCGCTGCCGGGAGCGGGCCGAGACTGCCGTGACCGCAAGCTCGCGGCCGGCGCGTTCGGCGAGCAGGCTGCCGTTCTGCGCGAGCAGCCTGAGCACCGCGCTCCCGACCGTACCGAGGCCGGCAATCCCCAGATGCAGCGGCTCGGGCATGGCTCAGGCCACCGCCCGGGCCCGGCTCGCGGCGGGGCGGCCGAGGAAAGCCTTGATGTTGCGGACCGCCTGGCGAATGCGCTGGCGATTCTCGACCAGCGCGAACCGGACGTGGCCTTCGCCGTACTCGCCGAAGCCGAGTCCCGGCGATACCGCCACCTTGGCCTGCTGCAGCAGGAGCTTGCTGAATTCGAGCGAGCCGAGGTCGCGAAAGGCCTCGGGAAGGGGCGCCCAGACGAACATGGTGGCGGGCGGCGCCGGCACCGGCCAGCCGATCGCGCACAGGCCCTCGACCAGGACGTCGCGGCGTTCCCGATAGCGGGCGCGATTTTCGGCGACGAACGCATCGCAGTGGTTGAGCGCGGCGGTGGCCGCCACCTGGATCGGCGTGAACGCGCCGTAGTCGAGGTACGACTTGATCCGGGTGAGCGCCGCGATCAGGGCCGGGTTGCCGGCAGCGAAGCCGATCCGCCAGCCGGGCATCGAATAGGTCTTGCTCAGCGAGGTGAACTCGACCGCCACGTCCTTCGCGCCCGGCACCTGCAGGATCGAGGGCGGGGGTGCCTCGAAGTAGATCTCGGCGTAGGCCAGATCGGACAGCAGGAGGATGTCGTGGCGGCGCGCGAACCGCACGACCTCGAAATAGAAGTCGAGATCGACCACGTGGCCGGTCGGGTTGGACGGAAAATTGAGCACGATCGCGGTCGGTGGCGGCACCGAGTGCTCGGTCGCATGGGCGAGTTCCGCCAGCAGATCCGCTTCCGGGACGAGCGGCACGTGGCGGATCGCGGCGCCGGCGATGATGAAGCCGTAGGGATGGATCGGATAGCTCGGATTGGGCGCCAGGATGACGTCGCCCGGGGCGGTGATCGCCTGGGCGAGGTTGGCGAGCCCTTCCTTGGAGCCGAGCGTGACCACGATCTCGGTCTCGGGATCGAGCGCGACCCCGAAGCGGCGCCGGTAGTAGGCGGCCTGGGCACGGCGCAAGCCGGGGATGCCGCGGGAGGTGGAATAGCGATGGGTGCGCGGGTTGCGCACCGCTTCGACCAGCTTGTCGACGATCGGCGGCGGCGTGGCGCCATCCGGATTGCCCATGCCGAAGTCGATGATGTCGTGGCCCGCGGCCCGCGCCGCCGCCTTCATCGCGTTGACTTCGCTGAACACGTAGGGCGGCAGCCGCCGGATCCGGTGAAACTGGATGTCCTTCATCGCCCGTCCGCTTGCCGACCCATCAGATAGCACATCCGCGCATCAGGTCGTATGGCGGTGCGCCGGCCGATCGTGGCCGTCGGTCACGGCGAGGCCAGGAACAGCCGCGCGCGATCGCCCGCGGCATCACGGGCCAAGCTCAGCTCGAGCCGATCCGCGGGCAGGCCGCCTCGCACCAGGGCCAGCCCAACGGCCCGGGCCCGATCCAAAGCGAGCGCCGGCGCAGCGGCCTCACCGACGATCTTGATCCGCGCTCCTCCGGCCTTCGCCTCGCCGAGAAGGTGCTCCAGACGAGCTCTCGCGTCCGGCGGCAGCGCCGCCGAGCCTGGGCCGAATGCGATCGACCCCAGCGCGATGACGCGATCCTCGCCCGGCGGGACCTCGATCGCAACCAGGCCACCGGCAACCTCGATCTGCGCCGTTCCCGGCGCAGGCTTCGCCACGGGCTTGGCAACGTCCGCCCCGCGCCTTCGGGATTCCGGCGTCGTCGCCAGGGCGACGTCGGCGGCCACCGCCGGCTTGGTTGGTGCGGGTGGCAGCGGCGAGACGCGAGCGCGCTCGTTGGCTGCGGTCGTGGTGTCGGCGTCGCGAGCTGGCTCGGGTTGCTCGGCCGCCATGATCGCCGGAACGATCTGCGCCCCGTCCGGAGCCCCGACGCCATCGGGGGCCACCGGCGCTGCGGGTTGCCCCGCACCCGGG
>JBOHKK010000434.1:0-4432 GCA_050729115.1 Geminicoccaceae bacterium | reverse complement strand
CCCCAAGGGTACCATCGGTGGGTGGTTGGGAGGGCGAGCGGGCCGGTGCCGCGGGTCCACCCAAGCGAAAATGGTCTAGCGGCAGGGTACCTCGCCGAGATCGAGCAGCTCCTCGCCCCTGGCCGGCGCCGCGACAGCGACCGTGCAAAGATCGCGCCCGTACCTCCTCACATGAAGGTGTGTCGGTCCGGCGACCTCGAGCTGAAAGTAGCCATGCGCGTCGCTGTAGCCGAGATCGAGGCCGCCTTCGAGCACCGCATCGGTCACCGGTCGCCCACCGGCGTCGAGCAAGCGACCGAACACGACGAAGATGGGCTCCACCTGCCATTTCAGGGTCTTGATCGTGCCCCGAAACAGCGAGGCCGTCCGGGCGCTCGCATCGAAGCGGACCGACGGCGCATCGATCGCTTGCAGACGGATCTCATAGACCTCGTACTCGGGTAGCATCAACGGAATGCGCTGCCCGACCGTCACCGTGCCATGCGGGCGCTCGTTCACCAGGATCGAGAAGCTGGCGTCGGCGTCGCCCTCGACGGCAATCACCACGCCGCTGCTGTAAGCGTTCTGTCCACCCCAGGCGACCCGGTCGCCATTGCCGACAACGTTGAGGAGGGCGTTGGCGCCGTAGAGCGTGTTGCCATCGTCGCCGAGACGGTGCTCGACCTGGCCGAGCGCGCGGCCGTGGGGGCCGGTGTAGTCCGCCTGCGCCCGCAGGGAATCATTGCCGAACTCGCGCGCTACCCCGCCGCCGGCGCGCAGGTCCCCCTGCACCAGATCATCGTCCTTCCAGAACGCGTCCACCCGGGTCAGCATCCCGGTTTGGGACGCGCGACCGTCGCCGAACCCTGCGACATAGCCGTGCTCGCTGTTGATCGTGTAGCGGGGCGAATCGAACAGCATGCGCAGCCGGACCACCGCCCGGGTCTCCTCTTGCGTCCGGGTCGCTTCGGCCATCAAGTCGAGCCTCGAGCGGAACAGTGGCGGCAGCGGCAAAAACAACGTCGGGCCAAACCCGTAGTGGCCGTCCGCGCCATCCCGCCTGTGCCACGACGCCCGAAACCCGATGCGTGGCCCAGCGGCGAACGCGTAGCTCAGCGAAAGGTCGAGTCGGGTCGAGCCGTCGGAGGCCAGGCTCAGAGGATCGACCGCCCCATCGGTGGCGCCATCGTCGTCCGCCCACATCTGGCGGCCGGAGACGCCGTAGGAAAAACGATCGAGGAGGCCATAGGCATTGAGGCTCACGCCGACGGTGCCGTCGGCGGCACCGAGCGTGCTGAGGGAAAACGTGCTGAACGAGGCGAGGTAGAATGCGCTGATCTCGAGGATCTGCTCTCGGAGGCTCAGGATCAGATCCGAACCCAGCGCCAAGGACTCGGTCAACCGATGCGTGGTGCCGCCATGGATGGCCGGCGCGTTGTCGGTAAGGTCGGAGGGCGCGTCCCCTTCCGTGCCGAGCAGGCCCGCCTCCAGCACGTAACGGGGTGCGCCCTGTGGCGGCACGGCGGCCGTCTTGGCAAAGAAGCGCGTCTCCTCACGGACCGAGCCGTCAATCTGCCTGATCCGGAGCGTGACCTCGTAGGCGCCCTCGGGCAGCGCGGTCGTGTCCACGACCTGGTTGCCTGCCGGATAGCCTTGCGAGCTCAGGAGTCGGCCTTCGCGGAAAATCTCGACCTGCGCCCGGATCGGCAGAAACACGGTGATCGGGCTGCCGCGGACCTGCTCCCGGTCCAGCCGGGTCTCGATGGAGCTTGCGGCGCCCGCTCCCAGGAGACGCCGCTCCCCGAGCAACGAGGACAGCGCGGTCCGATACAGGCCGCCAATGTACCGCCAGCCCCGATGATCGACCTCACCGGCGAGGACGTCCAGGTTGGTGCCATCCGCTGACGAGACGGACGTCTCGGTGGTGAGCCGGCCGGTGTCATAGGCCAGGAGCGAGAAGGACCGCAGGGTGAAATCACTGCCGTCGGATGTCGACCCGGCGGCGGCCACGGCAATGGTCTCGAGCGCCGAGAAGCCCGCCTCGGGGGCAGGCAGGAAGCGCGGCGCCTGGGCGAGCTGAGGCGCGAGCAGCGTCGGATCGATGAAGATGTCGACCCGGAACTGGTCGGCATCGAAGATGATCCCGGCGGCATCCGGCTGCAACGTGCCGCAGCCCGGCCGGCTCCGGGTACCGCACACCAGCGCCGCATGGGGCTCCAGGTCGCCGGACAGGGCCAGCGTGATGGCGCCCGGACGCGCGATCTGAGGCAGCCTCCGGACCACCGCTTCGGGATCGACGAAAGCGAAGCTTCCCGGCGCGAACGTGGCCATGGCCACATCGACTCGCTGGCCCAGGAAGAACACGTCGACCAGCGATGTCTGCGGCGCGCTCAGATCCTCGAAGCCAGCCGGTATGCTCGTGCGGAACAGACCCTCGTCGGGTTCCTCGGCGACGACGCCAGAGGTCACACACGCCGCCATGACCAAGCTCAAGGAGACGGCCGAGGCCCAATCCTTGATCGGGGAGGCCCCGGCGCAAGGGCCGGTTGAGAAGCGCGCGCCGTGCAACACGTGAGGAGCTATTCTTGCGCCCCGACGACGCAGGTCATTCCGGCGTGATCAACAGCGTCAAGGATCCGCCGTAGCTTCCTGCCACGGCGGCGGCCAGGTCCTGTACCGAGAACCGCACGCGAACACGCTCGGGTGGCCGACGACCGATCAGGCACCGCAAGAATTGGACCACGTTTGGTGCCCCTCTCTGTCCGGTGAGCTGGACGCCTGGATCCAGCTGGCTCCAGCCGCTGCCATCGTCGTACTCGACCTGAAATGGCAAAGTGCCGGGGCCGTTCTCGACCACGAACGCCCCTCCGGAACCAACGCCTGTGGCTGTGACGGCGTACCGTCCACCCCGGCGGGCCAGGACGCAGTGATCGACCGAGCCTTCCAGGTCGCCGACACCGCTCCAGCTTCCAAACTGAAGGTCGGACAGGCCGCTGATCAGAACCTGAGCCGACAGCGCCGGCGCATAGATCATCACCCCCGAGCACAAGATCCAGGGCACCAGCCTGCGCCCACACGACATGGCGCCTCCTAGCGCAGACCAGATCCGAGCGCGGAGGTCGCACACCCTGCGCCGCCCAGCGCTCGGCGCCGCTTGGTTCGAACCGTCGGATTGCGTTCTGCCTCGCGGATGAAGGAACGCGAGTCATCGCCGCGGCCGACCTCCACGCCACCGCGCCGCCCGATCAGGCTGCGAGCGGGATCGATCATGCCGGCGCAGATCAAATGGCCAGCACGCGACCCGGCGCGGGCCAAAGGCGGGACGGCCGGCAGACGCGGCAGCGGCGAGGCCGCAGCTCCGTCTGCCGGCAGTCTGGTCATCGACCTGGGCTCACCCGGCTTTCGAGCAGGCGTCGCGGCCTACTGTGGGGCCACCAGGAGCGTGAGCACCCCGGTGTAGTCGTCGGAGGGCGCCGCAGCGAGATCGGCGTCCGCGACCGTCACGATGACGCGCGCGTTATCGGCGCCGCCACAGTCGGGCGTGGTGAAGGTTCCGCCCTGGCCGGCAAGGGGCACGGCGCTCGGCAGGGCGGTGCCCGTTGCGGCGCCGGCGCTGGTCGCCCATTCGACCGTATAGGAAATGGTGGCGCTGCTGGTTCCGGTCAGCTCGAATGCCTGGCCGGCCCCGTTCCCGGTGGCGGTGATCTCATAGCCACCGTTGTTGCTGTAGACGCAGAGGTCGTCCACCCCCCTCATGTCACCGCCTCCGAGGTACGTGCCGAGAGGGATGTCGTCGAGGGCGCTGATCTGCACCAGCGGATCGATCGTCAAGGTGATGTCCAAGGTGCCTTGGGAGGTGGCGCCCAAGGTCCCCTGGGAGGCCGCGAACGCGTTGCCCGCGGCGAATGTCGCGACGGCCGCAAGGGCCAGCGCTTTGCAGACTCGAGGCATGTTCATTGCGAATAGTCCCGTGTGATTCGACGTCCGCTCGCGCACTCAAGCGGGAGCGCGTCCGGACTATCCGGCCATCCACTTAAGGCGCCATTAAGCGGGCGGTCAGGCTGGCGCCACGGGCATGCCGAGGCGCGCCCGGAGCGAATCGCCGCGATGGCGGCGCTGCCCGCGCTGATCGGGTTGGATCTTCCTCACCTCGCCCGACCGTCAGCTCGACCGGTCCCAGAGGGACCTAGCAAGCCTCATACCCGGCTCACAAAGCTCGAACCTTGCTCGCCCGGCAGCATTCTTCTTTTGGGGCGCGCGGCCGCGTGCTTGGCTCCCAGCACCGACCTCGGTGGTCGGTGCGGAGCGGCACGCCAACCCCGCGCGCGCTACCGACCGCGAAGGTCAGGTCTTCGCGGCGCCGGTATTGGGCGTGAGCGTCCCGAGACACAGGTGACGGTTCGTGCCGGACACATGGGTAACACCTTCCCCCTGCAATTGCAGGGGGAAGGTG
>JBOHKK010000433.1:0-4453 GCA_050729115.1 Geminicoccaceae bacterium | reverse complement strand
CCGATGCCCTTTGCCACGCCCGTCGTGATCGGCAACTGGAAGAGGAACGGCCTGCGGGCCGATGGCGAGGCCCGGGTCCGGCAGCTGCTCGACCTTCGCCGCGCGCAGCCCGGGGCCGGGACGCTGGGGATCTGCCCGCCGGCGACGCTGCTTTGTCCGATCGCCGCGATCCTGGGTGAGAGCGGGATTCTGCTCGGCGGCCAGGATTGCTCCAGCGAGCCGAAGGGCGCCCGCACGGGCGACATCAGCGCGCCGATGCTGCACGACGCCGGTTGCCGCCTGGTCATCGTCGGTCACTCCGAGCGGCGCCACGGCCACGGCGAGAGCGACGAGCAGGTGCGGGCCAAGGCGGCCGCGGCCGCCGCCGCCGGCCTGGTGGCGATCCTGTGCATCGGCGAGACCGAGGACGCGTGGGCCGCGGGGCGCACGCTCGCGGTGCTCGACCAGCAGCTCGAGGGCAGCTTGCCGGCGCCCGCCACGCCCGAGAACCTGATCCTCGCCTACGAGCCGGTCTGGGCGATCGGTACCGGGCGCACGCCGAGCGCCCTGGACATCGCGCGCACCCACGGCCATCTGCGCGCCCGCCTCGAGCAACGGATCCCTGGAGGCGAGCGGCTGCGCATCCTATATGGCGGTTCGGTCAAGGCGGCCAATGCCGGTGAGATCCTGGCGATCGACCATGTCGACGGCGCGCTGGTCGGCGGCGCCAGCCTGGATGCGGCGGAGTTCTGGGCGATCTACCTGGCCGGCCAGACAGCCTGACGTTGGTTTCGAGGAGTCGTCATGGGCACCATCCTGCTGATCGTTCATCTGCTGATCGCACTTACCCTGGTCGGCGTCATCCTGCTGCAGCGCAGCGAAGGCGGGGCGCTCGGCATCGGCGGCGGCGGGTTCGGCGGCCTGATGACCGGGCGGTCGTCGGCGAACCTCCTGACCCGCACCACCGCGGTCCTGGCGGCGAGCTTCATCGTCACCAGCCTGCTGCTGGCGATCCTGGCGAGCCACCAGTCTGCGCCACGTTCGATCCTGGATCAGCCGAGCGCGCCGGCGACCGCGCCGGAGGCGCCGGCCCCCCCGGCAGCGCCCAGCGCGCCGGTGGCCGACTAGCCTCAAACGATGGCGCGCCCGTCAGTCGCCTGGTCGTTCCGATCGCCGGGATTGTCTGAGCACGCGTTTTCGCCGATAGTGCCGAGCCCATGACGCGCTTCGTCTTCATCACAGGCGGCGTGGTGTCGTCCTTGGGCAAAGGATTGGCGGCAGCGGCGATCGGTGCGCTCCTGCAGGCGCGTGGCTATGCGGTCCGGCTGCGCAAGCTGGACCCGTATCTCAACGTCGACCCGGGGACCATGAGCCCCTATCAGCACGGCGAGGTCTACGTCACCGACGACGGCGCCGAGACCGACCTCGATCTCGGCCACTACGAACGGTTCACCGGGGTTCCGGCGCGGGGACCCGACAGCGTCACCGCCGGCAAGATCTACTCGCGGGTGCTCGGGAGAGAGCGTCACGGCGACTATCTCGGCGGCACGGTGCAGGTGGTGCCGCACGTCACCGACATGATCAAGCAGGCCATTCTCGAGGATGTCGAGGACGCCGACTTCGCCTTGTGCGAGATCGGCGGCACCGTCGGCGACATCGAGGGGCTGCCCTTCCTCGAGGCGATCCGGCAGATCGGCTTCGAGCTCGGTCGCGATCGCGTCGCCTACGTCCATCTGACGCTGGTGCCCTATCTGGCCTCCGCCGGCGAGCTGAAGACCAAGCCGACCCAGCATTCGGTGCGCGAGCTGCGGGGCATCGGCATCCAGCCGGATCTGCTGTTGTGCCGGGCCGATCGGGTGATCCCGCCGGAGGCGCGGCGCAAGATCGCGCTGCAGTGCAACGTCCGCCAGGAGGGCGTGATCTCGGCGCTCGACCTCGACAGTATCTACGAGGTGCCGATCCGCTATCACGAGGAGGGGCTCGACACCGAGCTGCTCAGGCACTTCGAGCTGGCGCACGAAGGGCGGCCCGATCTCGGCCGCTGGGAGCAGATCTGCGCGCGTCTCGTGCGCCCCGAGGGCGAGGTGACGATCGCCGTGGTCGGCAAGTACACGGGCCTGCAGGACGCCTACAAGTCGCTCGGCGAGGCGCTCACCCACGGCGGCATCGACAACCGCGTACGGGTCAACACCCGCTGGCTCGCGGCCGAGATCTTCGAGTCCGACGATGCCGCGCTGCACCTGCAGGACGTCAACGGCATCCTGGTGCCGGGCGGCTTCGGCGAGCGCGGCGCCGCGGGCAAGGTGGCGGCGGTGACCTATGCCCGCGAGCGGCACATCCCGTACTTCGGGATCTGCTTCGGCATGCAGATGGCGGTGGTCGAGGCGGCACGCAATCTCGCCGGGATCGAGGGCGCGAGCTCGACCGAGTTCGGGCCGAGCGACGAGCCGGTGGTCGGCCTCCTGACCGAATGGGAGCGCGCCGGCGTGGTCGAGACGCGGGAGGCGGGTGGCGACCTCGGCGGCACCATGCGCCTCGGCGTCTATCCCTGCGTCGTGGAGCGGGACAGCCTCGCCCACGCGATCTACCAGCGGGACGAGATCAGCGAGCGCCACCGCCACCGCTACGAGGTCAACATCAACTACGTCAACCGCCTGAGCGCGGCCGGCCTGCGCTTCTCGGGGATGTCGCCCGACGGCCGCCTGCCCGAGATCGTGGAGCTGCAGGGCCATCCGTGGTTCGTGGGCGTGCAGTTTCACCCGGAGCTGAAATCGAAGCCGTTCGATCCGCATCCGCTGTTCGCCTCGTTCATCGAGGCGGCGCTGCACCAGTCCCGACTGGTTTAGGCATGAGAGCGCGCCGGACGGGGATGTGATGGCGAATGAAAGGTTGGTTTATGGCGACTCCTGTTACTGACCTGCGCCTGCGCCTCCGCAATGCTGGGGTATCCGAGGAGCAGGCCGACGCCATCGCCGGAGCCTTTGAGGCTCTCAGCAACCAGATCACGGACTTGAGCATCCAGATACGAAACGTGGCAATTGGGCAACGGATCCAGATGGGCTTGCTGCTCCTGGTAGCCGCCGCGATCCTAGCGCCGTACATCGCTGCCTGGGCCAACATGGCCGGGTAGAGGAACGTCGTGAGATGGTCGCGGCTGGCATAGGGCGAGGCGACGGAGGGCATCCGGTGGTGCATCACGTCGACATCGGTCCGCTCACTGTCGGTAACGATCTGCCGGTGGTGCTGGTCGCCGGGCCGTGCCAGATCGAAAGCCATGAGCATGCCCTCGAGACCGCGGCCGCTCTGGTCGAGATGTGCGGGGCACGCGGGCTCGGCCTGATCTACAAGAGCAGCTTCGACAAGGCCAACCGCACCAGCGCCGGCAGCGCCCGCGGCCTGGGGCTCGCGCGCGGCATCGAGGCGCTCGCCGAGGTGCGCGAGCGCCACGGCTGCCCGGTGATCACCGACGTGCACGAGAGCCATCAGTGCGGGCCGGTGGCGGACGCGGTTGACGTCCTGCAGATCCCGGCCTTTTTGTGCCGCCAGACCGATCTTTTGGCAGCGGCCGCCCGGACCGGGGCTGCGGTCCACGTCAAGAAGGGCCAGTTCCTGGCGCCCTGGGACATGGCGCACGTCGCGGCCAAGCTCACGGATTTCGGGTGCTCGCGGATCATGCTCGGCGAGCGCGGCACCAGCTTCGGCTACAACACCCTGGTCTCGGACTTGCGCAGCCTGCCGCAGATGGCGCGAACCGGCTGGCCCGTGGTGTTCGATGCCACCCATTCGGTGCAGCAGCCGGGCGGCCTCGGCGGTGCCAGCGGCGGGCAGCGCGAGTTCGTGCCGGTCCTCGCCCGCGCCGCGCTCGCGGTCGGCGTGGCGGCGCTGTTCCTGGAGACGCATCCCGATCCCGACCGCGCGCCCAGCGACGGCCCCAACATGGTGCCGCTCGCCCAGCTGCCGGAACTTCTGGACGTGTTGCTCGGTTTCGATCGGCTCGCCAAGCAGCATCCGATCCATCTTTGTGGAGACCAAGAATGATGGCCACCGAGATCGCCCTGATCCGCGCCCGGCAGATCCTGGACAGTCGCGGCAATCCGACGATCGAGGTGGACGTCGGCCTCGCCGGCGGCGCCCTTGGCCGGGCCGCGGTGCCCTCGGGCGCGTCGACCGGCGAGTTCGAGGCGGTCGAGCTCCGCGACAAGGGCGAGCGCTACGGCGGCAAGGGCGTGCTCCAGGCGGTCACCTATGTAAACGGCGAGATCGCCCGGGAGATCCGCGGCGCCGACGCCGCCGATCAGGAGGCACTCGACCGGACGATGATCGAGTTCGACGGCACCCCGAACAAGTCGCGGCTCGGTGCCAACGCGATCCTCGGCATCTCGCTCGCCGCCGCCAAGGCAGTGGCGGCGGAGAAGGAGAAGCCGCTTTACCGGTACTTCGCAGGGCTGGCCGGCAGCGACGAGCTGGTCCTTCC
>JBOHKK010000432.1:0-4458 GCA_050729115.1 Geminicoccaceae bacterium | reverse complement strand
GTCGCATGGACCATCAACGATGCGACATCCCAGAGCAGCATCCGAATGGACGAGATCGCCCACGGCGATCATCGTCCGGAGAAAGCTGCTCCAATCATCTGAAGTAGAGCAATGTTCTCCCGATGAGCGAAACAATGTCGCGAGCCGCGGCGGGTCCACCTCATCGGGAATTGCTCTAGCGACCGATGGTTGACGAAGCGTCAAATCGCACAGCCGTGGGGCCAGCCCCGGCACGACAGTCGACCGGCGCCCGCTCGCCTCAAGAGCGGGGCGGATGGGCGCGCACCGCCTCTTCGTCGACCTCGGTGCCCCAGCCGGGCCCCTCGGGCAGCAACAGGTAGCCGTCCTCGATATGGGGCTCCACGGTCACCAGGTCGTCGTACCAGGGCACCGTGTCGGGATCGATCTCCATGATTCGGAAGTTCGGGACGACCGCGCAGAAGTGGGCGTTCATCATGGTGGCCAGGTGGCCGTAGAAATTGTGCGGCGCGACGTTCACCTCGTAGGCGTCGGCCATGGCCGCGATCTTCAGGGATTCGGCGACGCCGTTCCATGGCGTGTCGATGATCGCGACGTCCATCGCCTGGTGCTCGAGATACGGGCGGTAGTCGCGCCGGCCGAACAGGCATTCGCCCGACGCCACCGGGATGGTCGTCCCCTGGCGAATGTAGTGCAGCGCCTTGGCATCCCGGGTGTCGATCTCGACCCAGAACAGATCGTAGGGCTCCATGGCGCGCGCCATCTTGAGGAAGCCCTCGGTTTTGAAGTTGAAGTTCAGATCGACCAGGATGTCGACAGCCGGTCCTGCGCCCTCGCGAAACGCCGCGAGCTGGTCGCGGATCGCGGCGATGACGTCGCGCTCGGCGTTCAGCTCCGGGAAATGGTCGCCGCGGGCGAACCCGGGCGCGTGCAGGCGCGGGCGGTCGTCGAGCACGAACACGTTGGTCTTGAGCGCCGTGTAGCCCCTGGCGACCACTTCCTTGCCGGCCTCGACCACGTCGTCCAGCGTGCGCAGGGGCGGGATCTGCATCGGCTCGGACCAGGCGAGACGATAGGTGCCGCAATGCGACCAATAGAGGCGGATCCGGTCGCGCACGGGGCCGCCGAACAGCTCGTAGACCGGCACGTCGAGCGCCTTCGCCTTGATGTCCAGCAAGGCGTTCTCGATCGCGCCGATCGCCTGCTGGACCATGCCGCCGCTCGCCTGGCGGCGGATCGCGTAGAGCAGAGCGCCCACCGCCTCGTACGCCCGCGGGTCCTTGCCGACGATCACCGGCGCCAGGTGCTCGATCGCGGCGGTGACGCCCTTGCCGCCGAAGGACTCGTTGTACTCGCTCCACCCGACCAGCCCCTCGTCGGTGCCGATCTTGAGGAAATCGAAGCTGCGCTGGCCGGCATCGGCGTGCAGACATTCGAGCCCGGTGATCCTCACGGCATGCCTCCTAGCTGGAGTTAAAGTCAGACGCTATGCGATCGCCAGGCGTTGCGGCAATCGCGGCGACAAGTTCCGCCTTCGCCAGTGAGGGCGCCAACGCTCGGGCGCTGAAGCGACCAATCGCCGCCCGCCGCCGCTACCTTCGAAACGGATTGACCAAGGGCACGCCTGTGCCTTCGAAGTGACGGACGTTGCGGGTGACGACGGCGAGCCCGTGTTCGATTGCGGTCGCGGCGATCAAGAGATCAGCGCCGGCCTGGCCATATGAGTCGGCGAGCCGGCCCCAGCGACGCGCAACACTCACATCGATGGCGAGGATACGTGTCGCGTAGTAGCGCAGGACCTCGTCCAGCCAATCGGCGAGGCGCTGTGCGAAGGCCGGATCCCGCCGCTGCTGCTTGGCGATACCCTTCTCCACTTCGCCGATCGTCACGACGCTCAAGTACACATCCGTCGGCCGCACGTACTCGAGCCAGCTGACCAGGCTCGGGTCGCGTCGCGACTTGCGCAGCTCCGAGAGCACCATGGTGTCGAGCAGATACATCAGAGTGCCGCGTCGCGGAGCTCGACCTCAAGCCGATCGAAGGGCTCATCGTCCTGCGGCATCGCCAGGAGATGGTCGACGAACGAAGGTGCTTGCTGCTCTTCCAACGCCTTGAGGCGATCATATTCCTCAGCGGCAAGAACCACCACCGCCCGTGCCCCACGTTTGGTCACGAGCTGGGGCTCGCCGCGCCGTGCCGCTTCAACCACTGCGCTAAAACGGTTTTTGGCATCCTGCAAGGACCACGCTCGGTTTGGCACGAGTTCTTCTCATCTAGCCAGAGCAGCTAGCTAGATAGCATACGAGCACGCTCGCTGCAAGCCGGTCCGCGACAGCGGCGCATGTTCCAGCTCCGTCGCTCCCTTTAGAGGTCCGAGGCTCCCTCGTCGCGCTCCATCTGCTCGAACACCTCGCGCGCCTGATTGAACGCGGCATTGGCGGCCGGCACGCCGCAATAGATCGCGGCCTGGAGCAGGACCTCGCCGATCTCCTCTCTGGTGACGCCGTTTCGGAACGCGGCGCGCACGTGCAGCTTGAACTCGTCCTCGCGATTGAGCGCGGTCAGCATGGCGAGATTGAGCAGGCTTCTGGTCTTGCGCGGCAGGCCCGGACGGCCCCAGACCGCCCCCCAGCAATATTCGGTGATCAGCTCCTGATACGGCCGGTTGAAATCGTCGGCCGCGGCGAGCGAGCGCTCGACGTGCTCGACACCCAGTACCTCCTTGCGGATGCCGAGGCCCCGTTCGAACGTGCTTTCCGTCATCACCCCGTCCTCTCTTCGGTCATGCGCCGATGGCGATCGAGCAACGACATCAGCGCGGCGGCGAACACCACGTCCTGTTCGACGTTGAGGAGATGCGCCGCATCGGGCAGCACCTCGAGCTGGGCGCCCGGAATGCGCCTTTGGATCTCCTCGGCCTTCTCCGGGGGCGTGGCCGGATCGTCCTCGCCGACGATCACCAGCGTCGGCACCCGGATCCCGGTGATCAGCTCGCGCAGGTCCATGTCGCGGATCGCGGCGCAGCAGCCTGCATAGCCGTGCGGTGGCGTGTCGAGGATCATGCGCAGCACCCGCTCCAGCTCGACGGTGGGCTCCCGGCGAAAAGACTCGGTGAACCAACGCTCGACCACGCCATCGGCGACCGCCGCCATGCCCGCCTCAGTCACCAGGCGAATGCGTTCGTCCCACAGCTCCCGTGGCGGCATGTGGCAGGCGGTCGAGCACAGCGCCAAGCTCACCAGGCGCTCGCCGTGCCTGGCGCCCAGCATCTGGCCGACCATGCCACCCTTGGACAGGCCGCAGAAGTGCACGCGCTCGATCTCGAGGGCATCCAGCAGGCCGATCGCGTCGTCGGCCAGCATCTCGATGCTGTACGGCCCCTCTGGCGCGTCGGAGCGGCCGTGGCCGCGGCTGTCGTAGCGCAGAACGCGATAGCGCTCGGTCAGCGCCTGCACCTGCGGATCCCACATCTCCAGCCGGGTGCCGAGCGAATTGCTCAGCAGCACCACCGGCTGGTTCGCCGGGCCCGTGAGCTCGTAGTAGAGCTGGATGCCATTCGCCTGAATCCTGGGCATGGATGCCTCCCTTCAGTCCGATCTGCCGGGATGGAGCGCAAGGACGCGGTCGACGAACGCGGCGGCAAGTCCCGTATAGTTGCGGGGATCGAGGAGCTCGTCCAGCCGCTCGGCCGAGAGATGCCGGGTGACCTTGGAATCGGCGCGCAACTCCTCGCGCAGGTGCCGGCCGCGCGCGATCGTGCGGCTGCACGCCGCGGCGACGAAGTGATGGGCCGCTTCCCGCCCCACGTGCGGCGCGAGCGCCATCATCACCGCCTCGGCCGAGATCATGCCCTGGCTGGTATCGAGATTGCGCCGCATGCGTTCCGGATCGACGATCAGGCCCTCGAGCATCGTCCGGGCGTGGTGCAAGGCACCCGCGGTGAGCGCGAACGCCTGCGGCAGCGCGATCCACTCGGCGTGCCATGGTCCGGTCGCGCGCTCGTGATCCTGCACCATGGCATCCAGCAGCACCGGCACCAGCTGGCGCACGTTCTTGGCGCAGGCGAGAATGAACTCGCAGGCGATCGGGTTGCGCTTTTGCGGCATGGTGCTGCTGCCGCCCCGGCCTTCCTGATACGGCTCCGCCACCTCGCCGACCTCGGCCTGCATCAGGAGCGCGACGTCGGTGGCGATCTTGCCGAGCGAGCCGGTGAGCAGGCCGAGAAAACCCGCGACCTCGGCGACGCCGTCGCGCCCGACGTGCCAGGCGATCGGCGGTGCTCTCAGCCCGAGCTCATCGGCGAGCGCTGTCATCACCCGGATGCCCTCGGTGCCGAGCGCGGCGAGCGTGCCGACCGCCCCGCCGAACTGCACCACCGCGATTTCTTCGCGCAGGCGCGCAAGGCGGGCGCGATGACGCTGCAGGGGCGCGAGCCAGAGCGCGCACTTGAAGCCGAAGGTGATCGGCAGCGCGTGCTGG
>JBOHKK010000431.1:0-4477 GCA_050729115.1 Geminicoccaceae bacterium | reverse complement strand
GGGGCGCGGCTGACCGACCAACCCCGCGCGCTGGGGCGCGGCTGCCGCCCCCAGCCGTGATGGTGCCTGGTACGGGCGGGCCGATCAGGCGCATGCCTACGGGCGCCCGATCAGGCGCGCTGGCGGTTGTTTCGGCATCCGGCCCGGTGAGCAAGGCGCCGACGATCCGTCAAGCGATCCGGAGGTCGTCCACCCAGGCTTCAGCCGAGGGGAAGTAGTTGAGGCTGCTCGATATCGTGACCGTGAGCTCGAGCGTCGCCCGGCGTGCACCTCGGTCGGGTACCGGGACTGAGCGCGTCGACCAGTCGTTCTCGGCCGCATCCGCCTGGGAGATCGAATCGACGACTTCGCCGTCAACCACCACCTGGAAACCTGCTTCCCCGCCAACTGGCGCCGATAGCTGAAGGCGGCGGCGGTACCGGAGCATCAGCGGCCGGCCCGGCAGATCGATGTCGATGGCGGCCGTCCGGCGCACCGCCTGCGGCAGAAGCTGCGTTGGAGAGGCCTCGGCCACGGCATGGAGCGAGCGGCTGTTCTCGCCAGTGCTGTCGGCGTCGTCGAGCTGCCAGTCGCCCAGGCGCCAGCCGGCGTTGTCCGGACCCAGGCACGAGAACGTCTCCTCGAAGACGCCGGACCGCTTCTCCTCGTGGAGAAAGCGAAGGATCCGGCGCAAGCCTTCCTCGTAGGATGGGAACAGGTCCTCGCGCTGGCGACTCTCGATCGCGGTGGCGAGGGCCTCAGGAAGCGATGCTGGCAGCCGACATTCCTCGAGACGCACCGGCAAAAAACGACGCTGCGCCTCATGCGCAAGCTGCCATTCCCTGCGGAAGAAGCGGTTCGCGTCGCCGTCCTGCGTTGCCCGGGACAGAAAAGCCAGGAAGAGGTCGCACGCCGCGATCCGATCTTCGATCTCGATGTTCCACTGCCCGGCGAGCTTCAGCTCATCGTCCATCCACGGTTCGATCCCGGGTCGGCGCAGGTCCGCCGAGAACCTCCGCACCCGGTCGGCATCATGACTGGCGTAGCTGAGAAACAGGCGCAACACGAGCCGTTCTCCTTCACGGGGCAGCGGCGGCCTTCCATGAGCCGCACCGGGTACCCGCAGCCTGATGGCGTGAAGCGCTTGCGGCCCCTGACTCTGCTTGCCTTGGGGAAACTCCTGCGAGCATACCTGCTTCGTCGTGGACCCGGCTGGATCGCGGGTGTGGGCGCGCGTGAAGCCGAAGAAGATGGCGCATTCTCCAGATCGACCGGTCGCTCATGCCACGCCGTCCTTGTCGCGTTGCCGGGCAGGCGCGGACCCGAAAGTCCGGGTCCGCGCGCCCGGTCAAGGTGGGCTAATGCTGCACCGAAATGCTGTAGCTGCCGGTGCCCCGAGCGAGGTTGAAGTGGCGGATCTGGACGACGTAGCTTCCGGGCGGCAGGCGGCGGACAATCCGCGCATTGAGGCCCTCTCCACCGTCGTCATCCTCCGCCACGAGCCGCGTACGGTCGTCGGGACCGTAGAGCTTCATGATCAGGTCGGTCGGCCCGCGGGTCTCGATGCTGTAGCGCGCGGTGCGGTCGACGACGAAGCTGTAGAGGTCCTCCTCGCCGGGTTGCCCGATGTCGGCCGCGAGCGCCGCCGCGTTGACGCCGAGCGACACCGGCTGGATAGGCCCTGTCGTGCGCGGGTAGATCATTGCCACGAAGTCCCGGTCCTTGCCGGAAACCACCTCGTTCGCGCGGGTACCGATGCCGTTCCGCGTCCAGCGCGCCGGGAAGGCATAGAGCATGATCGAATCCGGATCGAACTTCGTGCCGCGAATCTGATCATGCTCATACTTCCTGAGCACGTTGTGCCGGATCGTCGGCTCGTCCCAGAAGTTGGGCGGGCCCGAGAGGTCGCGGATCACCTCGGCCTCGTTCCATTCGATGCCGCCTTCGGGGTTCTGGTGTTCGTGGGTAAGGCCGATGGCGTGCCCGAACTCGTGCCCGGAGGTGCCGCCGTCCTGGAAACCGAGGTTCATGGTCGGCTGATTGTGGGGGATATTGAGGCAATCGGTTCCGAGAAACGACCAGGCGCCGTCGTCGGGATCGAAGGCAATTCGAATCTCGGCGTTCACATCCTCGCTCACCACGAAGCCGAGATTGGCGTGCTCCGCCCACCAGTGAGCCTGCTCCACGGCGCGCGCGCGCTGGGCCTGGGTTCCACCCAGGAAGCGCACGCGCAGCGTCGAGCCATTGGGCCAGGCCTTGCCAATCGGCATGATGGCCTCGAGCTGTGGATCGGTGGCGATGAGCGCGCCAGTGAGATCGCCCGGGAGATACCGGTCGAAGCAAACCTGCGGTGCTGACGGCATGGTTGGAGACTCCTCAATTGCGAACAGAGTTGTGTCTATGGTGCGGGCCGGTCAGTCGTCCTTAGTCTTCCGCTCGCGACGCGCGGGCGGCCCGGTTGCCCGCCGGCGGATCTTGTGCACTTGGGTCTCGGGCACGTCGAGGGATGGCTCTTCCCCGGCGGTGCCGCCGCGGGCGCGATCGCGCTCGCGGATGGTGACGAGCCGGCGGTCCTGGGCGGGCTCGATCGTGCCGGCCTCCTCGTCGTACAGGTCGAACCAGGGCAGCCCGTGCGCCGTGTAGGTGGCCGGCTCGATCGGGGTCGGCGGTGGTTCGACCCCGGTCAGCGCCGCGAAGCTCCGAGCCTCGATCAGCATGACCGCTGCCCGGCCGGCATTCGCCGCATCCCAGGCCTCGCGGCCATGCGGGTCCGGATAGATCTTCTGGCGGATCGAGCCGCCGGCGCCGATGGCAAGCTTGCTCGGTGCGGTCTCGGTCGGGCGCGGCATCCGCAGGCGCACGGGATGCTCAGGCTGCGGCGGCGGGCGGTCGGGAAATCGCCCAGGTCGCGGCTCGAACGCCACGATCTCGAGCCCACCGCGCTCCGCCAGACCCGGATACGAGGTCTCCACCCCGTAGCCTTCCCCGAGCGGCATGGCCACGAACTGGCGGATCAGGCCGCCCCCGGCATCGAAGCCGTCGAGCCAGGGCTGAGCAGGACAGATGAGGTAGTCCTGCGGCGCGCCCGGCGCCTGGCCATCGTCCGGCAGCCCCGAGACGGCGTTGATGCCGCCAACCACGACCTTGACCGCATTCGGCTTCCAAGGCGCGCCCGAGAAACCGATCCACAGAGCTTCGCGCCGGTACATCGGGATCGCCGCCACCTCGCCCACCCCCGCCACGCTGACGCGCCGGACCGGGAACCGTCCAAGGCCCGGGGGAAGGGCATGGATCGTGCCGTCGTCGGGGACGCGGAGCGTTCGGTGGAACGAGATCCCGAGCCGCTCCCCGATGCGGATTCCGTCGGACTCGACCATCACCTCGAGCATCGTCCGCCTGCCACGTACAGCCCGCCGCGTCCGGTTCCGGATCGGGTCAGCCATGGATGCCGCGCTCGGCCCGCTCGGCGCTCTCCTGCGCGACCATCCCAGATTGAATCGCAATGCAGCTTACCAGGATCTGAGAGCGTGTCTGTGAACCAGCTCACACTGGATCTGTGCCCCGCCGGAAAAGTGTCGACGCACTGCGCTCGAGCTTCTCGGCGGCGAGGTTCACCCCCGAACCGGATCACCGGCAAAGCCTCCTGGAAGAGAGAGGCTCTTCCGAGCCGACGACCAGTACCTCACCGCCCGCGGCCTGTCCGTAACCACCTCTTCACGAGGCGGATTGGCAGTGCTGGGCCTCTTTCCATCCGGTGGTGGGCACGGCGATTAGCGCGTCACCAGTTGCCGGTCCACATGCTTGTCTGTGAACGAACCGCACCCGGTATTGCGCCTATCAAGGCTAAGGTTTCGCAACATTCCCACAGGAGTAGTCCGCGAACGCTGGCGGCAGTTGGCGGCATGCTAGTCCCAAGTCCAGACTTGGTCGTACCCGGGCTTTCCTGCGCGCCGTGCGGCGCCGCAGGTGTAGACCGTCGACGGGCGCAACGGTAGTGTTGTGACGCTCCTACACCCGATCTGAGGTACCCGATGGCTAGGTTCGTCGTCGACGCCAGCGCCGTCCTCCACCTGGCGAGCGCGGGGGTCGAGGCCCCAGGCGCGCACAAGCTCCTCGCACCGACGCTCCTTCGTTCCCAAACGCTGTCGGCTCTGCACGAGGCCGTCCAGCGGGGCGAGATCCCGGCCGACGTCGCGCGCGACCGCCTCACCCGCATCGGGCGGATGCCGATCAGGCTCCTCGGCGATGCCGTGCTCCGGCGTCGGGCCTGGGACTTGGCGGATCAGTTGGGATGGGCCTCGACTTACAACGCCGAGTACGTTGCACTCACTCAGCTGCAGGCAGACGCGTTCGTAACCCTGGACACGGAACTGGCGCGCAGCGTCGAAGGGATCGTCGCGACCGCGGCGATTGACGCGCTGCGCTAGACCATTTTCCCCTTGGGTGGACCCGCGGCCCCGGCCCGCTCCCCCTCCCAACCACCCACCGATGGTACCCT
>JBOHKK010000430.1:0-4486 GCA_050729115.1 Geminicoccaceae bacterium | reverse complement strand
GGCGATGGCGCAGATGCCAAGCCTGGCGTAACTTCCTTCATGGCGTGGGTTCCTTCTCGATCTTGCCGATCGGAACCTACGCCACCTCAGCCAATTTCCACCAACCTCGCGACACGACCTAGGCGTGAAACTGGTTGCTCTCTGAAGGACCGGGATCTCACCGGTGGTCATTCTGGTTGCCACACGCTGGCCGGTCACACCATACGCATTCCCGGGCGGTGGAATCCCGCGATGAGGCTCGTCACGATGGCCGCCATCTACCGTGGCAGCGCATGCATGGCAGCACGTCGCCCCGGCTTCCGGTAGTAGCCGGCCAGCCCGGGCGCCCATCACTTCGGCTTCGTTCTCCAATGCGTGGTCGTGGTTGATCGAGATCCCCTTCGTCTGGGTCGTGGGCCGGACCCGCCCCTGCATCTGCTGCACCGCATGCCAGCCTTCGTGCGGCAGATGCTTCTCCTGACCCGGCGCCAGGTGAATGTCGGTGCCGTGCGTATACGCCAGCGCGTCGATTCGGGCAGGTCCGGCGGAGTTGCGGTGGACCCGCACCGTCGAGAGGTCCAGGCCGGAGAGTTCTTCCAGCCCCGCCCTCAAGTCACCGGGCATGCCGGTGCCGCTTCCGCCGCCACCTGGATCGCCCAACAACGGCTCTCCGGCCGCCAATTCCCGGCGCGGTAAGGCGGCCGAAGCGGGTTTCATCTGCAGCTGTCCCCCGCTCTCCTGCTCTTGAGCCGGCCCGCCGAGTGGCCTTGCCGCCGGCTGCCACCGGGTAATTGGAGATGGGCTGGCACCGCCGGGTCCGCGCGCAAGCAGCCTGAGCGGTCGGCCCACCGGCTGCCTGCCGATCCGAAGCCGGTGGCGCCACGTGTCCTGCAGGATCGGGGCACATGACGTTGACGGGGCCGGTTGAACGATCGCGGCGGGATGCGCCAGGGGACCAGCGCCCCCCGATTTCGACGCAGAGGTTCGTGACGAGCGATGCCCTGAGCCTGCTGGCTTGGGCTTGTGCGTCGGTGTCTTAAAGATCACGACGAGTCTCGTTCATTATCGTTTCGGGCAAAGGTCGCGAGCTGCTGCTTCGAGATGGCGTCCCGGTCGATCTGACATTGTCGTCTTGACGTCGGCGACATCTCGGAAACGGCCCGACGGCACGCACCCCGCGCGGTGAGCCGGCATACCCCGCTCGCCATTCCTCGAAAGCAGAAATTGCACCGTGCGCGGCTGGAGATCAATCCGGAAAGGGTCCTGAGCCCGGCAACGAGTCGCGCAAGTCCGCTCGACGGCGCGAACAGGGGTTGATCGGGAGTAGGCGCCAGACGACAGTGCCTAAGCGGCGATTTGCCGTCGTGCGGGGAGCACGCGGTGCTAGTCTTAGGGCAGCCGCGGTACCGTCAGGCGGCATGATCCAGGAAGAAACGGGGGGCACACGATGCGCAAGATCGTCGACACGATTCTTCCCACGACCATGGTCGGTTCGTACCCGCGCCCGGACTGGTTCACCTATCAGCTGCTCGGGCGCGACGTCCGCGAGGCGTTCAAGCATGCCCCGCACGAGGAAGCGTTCGCCGATGCCACCCGGGTGATCATCCAGGATCAGGAGGAAGCCGGCCTGGACATCGTGTGCGACGGCCAGATGTACTTCGACGACTACATCGGCTCGATCGGCTCGTTCTGCTGGTACATGTACGAGCGCATTCCGGGCTTCGATCCGGCGAAGGAGGAGCACCCGGCCGCCGTCGACGCCGCGACCATGACCAAGGAGATCATGCTGCTCTCGGACTGGGGCGGCGTGGTCAACAGCGGCCCGATCGGGGACCGGGCGGCGCTGCGTCTGGTCGACTTCTACAAGCTTGCCA
Source organism: Geminicoccaceae bacterium (assembly GCA_050729115.1). Classification (GTDB taxonomy): domain Bacteria; phylum Pseudomonadota; class Alphaproteobacteria; order Geminicoccales; family Geminicoccaceae; genus JBKPNX01. The sequence goes on along the minus strand of JBOHKK010000430.1, from coordinate 2,633 downwards.
GGCGCTATGCCACCAGGCCGATCAAGGTCTCGGTCGGCGCCGGGCCGGTCAACCTGGGGTGGCATGTGTATTTCAAGCACTACAAGGATCCGCGCGAGCTGTCCTATGCGCTGGCGCCGATCTTCAACGAGGAGATGAAGGCCCTGGTCGCGGCCGGCGCCAACTTCCTGCAGTACGAGGACCTCGGCGCGTGGCTGCCGCTGTTTACCAAGAACGACGACGACTACAGGTGGATCGGCGACGTCGTGCGGCAGTGCGTCGAGGGGGTCGATGCCAAGATCGCCTGGCACTTCTGCTACGGCAACGCCTGGGGCAACCGGCTGGCCGGGCTGTTCCCCGCCGGCTACGAGGCGGTCCTGCCGCACTTCTACGACCTGCCGATCGATCAGTTCGTGCTCGACTTCGCCAACCGCGACATGGTCGACATCGCCGCGCTCGAATCGTTGCCCAAGGACAAGGAGGTGGCGATCGGCGTGATCGACGTGCGCACCAGCATGATCGAGACGCCCGAGGAGGTCGCGGCGCGCATCCGCAAGGTCATCGAGGTGGTGCCGCCCGAGCGCGTCTATCTCACCACCGACTGCGGGATGAAGCCGCTGTCGCGCATCGTCGCGCGGATGAAGCTGAAGGCGCTGGCCGAGGGTGCCAAGATCGTCCGCAAGGAGCTCGGGCACGGCTGACGGCAGCGGCTCGCGCGGGTCGAGTTGATCGCGGCCCCGATCTCGATCCTAGAAAGAAGCTTGGGCGCCATTCTTTGCACAGTCATTGCGAGGAGCGCAGCGACGAAGCAATCCAGACGCCGTCCTGGATCGCCACGGGCGCTGGCGCGCCCTCGCGACGACGCTGAAGGCGACCGACGGTTCGGCGCCCCTGTTTCAGGCGCCGGAATGGGCCCGTCGGTGGCAAGTCACACCCCGCTACCCTCGTAGATCGTCCCGAGCGGGATCGCGTCGGCGACCGTGGCCAGGCGGAGGTCGGCATCGCCGATCAGGTCGTCGACCACCCAGCGGGCCCCATCCCGGCGCCAGTGCTGGACCCGACGCTCTTCGCTGGCGACCAGCAGGATCTCCTTGACCGACGACAGCTGGCGGTAGTCATCGAGCTTCCGTCCGTGGTCGAGGATCGCGGTCGACTCAGACACGACCTCCGCGATCAGGACCGGGGCGGGCGGATATTGGCGTCCCCGCTCCGGCGGGGCGCAGGTAACGAGCAGGTCTGCCTGGTAGTAGGTATCCTCCCGGTCGGGCGGCAGGACCCCGCCCCGGATCAAAGCCCGGCAGGGTCGTTCGAGACCGTCGTGCAACAGCGCACCGAGGCTCCCCATGGTCGCGCCATGGGCCTCGGGCTGGAGCGCGATTTCGACGATCTCCCCGCGAATCAGCTCGTAGCGGCGATCGGTGCCATCGTCCCAGGCAAGAAACTCCTCGACCGTCCAGCGCTTCTCGGCAGGCTCCGCCATCACGGTCTCTCCTCAGCTCGCATATCGTCGCTTGTACATCATGCCCTTCAGGATCGCGAGGACCAAGCGGTCCTGCCGAGCCGCGCTTGCCCGGGGCCGAGGGCGGGTTAGGATGGGCCGAGACCCGGGAGGGCGGACATGAAGATCACGGTGGTCGGGGCGGGCGCGATGGGCGGCAGCTACGGCGGCTTGCTCGCGAAGGTCGGGCACGAGGTGAGCCTGATCGATGCCTGGCAGGCGCACGTCGACGCGATCAATCGGGACGGGCTGCGCGTCGATGGCGTCCTTGGCGACCACCGGGTCCGCCTTCCGGCCTCGACCGGGAGGGTCGGCGAGGGGGCCGATCTCGTGATCGTGTTCGTCGACTCCAACAACACGGCGGCCGCCGCCGCGACCGCGGCCGAAGTGCTCGCCCTGGATGGCTGCGCCATCACTTTCCAGAACGGCATCGGCAACGTCGAGAAGCTCCAGGCCGCGCTGGGCAACGAGCGGGTGCTCGGCGGCTCCAGCATGTGCAGCGCCGCGAGCCGCGGCCCGGGCCACGTCCACCTCACGCATTCGGGCAAGACTTCGATCGGCGAGACCGACGGCGCGGCGCGGTCGCGCACGACCAAGCTCGCCGAGGCGCTGAACAGCGCCGGCTTCGAGACCGAGGTGGTGCCGGACGTCATGGCCGTGATCTGGGAGAAGTTCGCGCTCAACTGCTGCATCAACGCGCTCGCCGCGACCACCGGGCTGCGCACCGGCGAGATGGCGCGGCTGCCCGAGCTCGACGCCTTCCAGGACCGCATCATCGCGGAGGTCATGGCGGTGACCGCAGCCAAGGGCGTCTGTCTGCCGACCCCCGATCTGCCCGCCAAGATCAAGGCGCACTGCCGCAGGAAGCTCAACCGGCCTTCGATGCTCCAGCACGTCGAGGCGGGGCGCCGCACCGAGATCGACGCCCTGAACGGAGCGCTCCTGCGCGAGGCCGCGGCGCTCGGCGTGGCGACGCCGTACAACGAGGCGCTGGTCGCGCTCCTGAAGGGCCGCGAGCTGCATCAGACGCGCCGGATCCACGAGCCGGATCTGGACTACGACGCCTGGGAGGCGCGCATCGCCCGCGGCGAGGAGGACTAGCGCATTTTTCGATCAGCTCGCACCAGCCCGCTCCCCCTCCCAACCACCCCAAGGG
>JBOHKK010000429.1:0-4501 GCA_050729115.1 Geminicoccaceae bacterium | reverse complement strand
GATCAGCGCAGCGAACGGCGTGGTCATCGGCGGGATGATGCCGAACAGCTGTCGTGTCATCGCCTGCCTCCCTGAGCTCCCCGCAGAGTTACGGCAGGCGACCGGCCGGGTCAAAGGCTCAGGCGTAGAGGCGCTCGCCTTCCAGACCCTGGTCGAGGTGGGCGGCGCGCGTCCGCGTGGATCGCGCCGACGGCGGTCGGCACGATGATCCGGGAAAATGCCCTATGATCACCGCTTCGACAGCGCGTCGTCATCGCTTGCCAGCGGGGTCAGCCCAGTCAGCGGCGCTGCCCGTCAGGCGCGCGGCTTGGGCGCGATCAGCAGCACCGCTCCGAGCAGCCTACGCAGATCGCTGAGGCGCTTGGGCTTGAGCGCGAACCAGTCCTCGAGCCCAATCGCCAGCCGCTCGTCACGGTGCTCGAGGGCGACCGTCGCCGCCCGGCCCTGGCGCGCCAGGGCGTTGAACCAGGCACGGGCCGCCGGCCCATAGAACTCGAGGCGGTCGGCGCGGCGCGGATCGACCGGCGCCCGGCAAGGGGTCATGAGATGAATCCAGCGCCAGCTGTCGTCCCAGGCGCCGAGCGCCTCCTGGAACAGCATCCTGGCCTGGTATTCCTGGCCTCGGCGCCGCAGCACCAGCGCCTGGTTGGTCAGGCTCGACGCCAGCCTGGGATCGCCGCGCCCGAAGCGCTTCCTGGCAATGGCGAGCGCCTCCGCCCACAGGCGTGACGGCAGGATGGTATCGCCCGCACGGAACGCGATCGCCGCCTGCTCCTGGCAGCGTTCCCAGGCCAGATCGGCCGTGAACCCGGCGGTGGCGGCGTATCTCTGCGCGGCGGCAGCAACCCGGCCGGTCGAGCTCACAAAAGCCACGGCGGCTTTCTCCTGACGGTATTGACCCGCTCCATGCGGACTGATGCATATTATTTAAAATTACCTGGATTTGCAAGAAGTCCCTAAGGTAAACACAAATCAACCTTAATCGATCGTTTTGCGGCGATTGGCGGGTCGGCCGCATTCAGGCAGTCCCCGAACGGCTTTGACCGCGGCGCTCCCGTGCTTTGCTGGACCGCAGCCAGCCGCGGAGGTTCAGATGCTCGATCTTGCGCCCGACGACCTGATCGCCACCGAGACCGACCTGCGCGAGCGGTTCGCGGCGCCGAGCCGGCTGGCGACCCTCAAGCAGCTCGACCGGCTCGATCCCAACTGCCGGCGCTTCATCGCGCTCTCGGCGTTCCTGTGCCTCGCGACCGCGCGGCCGGACGGCCTCGCCGACAACTCGCCGCGCGGCGACGCGCCCGGGTTCGTCCACGTGCTCGACGAGCGCACGCTGCTGATCCCGGACCGGCCGGGCAACAACCGCCTCGATTCGATGAGCAACATCGTCCACAGCCCCAACGTCGGCCTGCTGTTCCTCATCCCCGGGGTGACCGAGACCTTGCGCGTCAACGGCCGCGCCCGGCTGACCACCAGCCCGGAAATTCTGGCCCGCTTCGAGGTGCGCGGCCGGGCGCCCAAGGTGGCGATCATGGTCGAGGTCGTGGAGGCGTTCCTGCACTGCTCGAAGGCCCTGATCCGGGCGCGGCTGTGGGAGGACGACGCCAAGGTCGAGCGCAAGGCGCTGCCGAGCCTCGGGCGCATGATCGCCGAGGCGGTCGCGCGAAGGCGGCGCGGCGCGCGCCGGCTCGGGTTCGTCCGGTCGTGAGCGCGCCGGTTCTGCCGACGGCCGCTCGGGTTCGTCCGCGGGCGCCGCCGGCGCGGAGTCGCCAGGCTTGGCGCGGCCCTCGGGTTCGATCGGATTCCCGCGCGGGTCCTCTCTTTGATCCGGCGCGTGCTCGATGACGCTGCCGGCGCGCCGCCGCCTCGGCTCGAACATCAGCACCGGCGCGGGCTCGCCCGCGGCCGCGCGCAGCGGCGCAGCCTGCTCGGCTCGGAGCGTCTTGAGCGTCCGCGGCGCGCGGCCGAGTTCCGCCAGCGTCGAACCGCGATACCGCAGCAAGGTTTCAAAGGACCTGGTGCCGTTGCCGTCGCGGACCAGCGCGAGAGCGAGGTCGCCATCCTCATCGCGCCGGCAGGCGAACAGCTCGGTCTCGATGCGGTCCGCCCGGGCGAGCCGCCAGGCGGCGACCGCGCCGCGCCCGACAAGGACGCTCTGGAGCGCGCCTTGTGGAGCCAGCTCGTCGGTGAGCGCCGCCTCGAGCGCGGCGAACTCGGCGGCATCCTCGTCCTGGAGCACCACGTACTTCTGCGCCCGCAGGCCGTGCTTGAGGGCATTCTGCGCCGAGCGCGCCTTGCCTTCGGGAGTCGTGGGGCCGCGCGATCTGGCACCGTTGTGGCGGCTGGCCGCGGCGCGGGCGCTGGTGGTGATGGCCGCGCGGGGGCGGGGCGCCGGCACTGGACATGGCGGGCATCCTTGATTTGCGGGTGTGGGCTGGAGGGTAGGGCTGGTCGGGATGAAAGGCAGCCCAGGCGGGCCGCCCCAGTAGCGCCAGTCTAACCGATCATAGGAATATTGTCCATAGCGGCGGCGCGCTTGCACGTTTGGGAATCGTGAAGTTCAGCGTGTGGAAGTTAAGGTCGATCCTGGGCTCGACCGGGATGCTGATGGGCTCATTGTCGGCGACGAAAGCCCCGAGCGATCGGGAAGCCACGAAGACCTCGAGCGTACCGAGGAGCACCGCCGGTGTCGGCTGGCGCGGTTCACCGCGCGCATAATTCAGACCGAGCAGCACCCGAACGGCCGTGCTGCGCCCCGCGCCGAGCGGCAGCGCATTGCCGGGCTGCGGAGCAAAGCCCCCTGTGGTTTCCGGGCTCCCATTCGACGGTCTGGATCCCTTGCGTCACGTGGATGTCGCGGATCTCGATCGTCGCTCCACGGGCCGGCCGGTCGACAGTCCGCTCACGCCCGCAACCGAGAATAGGAGGATGAACAGGATCGGAGCCCCTGTCCTGGGCATCACTTTGCCTCCTCGTCGTGAGTCGTTCGCCCGTCAGCAGGAGCGACAGTTTCGTTGTGATCGCCGCGCATGTCGGGCGGCGCTTGTCTCGCTGCCACCTCAATCTCAATAGACGCGCCGGTGAGCCAGGCCAAGCGCAGCGTGTTCAATGCGTCGTGGTGCCCTGCCAAAGGCTCGGGGCGGAGCTGGGTTGGGAGTCGTGGATGACCGCCGCGCACCGAGGGCCGAGCATTCACGCAACAAACTGCGGCAAATGCGCAACACAGGCGTCGAAACCTGGCTGCCCGCTCTCGATATGCGTTTCTTTTTTCTCGAATCCGTCTGTTATGGTCCTTTGGCCCCGTGGGGACGAGTGCGCGGACATGGGATCCCGCTATTATGTGGGTCGAACGCTGCTCCTGCTGGCGCTGGCGCTGGCGGTCGGGATCGCGGTCGCGCTCATGAGCGGCGAGGAGCGGGCGCGTACGGTGGAGGGCCGCCATTCGCTCGTCATCGAGCATCAAACGGCGCAGCGCCGGGCGCAACCTCCGCTCCGGATCGACCCGGCTCCCTCCTGCACCGTGCATGAAGGCTGCGCCCGCCTTTGAACCCGCAGCACCGCGGTCGACGGCGCAAGGGTTCCAATGTGGTGGGTCGGGCGATCAGCTGACGAGGCTGGCGCGGCGCAACACGGCGCCGCCACGAGCGACCTCGATTTCTTGGCCCGGCCCGGCCGATCGGAAGCTCACGGGTGGCTCCGGTCCTGCCAGAACGGCCGGCTCGCCTCCCGCTCGGCCTCGGCGCGCGTGACCCCGATGTCCTTGAGCATGTGATCGCTGAGCGCAAGGAGCGTGCGGCGTTCGCGAGTGACCTCGCGCCAACGCCGCAGGCGGTCGAGCGCCCGCGCCGCCCAGGACCGGATGGCGCGCCAGAGGCCGGGCGCCGTCGGGGCGCCGCGAGCGGGGATCGAAGCGTGGACCTCCATGACCACCTCCAGGTGCGGTGCCATGGCCGAAGCTTAGGCGCGCGCTCGAGGCGGCAGCCACCCGGATCTTGCTGTGTTTGCGGGCGGGCTCGCCAGCTGCGAGCCCGGCCGTCCGGTACGGCTGCGGAGGTTTCCTGTCGCAGCACGCCGATGCCGGCAAGCCGGCCCGCTGGGGATGAAACCGGCGCAGCGTCAGCGCGAGGGCGCGCCAGCGTCCGCGGCAATCCAGGAGCGGCGTCTGGATGGCTTGGTCGCTCTGCGCCTCGCAACGACGGTGCTGAGGGTGGCGTCCAAGTCTCTTTCCAGGCAGCCGGATGCAGCTTTTTGGAACGGCGCCCTCAGGCCTCCTCGAAGAACAGCTCGATCTGGCGCAGGTGCCAGACGCCCAGAGGATCGTGGAAGCCGAGGTGGCCGCCGCTCTGGGACACAGAGGTGCTGAGGCCTTCATTCTCTTGTAGCGGTCCACGGTTATGAGACACCGCGTTGCGGGTTCAGGCCGCTGCCGGGAGCGGCGCGAGTTGCGCCGCTCTGATGGCGGCGGGGGTCTGGTAGCCGTGGCGCTCGATGATCCAGGTCTGGT
>JBOHKK010000428.1:0-4515 GCA_050729115.1 Geminicoccaceae bacterium | reverse complement strand
CGCCGGAGGCGGCCTTCGCCGCGGCGCCGCCGAGCCCGGCGCTGCGCCGTTCCGGCAGCACCACGGCGCGCACCTCGAAGGCTGCCGCCGAGCGCAGGATGGCGCCGAGGTTGTGCGGATCGGTGATCTGGTCGAGCACCAGCACGAGATTGCGCCCGGGCTCCGGCGCGCAGGTCCGGACCAGGTCCAGCCTGGGCAGTGGCGCGACCGACAGGGCGAGTCCCTGATGCACGGTCTCGGCGCCGAAGCGGCGGTCGAGCTCCTCGCGCTCGACGGTCCGCACCTCGAGCCCGGGCCGGCCCCCGGCCGCGCCGAGCCGGGCGAGCGCCTCGGGCGTGGTCAGGAGCCGGTGGCAGCTGCGCCTCGGGTTGGCGAGCGCCGCCTCGACGGCGTGGCGGCCGTACAGCCAGAGGCCGTGACCCGTGGCGGGCGGGGCGCGGCGCCGGCGCTGCGGCCAGCTCCCGCCGGCGGCGGCGAGTCGTTGGGGGTGAGCTTGTCGTCCCGGGCGTTTCACGCTAGGGTCCGCCGTCATGTGGTTCGCAGTGGTGTGCCACGACAGCTCGGCACATTACGCGTCCTTTCCGCCCCGATCCATGGGGTGGCGGCAAGCGGCGGCTGGACCCTTAACCGTCAGGGAGCAAAACCATGACCGCCAGGGAGCAAACCATGACCGTCAGGGAGCAAATCATGACCGTCAGGGAGAAGATCATGAAAGAGCGCCAATCGACAACAGCGGCGAACGACCCCACCCGACGTGCCGTGCTCAAGGGGGCGGCGGTCGCCGGCGGCGCGGCGGCATCGGCCGGCATCGCCGGCGGGCTGGGCTTTCCCTACATCGGCACGGCCAAGGCTCAGACCACCACCTGGCGCATCCAGACCTCCTGGCCGGGCGGCGTCGGCCTCGAGATCTTCAAGTCCTGGTGCAACGGCATCGTCGAGAAGACCGGCGGCGAACTCGCCTTCGAGCCCTATGGCGCCACCGAGGTGGTCGGCGACTTCCAGCTGTTCGACGCAGTCAAGAACGGCGTGCTCGAGGCGATGAACCCGTTCACGGTCTACTGGGCGGGGCGCATGCCGGCCTCGGTGTTCATGAGCTCCTATCCGCTAGGCCTGCGCAACCCCCACGAGTGGGACGTGTTCTACTACGGGCTCGGGGGCCTGGAGCTCACGCGCGAGCTGTTCGCCGAGGTCGGCATGTACTATGTCGGCCCGATCCACCACGGCGCCAACATCATTCACTCCAAGGTGCCGATCAACTCGATCGAGGACTTCAACGGGCGCAAGATGCGCGTGCCGGGGGGCATGGTCGCCGAGCTGTTCCAGGCCGCGGGCGCCAGGACCACGCTGCTGCCGGGCGGCGAGATCTTCCCGGCGCTCGAGCGGGGCACGATCGACGTCGCCGACTACGTCGGCCCGGCGGTCAACTATGCGCTCGGCTTTCACCAGGTGACCGACTACATCTGTGCCGGTCCGCCCGGCTTCCTCTCCATCTACCAGCCGGTCGACCTCATGGACCTCACGGTCGGCATGAGCTCCTGGGAGGCGCTCTCGCCCGCGATGAGGCAGTTTCTGGAGATGGAGGTGCACGTCTATTCCGACCTGCATCACGCCGGCATCCAGAAGGCTGATATCGAGGCCTGGGGCAAGTTCGAGGAGGCCGGCACGATCGTGACCCGGCTGTCGGAGGACGACGTGGTCGCGTTCACGGAGCTCGCCGTGCCGCTCTGGTACAACTGGGCCAACAAGGACCAGAACGCGGCGCGGATCTTCCAGATCCAGCTCGATTACATGATGTCGCCCTCGCTGGGCTACGTGACCCCCGACATGATCGAGGGGCAGGAGCTGCAACTCTGAGCAGCCGCAGATACGCGTGTACGCGCCTGGCTGCGCTGCGCCCTCCGGGCGGGGCCGCCGGGCGCGTGCCCACGTGACCCGTCTTGAGGTGACAAGAAGAGAGCGAAGGCGGCGGGGCGCCGGGACACCGGCGGCGGGGCGCGCGCGTGCCCGGCCCGGCGCTCCGGGACTGCCACGCTCATCGCGACAGAGGCGCCGCCCGCCATGCCCGACCTGAGCTTCGAGCTTCCGCATTGGATCTATTGGGGCGCCCTGCTGCTGTTGCCGCTCGTCGGCATGGCGGCGGTCTGGCGGGCGCGCCAGCAGGCGCCCAGGGCGGTCTCGCTGCCGGTGGCCTATCTGTTGTGGCTGTGCGGCGGGTTCGTCGGCCTGCATCGCTTCTACGTCAAGAGCTGGCTCGGCCTCGTCTACATCCCTCTGTTCGTCGCGATCCTGTGGGCGAACACCGAGCAGTTCGCGGCGCGAACGGAGCTCTCGGCGGTCCGCGACGAGTTCTTGCGGGTCGAGTTCGATGTCGAGCGGTTCGGGGAGGCGGCCGCCGGTGGCGACGAAGGCGCCGCGGCGCAGCTGGCCGAGGCCGAGCAGGCGCTCACCGCGGTCCAGCAGCAGATGGCCGCGGCGCAGTCTGACTTCGACTGGTGGCGGAGCGTGGCCGCCGGCTTCGCGCTTGCCATCGCCGCGCTGCTGGTGATCGATGCCTTCCTGCTGCCGTGGCTGGTGCGCCGCCGGGCGCGCGTCGAGCCCGGGCGCGTGATCGCGGCCCCGGTGATCGTCACCGAGCCGTCGCCCGATGGCGACCCGACCCGCGGCGTCCGAACCCGCCTCACCGATGGGATCGACGCGCTCAGCGGCTGGACGGGCGAGTTCGTGGCGTATTGGTCGCTGATCGCGGTGTTCGTCTACTATTTCGAGGTCATCTCCCGCTACGTCTTCAACTCGCCCACCAATTGGGCGCACGAGAGCATGTTCTTGATGTTCGGCATGCAGTACCTGATCTCGGGCGCCTATGCGTTGCGGGAGGATGCCCACGTCCGGGTCGACGTGATCTACACGCATCTTTCCGACCGCGCCAAGGTGATCACCGACATCGTCACCTCGGTCTTCTTCTTTATTTTCACGGTGACGCTCCTGGTCACCGGGTGGACCTTCATGATGGATTCGATCAACGTGCGGGAGGTGTCATTCACCGAGTGGGCAATTCAGTACTGGCCCGTGAAGGTGGCGATCGTGGTCGGCGCGGCGCTGATCACGCTGCAGGGCCTGTCCAAGCTGATCAAGGACGTCGTTCTGCTCAGGCGGCTGGGGGCTTAGGCGATGGGCCTCGAGGTCAGCATCGAATGGCTCACGCTCATTATGTTCGGCTCGCTCGTGGTGCTGCTGCTGGCGGGCCTGTCGCTGGCCTTCGTGACCGGCGGGCTGGCGTGCGTCTTCCTGTTCCTGTTCGGCGACGCGCAGATGCTCAACATCCTGCCGTCGCGCATCTATCCTTACATGACCAACTACCAGCTCTCGGCCGTGCCGCTGTTCATTTTCATGGCGTCGATGCTGGAGCGGGCGGGGCTGATCGAGGAGCTCTACGACATCATCTACAAGATGCTGGGCGGCCTGAAGGGCGGCCTCGCGGCGGCGAGCGTGATCGCCTCCACCATCCTCGCCGCCATGGTCGGGGTGATCGGCGCGACCGAGGTGACGATGGGCATCATCGCCCTGCCGGCCATGCTCAAGCGCAACTACTCCCCTTATCTCGCCTGCGGCTCGATCCTGGCCGGCGGCACGCTCGGCATTCTGATCCCGCCCTCGATCCTCGCCATCCTGTTCGCGGTGATCGCGCAGCAGTCGGTTGGCGAACTGTTCATCGGCGCGGTGCTTCCCGGCCTCCTGCTGTCCGGGCTCTACATCCTGTACTCGGTTGCTCTCAGCTACTGGAACCCGGCCGCGGGCCCCGCGCTGCCGCCGGAGGAGCGGATCTCCGGGCGCGCCAAGGTGCGGCTGCTCGGCGGCATGCTGGCGCCGCTGATCCTGATCGTGCTGGTGCTGGGGGTGATCTTCACCGGCATCGCGACGCCGGTGGAGGCGGCCGGCATCGGCACCTTCGGCGCGCTGGTGGTGGCGGCCCTGCACCGGCGCCTGTCGTGGCTCGCCGTGCGCGAAGCGGCGATCACCACGCTCAAGGCCACGTCGATGGTGATGTGGATCGTGTTCGGCGCCAGCATCTTCGTCGGCCTCTACATCGTCGAGGGCGGGCAGGAGTTCGTGACCGACATGCTGCTCGCCACGGACCTCGGTCCCTACGGCATCCTGATCATCATGATGCTGATCCTGATCGTGCTCGGCATGTTCCTCGACTGGGTCGGCATCCTCCTGCTCGCCGTGCCGATCTTCGCACCGATCATGCGCAGCCTGCCGTGGGACGGCGTGTTCGGCCTGCCCGGAGTCCCGCCGGCCGAGGTGCCGCTGTGGTTCGGCGTGGTCTACATGGTCAACATGCAGATGTCGTTCCTGAGCCCGCCGTTCGGCTATGCGCTGTTCTACCTCAAGAGCGTCGCGCCGCCCGAGATCACCATGGGCATCATCTTCCGCGCAGCGCTGCCGTTCCTGGTCTTGCAGGCGATCGGCCTGACGACCTGCATCGTCTTCCCCGAGATCATCCTGTGGCTGCCC